>JBNLBT010000003.1:6022-97846 GCA_050303435.1 Marinicellaceae bacterium
GTGGCAGCAAGGTTCGTGGACGGATAAAGAACGTGACTCATGTCATTTCCCCAGGTTGCCGAAGCAGAGGTACTTCGTTTCAACGTATTCATCGATGCCGTGGTGCGCGCCTTCGCGGCCCTGGCCGGATTCCTTGACGCCGCCGAACGGGGTGCGCAGATCGCGCACCATCCAGCAGTTGACCCACACAATGCCGGCCTGCAGGCGCCGTGCCACGCGGTGGCAGCGTTTTACGTCGCTGCTCCAGAGGCTGGCCGCCAGGCCAAAATCCGAATCGTTGGCCAGCGCCACGGCGTGATCTTCGTTGTCGAACGGCTGCACCGTGCACACCGGGCCGAAAATTTCTTCCTGATTGGTGCGGCAGGCATTGCCCAGCCCCGCGATCAGGGTCGGTGCAATAAAAAACCCATCGCGGCAGCGGCCTTCAAGATGCACCCGCTGACCGCCGGTGAGCACTTCGCCGCCTTCGTCCTGCGCCAGCTGGATGTAACCGAGCACCTTGTTCATGTGCGCTGCGGACACGCAGGCGCCGTGCTCGGTGTCTGGCTCCAATGGATCGCCAATGCGGATGCGTTCGATGCGCTGTTGCATGGCCACGACAAAGCGCGCGTACAGCGGCGCTTCAATGTACACGCGGGAACCGCACAGACAAATCTGGCCCTGATTGGCAAACGCCGCGCGCACCACTTCGTCAACGGTGTGCTCAAAATCGCAGTCGGCAAACACCAGCGTGGGGTTTTTGCCGCCCAGCTCCAGCGACAGCTTCTGGTGCCCCGCGGCGGTGGCTTTCTTGATTGCGGTGCCGGTGGCCGATCCACCGGTGAAGGACACCGCCTGGATCGCCGGGTGGGTGGTCAGGGGCGCGCCAATGGACGCGCCTGAGCCGTGCAAAATGTTCAACACCCCCGGCGGCAGACCGGCTTCGATGCACAAGCTGGACAGCGCGTGCGCACTCATCGGCGTCAATTCAGACGGTTTGGCGATCACCGCGTTGCCGGCCGCCAGCGCCGGGGCGATTTTCCAGGTGAATAAATACAAGGGAAAATTCCACGGAGAAATGCAGGCCACCACACCGAGCGGTTCGCGCAGGGTGTAATTGATGGCCACAGAGCCCATGGCGTGGGACTCGCTGGCAAACTGGGTGATGGCGCGGGCAAAAAAGCGGATGTTGGCGGCCGCGCGGTAAATGTCCACAGCGCGCGCGTAACTGACCGCTTTGCCGTTGTCTGTGGCTTCGATCACCGCCAGTGCCTCGGCATCCCGGTCGATCAGGCCGGCCAGTTTTTCCAGCACATCGGCGCGTTCATCGGCGGCGGTGTCGGCCCAGCCCGGTTGCGCATCTTGCGCGGCAGCGACCGCTTTTTGCAGGTCATCGCAGTCCGATTCCGGCACCTGGGCATACACCGCGCCGGTGGCCGGTTCGACGTTGTCGATGTACGCGCCGTTGACCGGCGGCAGCAATTCGCCGTTGATGTAATTGCGAATGCGTTGCATCACAGACACCCGGTGCGGCCGCCGTCGACCGGCAGGCTGACGCCGCTGACGTAGGCGGCCGCCGGTGCGGCCAGAAAGCCGACCACCTGGGCAAACTCTTCGGGTTGGCCAAAACGCCGCAGCGGGATGCTGTTGCGCTCCATCTCGATGAGCTCGTCCAGGCCGAGGCCGAGTTTTTTGGCTTTGTTTTCAAAGATTGCCTGCAGGCGGCCGGTTTCGGTGGCGCCCGGCAGCACGTTGTTGACCGTGATGCCGTCCGGGCCCAGCTCATTGGCCAGGGTTTTGGCCCAGCTGGCCACCGCGCCACGGATGGTGTTGGACACCCCGAGGTTTGGCAGGGGAATTTTCACTGAAGTGGAGATGACGTTGATGATGCGTCCGTATTCGGCTTCACGCATGCCCGGCAACAGCGACTGCACCAGGTGATGGTTGCACACCAGATGTTGTTCGAAGGCGCGCTGAAAATCGCTGACCTGGGCGCTGTGCGCCGGCCCGGGCGGCGGTCCGCCGGTGTTGTTGACCAGAATCTGTGCACTCAGGCCGTTGACCACGGCGGATTGGATGGCCTCATACACCTGATCGGAGGCACTGAAATCGGCCACCAGAATGCGGTGCCTTTGTCCATCTGCACACGGCAAGCGGTCTTTCACGGCGTGCAAGGCATCGCCGTTGCGCGCCATCAGCACCACGTCGGCGCCCTGTTGAGCCAATTGCCTGGCAACGGCGGCGCCGATGCCTTGGGATGAGCCGCACACCACGGCGGTTTTACCGGTCAGATCAATGTTCACGTTGTTTGTGCCTGCAATGGATTCGGGCCTATTTTACACCAAGGACACAGGCCACATCAGGGTCTGTGAAAGCGATCCATGCACGGGGCTGTATTGCACTCAACGGCGTGCAGGCTCAGGCCACAGTCTTGAGCGGGCCGCCCGCGATCAGTCGCTGTAGGCTTCGGCGGTGGCGTCGTGCGGGTGCAGGCTTTCGTGGTGGGTGACGCGCAGGTGAAACTGCAGCGCATCGGGGTGACTCGACAGCGCGTGTTTGATTCGCCGCGCGGCGTCTTCACAGAACATCAGGTTTTGCCCGTTGCGCAGGGCGAAGGCCTGCTCATCGGCGCGTTTCACCGCGGCCTGCACGGGCGTTTGCAAGGCTTTTTCCACGGCGCCAATCATGCGTTCAACCGGCACCGCGTCCACCGCGTCGGGCAGACGGATCTTCACCACCGCGGAACTGCGCTGGCTGTGCGGGGTGGCGTTGATGCCCTCTTCGCCGCCAAGCCACTGCAGCACCGCGTCCGCGGGCACAGTTTTCTGGCCGTCGAAATGGCGGGCAAAATTCTGCTGGATCAATTGTCTGGCCAGCGCCGCGGAACAGGGGCAGGTGCTGGAATAGGTGATTTGAAAGCTCAGATAGCGGCTGATGCCGCGTTGATGGCAGTTCACCAGCGACAGTTTCACCGGGTAGGCGCGCCAGCCGGCGTGTTCACTGACCAGCGCCGCGCGTCGCAGCAGGGCCTCGCTTTCCACTTCCACCAGGGCGTTTTGACTGAGATCGGCGTGGCTGTGCAGGAAATCCTGCGTCAGATCGACCAACGCATTGAAACCAATGCGCCGTTGACTGAACATTTCATCGCAGGCCAGATACAGTCGCGACATGTGGATGCCCCGGCTGGTGGCGTCATCCAGGCTGACTTCGGCGCGCACCCGCGCGGCGGTGGGCGCGGTTTCGACGTCGGCCAGCAGCCGCAGCGGCATTTCCACATCGCTCATGCCAACCCAGTGCAGTTGCCCGCCGATTTTGGCCTTTTCCTCGGCGGCGATGTCGGGCAGGGTGCAGGATTGGTTGCTGATGTCTAACACGGCGTTGACTGGATTGAGTTGGCCACTATAATGCGGTGTCCAAAGGCAAATTACAAGAGTCGGCCCAGGTTATTTTCAAATCCCGCCGGGGCAATTTCCTCGCCCTTCAACAGGCTCATGACTTTGAATTTTTCCCCCATCTCGGTGGGCAGGATCAGCCGCTTCAGGCCGCCGATCAGGTCGAGATACTCGCTGGGGTCCAGATCATTGGGGATCAGGCGGTCGATGCCAAGGTCGATGAGAAACTGCGCCTGAGCCGTGTAGCCGCCCGGTGTCAGGCCCAGCGCGGTGCCGGCTTCAGCCAGTGTGGAAAAATTCACAAACGCGGTGATGTCCTGTCGGCCGATGCGCTGCAGCGGCTCAAAATTGGCGCGGTGTCGATGGTGGCACACCAGCGTGCCTTCGCGGCGTTGCGGGTGGTGCCACTCGGCGTCGCAGTAGCCGTAGTCAATGAACAGCACCTGGCCGCGCGTCAGGTGTTCGGTGACGTGTGCCAGCCAGGGTTGCAGCTGTGGCAGGAATTCAGCGCGGTGACCTTCCGGCAATTGCCGCCCCGCGTCGGACAAGTGTTGCAACAAACGCGCAGGCATGGGGCGCCAGATTTCGCACAACGCGCCGGCTTCATCCAGCCCGATGCACAGCTGTTGCAATGCACCGCGGTGATTGCGAAACACCTCCACCGGCAACGCGTCCAACACCTCATTACCAAACACCACGCCCTGCCAGGGGGTTTGCGGCGGTTGATCCAGCCATTCAACGCGGCGCTGTAAATGCGCCGGCAGTTGTTCCAGGCGTTGTTGTTGCACGGCGCGAAAATCGGCGCTGACTTCCAGAATGGCATAACGCTGCGGCAAGGCATCCAGCGCCTCGAGTGTTTGCAGGCATTGCGCGGCGAAAACACCGGTGCCGGCACCGAGTTCCAAGATGCACGGGTCATCCAGCTGTTGCATGTACGCAGCGAACTGGTGCGCCAGCGCCGCGCCGAAAAATGGACTCATTTCCGGTGCGGTGACAAAATCCCCGTCGGCACCGATCTTGATGTTGCCTGCGCTGTAATAGCCCAGGCCCGGTTGATACAAGGCTATGTCCATGAATTCACGAAACGGCAAAGGCCCGCGTTGTTCAATGCGCGTTCGAATGCAATCAAGCAAAGCGGTGTGGTGTGTGTTTTCTTTGTGATTATTTTTGCGCATGGACGTGAGTTGCCGGCAGATCAATGCCTTGCGCCGGACTGACCGGATGCATTATAACCAAAGCCGGCTTGCTGCGCTTGCATTTATGCGCTGCCGGGCAACTGGACATCCTGCGGGACGGTTTGTAAAATGAGCGGCGTGCATTGCGCTGGCGCATGCATTGAGTTGAGCGGTTAGACATCGGTGAAACGGATGAGCGAAGTCCACAGGCAGGCACCCACCACTCGGGATGTGGACAAAGTGTGTGTGCGAGTCGCCTTTGCAATGGGAATAAAATAACAAAATGAACTTTGGATGGTCCTGGGTGTGTGTGCTGACTTTGCTGTTGACGGGGTGCCACATCAACAAAGAAACCCGACAGCAGGTGCGCGTAACCACGGCGGTTAAAAAGGATAAAACCCTGACCTGTCCGGTGATCAATCGCAACAGCTGCGCGAGTGAAACCCCGCTGGCTGAGCTGCGTCGGCAGGCGGCCGGGGACGGCAAAAACCGTGCAGTGATTCTGGACCACGGAGAAGAATCGCTGATGGCGCGCATCAATCTGATCCGCGCCGCACAGCAATCCATTCACATTCAGTCGTTCATCTGGGTTGACGATGAAGTCGGTCAATTGATGGTGCAGGAACTGCTCGCTGCGGCCCGCCGCGGAGTGGAAGTGCGGATCATATTCGATCAGCTGTTTTCATTTGACAACTCCTGGCTGATTGCTGAGCTGACCACGCTGCACGAGAATCTCAATATACAATTATACAACCCGGTGTTTATGGAGGCGCAGACCTCCACCGTGGATTTTCTCAGCGCCCTGGCCTGTTGCCTGGCCAAACTGAACCGGCGCATGCACAACAAGACGTTCATTGTGGACCGAAATTATGGGATCATCGGTGGACGCAACTACCAGAACCGCTACTACGACTGGGATCCGGATTTTAATTACAAAGACCGCGATGTGTTGACGGTCGGCCCGGTGGTTGAGGAAATGGCCGCGTCTTTTCAGGCGTTTTGGGACAGCGAATACGCGGTGCCCAGTGAATACCTGGATGACGTGTCGCAGCGCATACTCAACGACCAGGAGACCGAACCGGAGTGGTTGCGCAACAGCGAGCGCAGTGAACGCACGCAGCGCCTGTTGACGCTGGCCGGCGATCCCGCCCTGATTCAGGAAAAATTTGTGGCACCGGCGATCAAACTGTACCACGCGGAATATTTCAGTGATTCACCGGACAAGCCGTTCAATCGCAAGACGCGCAAACAAACGCGTCAATTGACCAACAAACTGCGCGAGCTGTTGAGTTCGGCCAAGCAGAGCATTCTGATGCAGACGCCGTACCTGGTGTTCAGTCGACAGGCCCGCAAGGCGCTGAAAAAATTGCGCAAAAAAAACCCGGATCTGCGTTTGCAGGTGTCCACCAACAGCCTGTCGTCCACCGATGCTTTTTACGTGTACGCCATTTCTTTCAAGCACAAGCGTTTTTATCTGAAAACCCTGGACATGCACATTTATGAATACAAAGACCGCCCGGGTCATGTGCAACAGGCGTTTGCAAATCACAGCACCGGCGCAGAAACCCGCTACGGCATGCACGCCAAATCATTTGTCATCGACGGGGCGATCGCCATGATTGGTTCGCACAACTTTGACCCGCGATCTGAAGTGCTGAACACTGAAAACGGCTTGATCATTTATTCACTGGAATTTGCCCGTGCTCTGGAAGGCAGCATCCGCGATGACATGCGGCCGCAAAACAGCTGGGTGGTGGCAGCCAAGGAACAAATCCCAGTGCTCAGTCACATCAGTGGCTTCATGGCCACGGTGTCCCGCAAACTGCCTTTCTTGGACATCTGGCCCTTCAGATATTCAACCAGTTATGAGTTGCGCCAGGACGCCGAAGCGGTTGAGCCTGGCCACCCACAATTCCATCAAAACTATGAGCCGGTGGGCAATTTTCCGAATGTACCGTTGTCTTCAAAACAAATCCAAACGATAATAATCTCTGCTTTTGCAGGGTTCGCTGAACCGGTTATGTAAATATGAAAAGAAAATTTGTGTTGTTTTTACTGTTGGTTGTTCTGTTGTCCGCCTACCCGGTGTGGCGCATAAGAGAACACTCCATTCTGTTGGCAGACACGGTCATTTCCCAAGCCTCTTTGCTGGGTCAGTGGAGTTATCGCAGCATGCAGCCGGCCTTGCTCTCCGACACCATCGAATTGCGCAATGTGGTGTTCACGCCCAACGGCCATCGGCAGGGTTTCAACATCGGCCAGCTGGTGATTCAATTTGACAGCTGGCAACTGATGCTGGAAGAAAAACACCGGTTGATTTCGCATCTGCCGACGCAAATGGCCGTGCTGTTTAAAAACGTCCAGCTGAATAATGCAGGCACCGATTTACAACAATCGATTCTTGAGAACGGTTACTGGCCATTGATGGCGGGTTATCTCGGTGGATTTGGTTGCGGCGAAACAGGGAATTTGTTTTTCACACCTGAACAATGGCACGCCATCAGTAGTGAACCGCTGACGCAGAACGTTGAATTGCAGTATTCGAACGTGGGTGAAGACCGATTTGAATTCAACCTGAATGCTGAAGCGCAAGACATGTGGTATGTGAACTGGTCGGGCACGCTGGAATCCGGCTCGGCGCAAACCGCCATCCTCAACGACATGGTGCTTGAATCCCTGTATTACTATTATCAGGATTTGGGATTCAATTTAAAACGCAACAACATGTGTGCGGAACAGTACAACAACTCCGTGGCGGCCTATCGTCTCAACAGCGCTTCGCAACTGCAAAAATACCTGCGTTTGATGGCCAATCAAGAATTGCCTGAAACGGTGTACAACTGGTATCAGCGCAGTCTCAATCCGGAAGCGGAATTCAACGTGATTTTCAATATCAAAGACAAGAACTACATGGCCGAGATTCTCAAACTGACGCAAAACGAGTTCTTTGCCCAGTTTGACATGGAAGTGGCGCTTGGAGAAAACGAGTACCTGCCGGTTGTGCTGGAAAAGATCGACCACCTGGCGCTCAATGAAGACGTTTTGCGGGAAGAGTTTGAAATCAAACAATCCATTGAGAAAGCCAAACAGGAAGCGGCCCAGCAAACTAAACCGCTGGTGCGCACGATCAAATACACGGTCGGATCCAAAAAACGCAGCCTGCTGGACGTCAGCGACTGGCACAGCGCGGTGGGCAACAACGTGCGCATCAAGACCCGGCGTGGGCGGCCCATCTATGGCAAATTGCTGGCGGTGTCCGATGACCGGGTGCGACTGTCCAGCCGTTTTGCCACAGGCAATGCTGAAATCACGGTGTTGCGCAATAAAATACTGTCCCTGAACATTGTGCAATAAAATCCGCTTGCACAATCGCTGGAAACTTCTGGCCGCCGCCGCGGTGTTGTTGGCCGGCGCCCTGGGCGCGGTGTTCATTGGTGCCACTGAAGTGTCCTGGGCCGATTTCTGGTCGGCCGAATCGGCCGTACAACAACGTGTGATCTGGGACCTGCGCGTGCCGCGCATTGTCAATGCGGTTTTGGTGGGTGCCTTGTTGTCTCTGGCCGGACTGATGATTCAGAACCTGCTCAAAAACCCCCTCGCCGACCCCTACGTGCTGGGCATTTCGGGTGCCGCCGCCTCAACGCAGTTGCTGTTGTTGATGTGGGGTGTGCAGATGTCTCTGACCCTGTTCACCCTGTTTGGCTTGATCGGCAGCGTGCTGGCCATGGGTTTGGTGTTGCGTCTGAGCTACCGTGCCGGCATCCACAGCAATCGCTTGTTGCTCAACGGCGTGGTTATGGCCTTCGGCTTTGCCGCTTTGATCAGTTTCATGTTGAGTGTGGCGCCCGAACGCAACCTGAAGTCCATGATGTTCTGGTTGATGGGTGACCTGTCGTATGCCGGCTTGAATCCATTGGCGCCGCTGGTGCTGCTGGCCGGCAGTCTGTGGGTGTTTTACCGCCATCGGGCGATGGATCTGATGGCCCGAGGTGAGGTTTTCGCGGCAAAAACCGGGGTGTCCGTGAACCGCATGAACCTGATGCTGTTTACGGTTTCGTCGCTGTTCACGGCCACCGCGGTCTCGCTGGCCGGCAGCATCGGTTTTGTCGGGCTGGTGGTGCCGCACATCGGGCGCTTGCTGGTGGGCCATGCGCACCGAGATTTAATTCCCATGGTGGCTTTGCTGGGCGGGGTGTTTTTGCTGTTTTCCGATACCCTGGCACGCAGCGTCATGGCGCCATTGCAGTTGCCGGTGGGCGTGTTCACCGCGTTGCTCGGTGTGCCCGTGTTCCTGTTCTTGAATCGTCACCGGGGCCCGCGGTGATCGCGCTGGAATCGCTGCAGATCGGGCAGGCCGGGGCGCTGTGGTCGCGGCCTTTGAGTGTGGTCATGGAGCGCGGTCAGATGTGGGCATTGCTGGGACCCAACGGCGTGGGCAAATCCACCCTGCTGGTCACGCTGGCCGGTCTGTTGCAACCGCTGCAGGGCCGTGTGTTGTTGCACGGACAGCCGCTGGCCGATTTCTCGCCCATGGCGCGAGCACGAGCGCTGGCGTATTTGCCGCAGGGCCTGGAAGCCGGGTTGGACTTCAGCGTGGACGAAGCGATCGGCATGGGCGCCTATTGTCGACCGGAATGGTCGCCCGACGAGCGCGCGCAACATCAGAGTCACTGGATGCAAGCGCTGGGTTTGACGGCCTTGGCCGGACACAGCATCAACCGGATTTCTGGCGGCGAACGGCGGCGCGTGGAGCTGGCCACCTGCCTGATGCAAGGCGCTGAAGTGCTGTTGCTGGATGAACCCAGCAATGATCTGGATCTGGTGTACAAGCAGCGGATGTTGTCGCTGCTGGCCGATCTGCAGTCGCACACGCTGGTGGTGCTGGCCAGCCACGATCTGGAACTCATCCGGCAACATGCCAGCCACGCGATGCTGATGCTGGCCGATGGTTCGGTGCAGTGTGGCGAGATGCAAACCGTCTTGAGTGAGAACAACTTGCGGCGTCTGTATGCGTGCGAGTGAAATTCATCGTGGCGTGTTTGTGATTGCCACAGCTTGTGGTAATCTTGTCTCATCCGAAGCGATGCCGCCTCGGCATTTGACCTGATATCGAGACCGCGGTGGCACAGGAAAACACATGAAAACCAATGCAGCAATCAAAAACACCTTCATGGCGGACATCGCCAAGCAGTGGTTGCAAACAAAAATCATCAATGCCAAAGATTTTGCCCGCTTGATGGACAACGCCACGGTGGCCTCTTCCACGGTGCATCCGTACGTGTCATTGGCGGACACCAAACTGGTGAATCACCAGACACAAAAGCCCATCACCATCGAATTCATCACGCAATGGGTGGCGAAACAACACGAAATCCCATACCTGAAGCTGGATCCGACCAAGATCAATGTCAATCAGGTCACCACCGTGGTGTCGCATGCCTACGCGCGCAAACATCAGATTCTGCCGATTGCAGTGAGTGATAAAACCATCACCATTGCGGTCGCCGATCCGCTGAACACCGCGTGGATGGGCGACATCCAGCGCATTCACCGGCAAAGCATCAAACGCGTGCACGCCAACCCACTGGACATCCAGCGCCTGTTGTTTGAGTTTTACGGGGTCAACAAACAGGTTCAGAATGCCAAAAAACAGCACAAGAGCAAGTCGCTTGATCCGGTGCTGAATCTGGAACAGCTGGTCAAGCTGGGCGGCACCAAAGACCTGTCGGCCGATGACCAGCACGTGATCGGCCTGTTGGATTGGCTGTTGCAATACGCCTTCGATCAAAGGGCCAGTGACATCCACCTGGAACCCAAACGCGAAGACGGCCTGGTGCGGTTTCGCATCGACGGCAAACTGCTCAAGGTGTACGACCTGCCGCCGGCAGTGATGGGCGCGGTGACCAGCCGCATCAAGATACTTTCGCGCATTGATGTGGCGGAAAAACGCCGCCCGCAGGATGGCCGCATCAAGACCCTGTCGGAAAATGGCAAGGAAGTGGAGCTGCGGGTGTCCACCATGCCGACCACCTTCGGGGAGAAATGCGTGATGCGTATTTTCGATCCCGATGCGGTGGTGGTGGATTACCGCGATCTGGGCTTCAGCCAGTCCGAATCGCGCCTGTGGGATCAGATGATCAACCGGCCACATGGCATTGTGCTGGTGACCGGTCCGACCGGTTCAGGCAAGACCACCACGCTGTATTCCACCCTCAAACAGGTGGCCAAGCCGGAAGTCAATGTGTCCACCGTGGAAGACCCCATTGAGATGGTGTTCCCGGTGCTCAACCAGATGCAGGTCAACAAGAAAATCAATTTGACCTTTGCCGACGGCGTGCGCACCTTGCTGCGTCAGGACCCCGACATCATCATGGTCGGTGAGATCCGTGATTTGGAAACCGCGAAAATGGCGGTGCAGGCGTCCCTGACCGGTCACCTCGTGCTGTCGACACTGCACACCAACGACGCGCCCTCGGCGATCAACCGGCTGCTCGATCTGGGGGTGCCCGATTACCTGCTGAAAAGCACCCTGGCCGGGGTCATTGCACAGCGCCTGATCCGCTTGCTGTGCACCCACTGCAAATCGCCGCAGAAAACCGACGCGGCCGCGTGGGTGTCGATGGTGCACCCGTGGGACATCGACCCGCCGGATTTGCTGTACCACGGCGAAGGCTGCGACGAATGCCGCAACACCGGCTACTTTGGCCGCACCGGGGTGTTCGAAATGATGCCCATCGACAGCGAAGTGCGGCGACTGATCAAAAACAACATCGCCTCAGAACAGGTCAAGGCGGTGGCCTATCAGCAGGGCATGGAGCCGCTGCGCATCGCCATTGCCAAATTGCTCAAGGCCGGCAAAACCTCGCTGGAAGAGGCCATCAAACTGTCGCCACCGGATTACAACTGAGGTGCGCATGCGAATGGCCATCATCCAGACGGGGCAGCCAACGGCCAGCGGCTTGCAGGCACACGGCGATTTCGATCGCTGGTTTGTGCAGGCCATGCAGTTGCACGACTGGCAGGTCGGCGTGCATCGCGTGGACCGGGGCGCAGAATGCCCATCGGTTGACGCCATTGATGCGGTGATTGTCACCGGTTCTCCGGCCATGGTCACCGATCGGCATGACTGGGCGCTGCGCACACAACAGTGGCTGGAAGGCGTGCTGCAAAAGCGCGTGCCGACACTGGCGGTGTGTTTCGGACATCAGCTGGTCACCGATCTGCTCGGCGGGCGCGTGGGTCCAAATCCCAACGGTCGCCAGATCGGCCAGGCCTGCCTGCACCTGACCGCCGCGGGTCAACGCGACCCTTTGCTGTCTGAGCTGAGCGATTCTGCGCGCGTGCCGATGTTTGTCTCGCACCTGCAAGTGGCTTTGACGCGACCCCGATCCGTGCAGTTGTTGGGGTACACCGAGGCGGATGAAAACCATTGCTTCAGTTACAACGATCACCTGTACTCCTGTCAGTTTCATCCGGAGATGGACGCCGCCAAAACCGCCTGCTTCATTCACGACCGGGCGGTGCAGATTCGCGCCGAGGGCGGCGACCCACAGGCCCTGATCGCAGCCATGGGCGCTTCGCAATGTGGGCAGGTATTCCTGCAGCGGTTTCGTGGCCTGTGTGAACGCCGCCTTGCTTCCGGCGCGTCTCGCTGCGCATGAGTGTGTACACACGCCAGGCCGGGGTGGAGGATGTTGAGCTGCTGGCGCCGATGTTTGACAACTACCGCCGCTATTACCGTCAGGCCGGCGATGTGGATTTGGCGCGGCGCTTTCTGCACGCGCGTCTGACGCGCTCAGAGTCGGTGATATTCGTGGCCCAGGACGCGGCCCAGGCGGGTTTGGGTTTTGTGCAGTTGTACCCGAGCTTTTCGTCGGTCAAGGCCCAACGGGTGTGGATTTTGAATGATTTGTTTGTGCAACCCGAGGCGCGTCGCATGGGCGTGGCCCGGGCATTGATGGAAGCCGCCCGGCGGCTGGCACGCAACACCGGCGCGCGAGGTCTGGTGCTGGAAACGGAAGCCGACAACCGCAACGCGCAACGCCTGTATGAGTCGCTCGGCTACGTGGACCAGAATCCCGGGTACAGGCATTATTGTCTGGACTTCAGCGGTGAACCTGCACAGGACGACAACTGAATTTGGCCAACATTGCTAAAGAGGAGAGCTTGAATGAAGACATGTTTCACTGCCGCGTCCGCGGCCCTGATGCTGACGGCCTGTGTGGCCGATGAAGAACGCATCGACCTGAGTGCCCACGCATATAAAGGCGAAGGTCTGACGGTGGTGTCCAATCACCCGGACGTGCTCAACACCTACATCAAGCGGCCAGGCAGCGGCCACCGCTATTGCCTGAAACCGGACCCCGACGTGGCCGTGGATTACACTTCGAGCTTCGGCCTGGGCGGCGGCGCCAACGCCGTCAGCGGTAAGTTCAGTGCCGACGACGGCGCTGGTGATAAGGCTTTGGGTGGGCGATCACAGAATGTGCTGATGGCGCGGGAAATGCTCTATCGGGCCTGCGAACTGAGCCTCAACGTCAATGCCGACAAAAACGAGACCATTGCGATCTATGAAAAAACCCTGCGCTCGCTTGAGCGCATGCTGGCGGCTGACCAGGGTCGTTAATTTTCAGCGTTTGCGCGAAGGGCTGAAATCAGCGCCTCAATACAGCGAATCCTTGCGGTCTTCTTCCAGTCCGATGCCTTCCATGCCGGACGACAGTGAGTCGGCGTCGCCGCCCTGCGACAATTTGATCGCCAGGCGCACTTCGTTGGCCGAATCGGCGTGTCTGAGGGCGTCCTCATAGGTGATTTCACCGGCCTGATACAGCGTGAACATCGCCTGATCGAAGGTGCACATGCCCATGTTGGTGGATTTTTTCATCAACTCCTTGAGCTTTTCGATCTTGCCCTTGCGAATGTATTCCTGCGCCAGCGGTGAGTTGATCAGAATCTCCACCGCCGCGCGACGGCCCTTGCCGTCAGGCGTCGGGATCAATTGCTGCGCCACTGTGGCTTTGAGGTTCAGCGACAAATCCATCAACAGCTGTTCGCGCGCGTCCTTGGGGAAGAAGTGCAGAATCCGGTCCAGCGCCTGGTTGGCGTTGTTGGCGTGCAGTGTGGCCAGACACAGGTGCCCGGTTTCAGCAAAAGTGACCGCCTGCTGCATGGTTTCCCGGGTGCGGATCTCGCCGATCATGATCACGTCCGGTGCCTGTCGCAGGGTGTTGCGCAAGGCGATTTCGAACGAGTCGGTGTCGATGCCGACTTCGCGCTGGGTGACCACGCAGCCCTGATGTTCATGCACGTATTCGATCGGGTCTTCAATGGTGATGATGTGGCCGGTGGTGTTGACGTTGCGGAAACCGATCATGGCCGCCAGTGAGGTCGATTTACCGGTGCCGGTGCCGCCGACGAAAATGATGATGCCGCGTTTGGTCAGCGACAACTCTTTTAGCACCTCGGGCAGTTTCAGCGATTCGAAGGTCGGAATTTTGCTTTCCACCCGGCGGATCACCATGCCCACGGAGTTTTTCTGATAGAACGCGCTGATACGAAAACGGCCCACCGAGGAAACGCCGATGGCGAAGTTGCACTCGTGGGTGCGTTCGAATTCTTCTTTCTGGTATGGCGACATGATGCCGGTGACCAGATCTCTGGCCTGCCCCCGGGTCAGCGGGGTTTGCGTGATCGGAATGACGCGGCCGTGAATTTTGATGCTCGGTGGCAATCCGGTGGTGATGAACAGATCGGATGCCTTCTTGTGCACCATCAGTTTCAAATAGGAATTAAAATCCATCGTCTTGCACCTCGCTTAAGCGTTAGTCAAAATCGGCCTTGTTCTGCGCCTTGCTGCGCGCCTGTTGCCGGGTCACACTGCCTTTTCTGACCAGATCAATGAGACACTGGTCCAAAGTCTGCATGCCGATGGCCTGGCCGGTTTGAATGGAAGAGTACATTTGCGCCACCTTGTCCTCGCGAATCAGGTTACGGATCGCCGGAATGCCGATCATGATTTCATGCGCCGCGATGCGTCCGCCGCCAACCCGTTTCATCAGGGTCTGTGCAATCACCGCTCGCAGCGACTCGGACAGCATGGAGCGCACCATGGGTTTTTCACCCGCGGGGAACACGTCGATGATCCGGTCAATGGTTTTCGCCGCCGAGGTGGTGTGCAGTGTGCCAAACACCAGGTGACCGGTTTCCGCCGCCGTCAGCGCCAGACGGATGGTTTCCAGGTCACGCAACTCGCCCACCAGGATGATGTCGGGGTCTTCACGCAGTGCTGAACGCAAGGCATTTTCGAAGCTTTTGGTGTCGCGGTGCACCTCGCGCTGATTGACCAGACATTTGTTGCTGGTGTGCACGAATTCGATCGGGTCTTCAATGGTGAGAATGTGTCCGTGTTCTTTCTTGTTGATGTAATCGATCATCGCCGCCAGGGTGGTCGATTTTCCCGAACCGGTCGGTCCGGTGACCAGTATGAGGCCGCGCGGCACTTCAATAATGTCCTTGAATATTGCTGGGCAATTGAGGTCTTCAAAGGTCAGAATTTCAGTTGGAATGGTCCGGAACACCGCGCCGCATCCGCGGTTCTGGTTGAAGGCGTTGACACGGAAACGCGCCAGCCCGGGAATTTCGAAAGAAAAGTCAATCTCGTAGTTTTCCTCGTATTCCTTGCGCTGAAAATCGCTCATGATGTCATAGATCATGTCGTGCAATTCCTTGTGCTCCAGGGGCGGCAGATTGATCCGGCGCACGTCCCCGTCGACTCGGATCATCGGCGGCAAGCCGGCAGACAGGTGCAGATCCGAAGCCTTGTTCTTGACAGAAAATGCAAGCAATTCAGCAATATCCATGGGCGTAGACTCTCAAAAATGGAAACTCAAACTGCTGTTGAGTTTATCCTTGTTAAGTGATAAATTCCAGTCAATCGATCAAAAAAATGGCATGAGTAAATTATTTGCTTTGTGGCTGATTTTATCCGTTTCCACGCTGGCCTCCTGCCAGCCTGCAAACGATCACGTCACTCTGGATGGACACCGCTTCGCAGTGGAAATCGCCGACACCCCGCACAGCCGGGAAAAAGGCATGATGTTTCGTGAACATCTGGCGGATGATGCGGGCATGCTGTTTCTGTTTGACCACGAGGCACCGCGCTCTTTCTGGATGAAAAACTGCAAAATTCCGCTGGACATCCTGTATTTTGATGCCAATCGGCGGCTGGTGAGCGTGCAGCACAACGTGCCGCCGTGCCGCTCGTTCGATGGGCGTTGCCCAAGTTATCCGTCGGAAAAGCCGGCCCGTTACGTGCTGGAACTTAATGGCGGGCTGACCGAGTCATTGGGGATCCAAACGGGCGCCGAGTTGCAGATGTTTCTCAAACGCGGCGTGAAAAAATAAAATTCTGCGGTCCATTCCATGGTGCATGCAGAGATCGATGTGGTGGTAAATTTGTGGCAGAAATTCCTTTATTTGCCGTTAAAAACAGTTAATATTGTGCCACATTCAAACTAAACCGGCTGTTTCGTACACACCGCCCCGCGCAGTGGCCCTGCGATCCGGTCTGCTAAAAAGAGGCAAGGATAAATCAATGAAAATACACAAGCTTGCAGTGACCGCGTTGTTGCTGTTGCCTGTGGCCGCGATGGCCGCCGGCATCGATGAAACAATCAATGGCTGGATGGCGCCCATCACCGCCGCCGTCAACAGTTTTTTCATGACCCCGATTCCCATCCCGTTTTTGGGTGGATCTGCCCCCTTCATTGTGATCTGGCTGGTGGTGGCGGCGACGTTTTTCACTTTGTATTTTAAATTCATCAACCTGCGATCTTTCCGCCATGGCTACCAGCTGATCAGCGGCAAATACGATCACCACGACGCGCCTGGGGAAGTGACGCACTTCCAGGCCCTGTCCACCGCGCTGTCCGGCACCGTGGGTCTGGGCAACATTGCCGGCGTGGCCACCGCGGTCAGTGTCGGCGGCGCCGGTGCCACTTTCTGGATGATCGTTGCCGGTCTGCTCGGCATGTCTTCCAAGTTTGTTGAATGCACCCTGGGGGTCAAATACCGCGACATCGGTCCGGACGGCAAAGTCTCTGGCGGCCCGATGCGTTACCTGTCCAAGGGTTTTGCTGAGAACGGCAAAGCCAACCTGGGCAAATTCCTTGCCGGTCTGTTCGCCATCCTGTGCGTGGGCGCGGCCATCGGTGGCGGCAACATGTTCCAGGCCAACCAGTCCTTTGCGCAGTTACAGAGCATCACCGGCGGCGCCGACAGTTTCCTCGCCGGCAAAGGCTGGCTGTTCGGCCTGGTGCTGGCGGTGCTGACCGGCGTCACCATCATCGGCGGCATCAAGGGCATCGCCCGCGTGACCTCCAAGCTGGTGCCGTTCATGGGCATACTGTACGTGGTCACCGGTCTGGTGGTGATTTTCCTTAATTTGGGCCACGTGCCGCAGGCGTTCAGTGATATTTTCTCAGGTGCATTCAACGCCCCGGCGGTGACCGGTGGCGCGCTCGGTGTGTTGATCATTGGATTTCAACGCGCCGCGTTCTCCAATGAGGCCGGCGTCGGTTCGGCGGCGATTGCGCATTCGGCGGTGACCACCAAACACCCGGTCACCGAAGGTTTGGTGGCCTTGTATGAGCCGTTCATCGACACCGTTGTCGTTTGCACCATCACTGCACTGGTGATCAGTATTTCCGGCGCCCTGGACACCTCAACGGGCCTGCAGGGCATTGAACTGACCTCGGCGGCGTTTGCCAGCGCGGTGTCCTGGTTCCCCTACGTGCTGACCCTGGCGGCCATTCTGTTTGCCTTTTCCACCATGATTTCCTGGTCCTATTACGGCGTGCGTGCCTGGACCTACATGTTTGGCGAAAACAAAACCCAGGAAAACATTTTTTATGTGGTGTATTTGTTTTTCACCATCATCGGTGCATCCATCAACCTGTCCGCGGTGATCGACTTCTCTTTTGCCATGGTGCTGGCGATGTCCTTCCCCAACATCATCGGCTTGTATTATCTGACGCCGGTGGTGAAAAACGAGTTGAACACCTACATGGCCAAACTCAAGGCCGGCGAAATTCAGCGCACCGCCTAGAGCGGTCGCAAGCGAGACATCACAAGGCCCGTTCTGCGGGCCTTTTTTGTGCCTTCACGGCCGCCGCAAACGGGCCGCCAGACTTGCCAATCGCAGCAAGATAAGGGAAAATGGGGGACTTTTGTTTACGCGCCATTTTCGCGCGCTTATCAACACGATCCCGGAGTAAATACATGACTATCAGAGTTGCTATCAACGGCTACGGTCGCATTGGCCGCAATGTGATGCGCGCGCTGTACGAATCAGGCCGCCAGAACGACATCAAAATCGTCGCCATCAACGACCTCGGTGACGTCCAGACCAATGCCCACCTGACCCGCTACGACACCGCGCACGGCCCGTTTCGCGGCGAAGTCACGGTTGACGGCAACAACCTGGTGGTCAACGGCGATGAGATCCGTGTGCTGGCCGAACGCAACCCCGAGCAATTGCCGTGGGAAGAAATGAACATTGACGTGGTGATGGAATGCACCGGCATTTTCCGCACCCGCGAGCTGGCCGGCAAACACCTGGCCGCCGGCGCCAAAAAAGTGCTGCTCTCGGCGCCCGCCTCCGGCGCAGTCGACGCCACCATTGTGTACGGCGTCAATCACCACGTGTTGAAAGCCGAACACACCGTGGTGTCCAACGCCTCGTGCACCACCAACTGCCTGGCGCCGCTGGTCAAGCCGCTGCACGACGCCATTGGCGTTGAGCAGGGTTTGATGACCACCATTCACGCCTACACCAACGATCAGGTCCTGACCGACGTGTACCACAAAGACCTGCGCCGCGCGCGCTCGGCGACCATGAGCCAGATTCCGACCAAAACCGGCGCCGCCGCCGCGGTGGGCCTGGTGCTGCCGGAGTTGAACGGTCGCCTGGACGGATTCGCCATGCGCGTGCCGACCATCAACGTATCGGTGGTGGATCTGACCTTCATTGCCGGGCGCGAAACCAGCGAAGAGGAAGTCAACAAAATCGTCAAGAGCGCGTCCGAAGGCGCACTGAAAGGCATTCTGGGCTACAACGAGGAGCCGCTGGTGTCGATTGATTTCAATCACAACCCGGCTTCATCGACGCTGGACGCCGGTTTGACCAAAGCCTCCGGCCGTCTGGTCAAAGTGCTGTCGTGGTACGACAACGAATGGGGCTTCTCCAATCGCATGCTGGACACCGCCGCAGCGATGATGCAGGCCGGCTGAACGCATGGGCGTGCTGAACATGGCCGATGTGGATCTGCGCGGCAAGCGGGTGCTGATCCGTGAAGATCTGAATGTGCCACTGGCCGACGGCCGGGTGCGCAGCGACAAACGCATCCGCGCCGCCCTGCCGACCATTCGCCAGGCGCTGGACGCCGGTGCCGCGGTGCTGCTGATGTCGCATCTGGGGCGTCCGCAGGAAGGCCGCTTTGACGCCGAATTCTCCTTGCAACCGGTGGCCGAGCATTTGCAGTCCTTGTTGCAGCACCCGGTGCGCCTGCAGCGCGACTGGCTGGACGGCGTGGCGGTGCAGCCGGGCGAAGTGGTGCTGCTGGAAAACGTGCGTTTCAATGTCGGTGAGAAAGCCAACGATGAGCGCTTGAGTGCGCGCATGGCGGCGCTGTGCGATGTGTTCGTGATGGATGCCTTTGGCACCGCACACCGCGCACAGGCCTCCACCCACGGCGTCGGACTGAAGGCCCCGGTGGCCTGCGCCGGGCCCTTGCTGGCGGCCGAACTGGCGGCGCTGGGCCGTGCCCTGGAAAACCCCGCGCGGCCGTTTCTGGCGGTGGTCGGCGGCTCCAAGGTGTCGACCAAGATCACCCTCCTGGAAAAACTGCTGGACAAGGTCGATCAATTGATCGTCGGCGGCGGCATCGCCAACACCTTCATCGCCGCGGCGGGTCACCCGGTGGGTCGCTCCCTGCATGAAGCGGATTTCATTGATCAGGCCGCGGCCCTGCTGCGGCGCGCCGAGGCCGAAGGCAAACTGATTCCGGTGCCCAGCGACGTGGTGGTGGCCGATGCCTTTGCCGCCGACGCTGAAGCACGCGTCAAGCCGGTGGCCGAAGTGGGCCCTGAAGAGATGATTCTGGACATCGGCCCGGACACGGCGCAACGGCTGGCTGCATTGGCCGCCGAGGCCGGCACGGTGGTGTGGAACGGCCCGGTCGGCGTGTTTGAATTCGAACAATTCAGCCACGGCACCCGCGTGCTGGGACAGGCCATCGCCGATTCAAAGGCCTTTTCCATTGCCGGCGGCGGCGACACGCTGGCGGCGATAGACCAGTTCGGCATCGCCGATGACATCGACTGCATATCAACCGGCGGTGGCGCATTTCTGGAGTTTCTGGAAGGCGTGAAACTGCCCGCGGTGGCCATGCTGGAGCAACGCGCCGCGCAATCCCAAATCAACCATTGAGACGAACATGACTGACAAATTGAATGAAATGATAGAAACCGCGGCGGCCATGGTGGCGCGCGGTCGAGGCATCCTGGCGATTGACGAGAGCACCGGGACGATCAAAAAGCGACTGGATTCGGTGAACGTTGAATGCACCGAAGACAACCGCCGCGCTTACCGGCAGATGCTGTTGACCGCAGAGAACCTGGGCGAACACATCTCCGGCGCCATCCTGTTTGACGAAACCCTGCGGCAATCCACCGCCGACGGCGTGGCCTTCGTTGAGGTGATGAAAAAAGCCGGCGTGATTCCGGGCATTAAGGTCGACAAGGGCGCCCACCCACTGGCCGGCTTCGAAGGCGAAAAAGTCACCGAAGGCCTGGACGGCCTGCGCGAGCGGCTGAACGAATACTATGAACTGGGCGCGCGTTTTGCCAAATGGCGCGCGGTCATCTCGATCGATGAAGTCAACCCGTCGATGACCTGCATCAACGCCAACTGCCACGCCCTGGCGCGCTACGCGGCGCTGTGTCAGGAAGCCGGTTTGGTGCCGATGGTGGAGCCGGAAGTGCTGATGGACGGCGACCACGACATCGCCACCGCCTATGAAGTCACTGAACTGACCCTGAAAACGCTGTTTGACCAGCTGTATGAACACAACGTGGTGCTGGAAGCCTGCATTCTCAAATCCAGCATGGTGGTGGCCGGCGCGGACTGTGAAGAAGGTGCCGATGTTGAGGAAGTGGCTGAGGCCACGGTCAGCTGTCTGCTGAATGCGGTGCCGGCGTCCCTGGCCGGTGTGGTGTTTTTGTCCGGCGGACAGAGTGAAATCGAAGCCACCGAACATTTGAATGAAATGAATGCCCTGGACGGCGTGTCCCTGCCCTGGCCGTTGAGTTTTTCCTACGGCCGTGCCTTGCAGGCTTCGGCGCTGAAAATGTGGGGCGCGAACCCCAAAGACAACGTCGCAGCGGCGCAACAGGAACTTTTGCATCGGGCCCGCATGAATGGCCTGGCGGCGATGGGCGAATACGACGCATCGATGGAAGAAGGCAACTAAAAGCGACCGGCGCGGGGTGCGCAAGCGCCCCGTGCTCTCTGGAAAAACACACATGGGTCTGAGAGAAGACATCAAACAGGCGGCGCTGGAGTACCACCGCGAGCCGGTGCCGGGCAAAATCAAGATCACCGCCACCAAAGCCCTGACCACGCAGAAAGATCTGTCGCTGGCCTATTCACCGGGTGTGGCGGCGGCCAGCGAGGCGATCGCCGAGGACCCCGCGCAAGCCGCGGCGCTGACCGCGCGCGCCAACCTGGTGGCGGTCATTTCCAATGGCACCGCGGTGCTGGGATTGGGTGACATCGGTGCGCTGGCAGCGAAACCGGTGATGGAAGGCAAAGGCGTGCTGTTTAAAAAGTTCGCCGGCATCGACGTGTTTGACATCGAGATCGATGAAAAAGATCCGGACAAGCTGATCGACATCATTGCCGCGCTGGAACCGACCTTTGGCGGCATCAACCTTGAAGACATCAAATCGCCCGAGTGTTTTTACGTCGAAGAACAGCTCAAGGAACGCATGAACGTGCCGGTGTTTCACGACGACCAGCACGGCACCGCCATCATTACGGCGGCCGCCATTCTCAATGGGCTGCGCCTGATTGACAAGGACATCAGCGAGGTCAAACTGGTGACCTCCGGCGCCGGCGCCGCCGGCATGGCCTGTCTGGATCTGCTGGTGGAGCTGGGTTTGCAACAGGCCCACGTGATCGTGTCCGATTCGGCCGGTGTGCTGCACCAGACGCGCGCGGATCTGATCGGCGATGAACGCAAGCTGGGTTATGCCCGCGGTGTGAACGAACAAAGCCTGACCGAAGCCCTGGTCGACGCAGACATTTTTCTCGGTGTATCGGTGGGTGGTGTGCTGAAACCCGAGATGATCCGTGCCATGGCGCGCGATCCGATCATTCTGGCGCTGGCCAATCCGACGCCGGAAATCATGCCGGACGAAGCCCTGGCGGTGCGCCCCGACGCCATCATTGCCACCGGGCGCTCCGATTACCCCAATCAGGTCAACAACGTGTTGTGCTTTCCGTACATCTTTCGCGGCGCATTGGACGTCGGCGCGACGGTGATCAATGACGCCATGAAAAAAGCCTGCGTGTACGCACTGGCGGATCTGGCGCGTCAGGAAACCAGCGACGTCAGCGCCCAGGCCTACGGCGGCAAGGAACTCAGTTTTGGCCGCGAATACCTGATCCCACAGCCATTCGATCCGCGCATTTTGTTGTACGTGGCACCGGCGGTGGCGCGCGCCGCGGCCCAATCCGGTGTGGCCAACCGGCCGATTGAAGACATGCAGGCCTATCGCGACCGTTTGGGCGAATTCGTTTATCAAAGCGGCCTGTTGATGCGACCGGTGTTCGACGCCGCGCGCAAGAACCCTCAGCGGGTGGTGATGGCCGAAGGCGAAGACGTGCGGGTGTTGCGCGCCACCCAGGTGGTGATCAACGACGGTTTGGCCAAACCCATTTTGATCGGCCGACCCGATGTGGTGCGTTCGCGCATCGAGAAAATCGGCCTGAACATCCGTGCGGGTGAAGATTTTGAACTGGTCAATCCGCAAGACGATCCGCGCTTCAGAGACTATTGGACGCTGTACCACGAAATCATGCAGCGGCGCGGCGTGACCCCGGAAATCGCCAAGGCGGTGGTGCGCACGCGCAACACAGTGATTGCCGCCCTGATGGTCAAGCGCGGCGAAGCCGATGCGATGCTGGCCGGCCTGCATGGTCGTTTTCAAAAGGTCCTGCAGCACATCATTGATGTGATCGGCGTGGACGCGGAAAGCGGCGTGCCGGCGGGCATGAGCGCGGTGGCCACCGAACAGGGCAACTACTTCATCTGCGACACCAACGTGTCCACCGACCCCAGCGCCGAACAAATCGCACAGATGACTTTGCAGGCGGCGGAAAAAATCAAGGCCTTTGGCAAGGTGCCGAAAGCGGCGCTGTTGTCGTATTCAAATTTCGGTTCCCGCTCTGGCGAAAGCGCGGATAAAATGCGCCGCGCGCTGGCCCTGATTCACAGCCGCGCACCGGAGCTGGAAGTGGAAGGCGAGATGGAGGCCGACTACGCGCTGATGCCGCAGATTCGCTCCCAGGCCTTTCCCAATTCGGTGCTCACCGACAAAGCCAATTTGCTGATCACACCCAATTTGGACACAGCCAACACCGCACTCAACATGATCCGGTATTTCAGCCAGGGCGTGACCGTCGGCCCCATGCTGATGGGCACCTGCCTGCCGGCCCATGTGCTCAACCCGTCTTCATCGGTGAGACGCATCATCAACATGACAGCCATCGCAGTGGTCGATGCACTGAAAGCAAAAGCAGGAACCAACCATGAGTGAAGCCAAACACGACAATGAAATTGACGCCATTGAAACCCAGGAATGGCTCGACGCCCTGCAGGCCGTGATCGATCAGGAAGGCCCCGAGCGGGCGCACTATCTGATTGAACAATTGATCGATCTGAACCGACGCTCCGGCGGGTACCTGCCGTACGATCCAACCACCGCCTATCTAAACACCATCCACGTCAGCCAGCAGCCGCCGGCCCCGGGCGACGCCGACCTGGAATGGCGCATCCGGGCGATGATCCGCTGGAACGCCATGGCCATGGTGGTGCGCGCCAACCGGCGCCCCGGCGCCCTCGGCGGGCACATTGCCTCATTTGCTTCAGCGGCGACCATTTACGACGTCGGTTTCAATCATTTTTTCCGCGGCCCGGAGCACGCCTGCGGCGGCGATCTGCTGTACGTGCAGGGCCACAGCGCGCCGGGTTTCTACGCGCGCGCGTTTTTGGAAGGTCGCATCGACGCTGAACAGATGGACAACTTCCGCCGCGAGGTTGACGGCGAAGGGCTGTCCTCGTATCCGCATCCCTGGCTGATGCCTGAATTCTGGCAGTTTGCCACCGTGTCCATGGGACTGGGGCCGATCCAGGCGATTTATCAGGCGCGGTTCATGAAATACATGCAAAACCGCGGTCTGATCGAGAAAACCGACAAAAAAGTCTATTGCTTCCTCGGCGACGGGGAAACCGACGAGCCGGAATCGCTGGGCGCCATTTCTCTGGCCGGGCGAGAAAAACTCGACAACCTGGTGTTTGTGGTCAACTGCAATCTGCAGCGACTGGACGGGCCGGTGCGCGGCAACGGCAAAATCATCCAGGAGCTGGAGGGCGTGTTCCGCGGCGCCGGCTGGAACGTCATCAAGGTGATCTGGGGTTCCTATTGGGACGAATTGCTGGCGCGCGATCACAAAGGCCTGCTGCGCAAGCGCATGGAAGAGGCCGTGGACGGCGATTACCAGAATTACAAATCCAAAGACGGCGCCTATGTGCGCGAAAAATTCTTTGGCAAATACCCGGAACTGAAAGCCATGGTGGCGCACATGACCGATGAGGATGTGTGGCGTTTGAACCGCGGTGGACACGACCCGCACAAACTGTACGCAGCGTACGCCGCGGCCAGTGAACAATCCGGTCAGCCGACCGTGATCCTGGCGAAAACCGTGAAAGGCTATGGCATGGGCGTGGCCGGGCAGTCGGCCAACACCACCCACCAGCAGAAAAAAATGGACACCGACGCCATCCGCCACTTCCGCGACAAATTCAATGTGCCGATCAAGGACGAGGAGCTGGAAGACGTGCCGTATTACAAACCGGCAGCCGACTCGGAGGAAATCAAATACATGCAGGCGCGGCGCGCTGAACTGGGCGGGTTTTTGCCGCAGCGAAAGGTTGAATACACGGCACTGAAAGCACCGACGCTCGGCGATTTCGACAGCATCACCAAAGGCACCGGTGAACGGGAAATCTCCACCACCATGGCTTTTGTGCGCAGTTTGGCCATCCTGTTGCGCGACGCCGGTTTGAAAAAGCACATCGTGCCGATCGTGTGCGATGAAGCGCGCACCTTTGGCATGGAAGGCATGTTTCGCCAACTGGGCATCTATTCACACCAGGGGCAACAGTACGAGCCGGAAGATTCCGACCAGCTGATGTTTTACAAGGAATCATCGGACGGCCAGATTCTGCAGGAAGGCATCACCGAAGCCGGCGCCATGTCATCCTGGATAGCGGCCGCCACGGCCTACGCCAACTACGGCATACCGATGATCCCGTTCTACATTTACTATTCCATGTTCGGGCATCAGCGCATCGGCGATCTGTGCTGGGCGGCCGGCGACATGCGCGCACGCGGTTTTCTGTTGGGCGGCACATCGGGTCGCACCACCCTTAACGGCGAAGGCCTGCAACATCAGGACGGCCATTCGCACCTGATTGCCTCCACGGTGCCGAACTGCGTGTCCTACGACCCCACCTATGCACACGAAGTGGCGGTGATCCTGCAGCACGGACTCAAACGCATGTATGAAGACGGTGAGGACGTGTATTTCTACCTCACCCTGTTGAATGAAAATTACCCGCACCCGGCGATGCCGAAAAACTGCGCGGCGGGCATCATACAGGGCATGTATTGCCTGCACAGTCAGGACAAACCGGCGGTGCGTCTGCTGGGTTGCGGCGCCATACTCAGGGAATGCGAACACGCCGCGGAGTTGCTGCTGGCCGATTTCAAGGTCAAAGCGGAAGTCTGGAGCGTGACCTCGTTCACTGAATTGAAACGCCAGGCCCAGGCGGTCAATCGGCGCAACCGCCTGAACGCCGAGAAAAAGGCCGAAACCACCTACGTGCAATCCAGCCTCGGCCAGACCCAGGCGCCGGTGGTGGCGGCCACCGACTACGTGCGCGATGTGCCTGAACAAATCCGTCCATGGGTCGACGCACCCTACGTGACCCTCGGCACCGACGGTTTTGGTCGCAGCGACACCCGCGAACAGTTGCGTGCGCATTTTGAAGTTGACCGGCGCAACATCGCCTATCAGGCGGTGGTCGAACTGGTGCGCGCAGGTCAGTTGCCAAAAACCGCGGTGGTGAAGGCGCGCAAGCAGTATCAAATCGATCCGGACAAGCCCAACCCGTTCCAGCAGTGAGACCGCGCCGCGGCACCCGTGCGCGGCGGGGCTTGTCTGCGGGCCGGTTTTTTGCTATGTTCTGGCGCATGCACAAAGCGATTTTGATCAGCTGCCTGTTGTTGTTGAACGGCCACGCATCGGCGAAGAAATTTTACAAATACACCGATGAAAACGGCATCACGCACTACTCCGACCGGCCACCGGACACCGAGCATGAAGTCAACAGCTGGCAGGTTCGGGTGGAAGACAGTGAGCTTAAAATCACTGTGGTCAATCGTGGCACGCAGGAACTGCCGGTGCTGTACGCGGTGAATGAATACAACGGACCCGTGGAAGTGCGCATCCAATTGAGTGCCGAGGAAAACATCCAGGCCGAGCCGCCCTTGCCGTTGTCGGTCGTCATTCCGGCCCGCGGCGATCAGTTTGTCACCCGCATCAAACCCCGCGACGCGAAAAAATCCTGGGCCTACCAGTACTCCATCGAATTCACTCTTGGCGATCCGTCGGCAACGCACGCATCGGATGTTGTCTACGCCTTACCATTTCGTCCAGGACAGACACACTACGTGTCGCAAGGTTTCAATGGCCAGGCCACCCACGCCACCGGTCACAACGAATTTGCCATCGACATTGTCATGCCCGAAGGCACCGAGATTCTGGCGGCGCGCTCCGGCGTGGTGATGGACATCGCCGATGATTTTTTTGGCGGTGGCATCAAGTCCAGCAATCTGCGCCGCGCCAATTTCATTCGCATCTTGCACGAAGACGGATCGATGGCGGTATACGCCCACCTGTTGCTGGAGTCGGTGCGGGTTTATCCGGGCCAGAAAGTCCGGCAAGGCGAATTGATCGCGCGCTCCGGCAACACCGGTTTCTCCAGTGGGCCGCATCTGCATTTCGTCGTCCAGCTGAATCAGTCCGGCACCTTGAAAAGCGTGCCATTCATGTTCAAAAGCCACTCAGGCGGGGTGTTTGTCCCCAGCGTCGGCAGCATCCAGTAAAGCGCGCCTCGGCAGAGGTGCCCGGACGCTGAAAAATGGTATAATCGCTGCGCGTTCCACCTGAGAAGAGTCTTACATTGAGTGAAATAAAACACATCGCGGTGCCGGACATCGGTGATTTCGATTCGGTCGAAGTGATTGAGGTGCTGGTCAAACCCGGCGATCGCATCGAAGCCGAGCAGACCATGATTACACTGGAGAGTGAAAAAGCCACGCTGGAAGTGCCTGCACCGATGGCCGGTGAAGTCGTCAAGGTGCGGGTCAAGGAAGGCGACCAGGTGTCCGAAGGCAGCGTGGTGCTGGAGTTGCAGGTCGACGCAGGATCTGCACTGGCCAAAGACAGCGCGGCCAAGAATGCCCCCGCAAGCGAAGCGGCTCAAGACACCGAGTCTGAACAGACACGCGAGGAAAAACCGGCGCCCAAAGCGGAACGCCCAGCGGCGAAACATGTCGACGACGCTCCGCGGGTGAATTTGCCGCAAAAACCCGGCAGCATCGCACACGCCAGTCCGGCGGTGCGCAAATTTGCCCGCGAACTCGGGGTGGATGTGGCCGCGGTGGCCGGCACCGGTCGCAAAGGCCGGGTCACGCGAGAGGACGTCAAAAACCACGTGAAAGCAGTGCTCAGCGGGTCCGCGCCGGCTGCTTCCGGCTTTGACGTGGCGCCGCCGCCGCGCGTGGATTTCAATGAATTCGGCGAAACCGAAAGCCAGCCGCTGAGCCGGATTCAGAAATTTTCCGGACGCAATCTGCACCGCAACTGGGTGCGCATCCCGCACGTCACGCAGTTTGATGCGGCCGACATCACCGACATGGAGGCGTTTCGTCAGGACAACAAAGCCGAAGCCAAGGCTCAGGGCTTTAACCTCACACCGCTGGCATTTCTGGTCAAGGCCTTGGCCCGTGCGTTGAAAAAATTCCCCAAATTCAACACCTCGCTGTCGCCCGACGGCGAGACGCTGGTGTACAAAAAGTATTATCACATTGGCATCGCCGTGGACACCGAGAACGGTCTGGTGGTGCCAGTGGTGCGCGACTGCGACAAAAAAGACATCTTTGAAATTGCGCGCGAAATGGCGGACATATCGGATCGCGCCCGCGCCGGCAAACTGTCGCCCAAAGACATGCAGGGTGGCAGCATGTCAATTTCTTCGCTGGGCAGCATCGGTGGCACCGCATTCACCCCCATCATCAACGCCCCTGAGGTGGCCATTCTGGGCGTTTCACGGGCTGAAATCCAACCGCGCTACATCAAGGAAAACTTCGAGCCACGGCTGATGTTGCCGCTGTCTCTGAGTTACGATCACCGGGTGATCGACGGCGCCGACGCGGCGCGCTTCATCGTGTATCTGTCGGCGGTGTTGTCGGATTTGAAAAAAATGCTGCTGTGATGCAGACACCCCGCGCAATGCACAGCCCGCCCAAAGAATCGGCGGATTGCGCGGATTAAAATGATTGACAGAACAATGGCAACGGCCCTGGTCAGGGCCCGGCAAGTGAGCAACGACAGATGAGTGATACACAAACAATCAACACGCCCGACATCGGTGATTTTGACGACGTGCCGGTGATTGAAATTCTGGTCAAACCCGGCGATCGGGTGGAAAAAGACCAGTCGCTGGTGACCCTGGAAAGTGAAAAAGCCACCATGGAAGTGCCCTGCCCGGTGGCCGGTGAAATTCTCACGGTGGAGGTGAGCGAAGGTCAACGGGTCAGCCAGGGCGCGCCGCTGGTCACTGTGCGGGTGGACGAAAAGGCGCACGCTGATGCCGATGCCCAATCAAACACAGCGGAGAAACCGGACGCATCTGCTGTTGATGCCGGCGCGCAGGCAGCGCCCCAGCCGGCGCCCAACGACGCTGAGTACGACACCGAATTGCTGGTGATTGGCGCCGGACCGGGTGGGTACACCGCGGCGTTTCGCGCCGCGGATCTGGGCATGCAGGTGACTTTGGTGGAGAAACACGCGGCCCTCGGCGGGGTGTGCCTGAATGTTGGCTGCATACCGTCCAAGGCCTTGCTGCACGCCGCAGAAGTCATTCGCGAAGCGGAACACATGGGCGCACACGGCGTGCAATTCGGTGCGCCACAGATCGACCGGGAAAAACTGTTGGGCTGGAAAGACGGCGTGGTTGAACGGCTCACCGGCGGATTGAAACAAATGGCCAAACAGCGTCAAGTCAAAGTGGTGCAGGGCGAGGCGCGTTTCGTGGACGGGCACCACGTCGAGATTAACGGCGAAAAACTCAGTTTTGCCCAGTGCATCATTGCGGCCGGTTCGCGGGTGTTCAAGTTGCCCCTGTTGCCCTGGGGCGATGCACGCGTCATGGATTCCACCGACGCGCTGGTCATGCAGGAGGTGCCGGCCAACATGCTGATCATTGGCTGCGGCATCATTGGTCTGGAAATGGCCACGGTGTATTCCGCGCTTGGCTGCGAAGTGACCCTGGTTGAGATGATGGACCAAATCATCCCCGGTGCCGATAAAGACCTGGTCAGGCCGTTGCACACGCGCATTAAAAAACAGTACAAGGCGATTAAACTGGGCAGCCAGGTCACTGCGGTGGATGCCACCGATGACGGCCTGAAAGTCACATTTGATGGTCAGGATTCAGAGACTTTTGAGAAAGTCCTGGTGGCGGTTGGCCGTGTGCCGAACGGCGATAGACTCGACGCCGAGAACGCCGGCGTCAAGGTCACTGATCGTGGTTTCATCGAAGTGGACCGACAGATGCGCACCAACGTGCCGCACATTTTTGCCATTGGCGATGTCGTTGGTCAACCGATGCTGGCGCACAAGGCCACCCACGAAGCCAAGGTGGCCGCAGAAGCGGCGCACGGTGAAAAAGTGTTCTTTGATGCGCACGTGATTCCCTCGGTGGCCTACACCGATCCGGAAGTGGCCTGGGTGGGTGTGACAGAAACACAGGCGCAAAGCGAAGGACGCGCCGTGGGCGTGGGCAAATTCCCCTGGGCCGCCAGCGGTCGTGCCTTGGGCATCGCGCGCACCGAAGGCTTCACTAAACTGCTCTTCGATGAAGAGACCGGGCGGGTGATCGGCGGCGGCATCGTTGGCCCCAACGCCGGTGAATTGATCGCCGAAGTGGCGCTGGCGATCGAAATGGGATGCGAAGCCGCGGACATTGGCTTGACCATTCATCCGCACCCCACCCTTTCGGAATCGGTGGCCATGAGCGCCGAAGCGTTCGAAGGCACCATCACCGATTTGTATCTGCCCAAACGCAAACAATAAGAAAATCCAGCCACGCACCGTCACGTGCGTGTCCGCAGCACCCGCGGCGTGGTGTGAGTTACAGCAGCCCTCAGGGCAGAGATCGGGCAAACACCAGCGCCAGCACTTCGTGCACGCCGCCCTTTTTCAGCGCCAGCGCACAGGCCCGGAGTGTCTGCGATGTGGTCATCACATCGTCAACCAGTGCCACGCATCGGGCATTCACCGGGCGCATCAGATGAAACGCGCCGCGCACATTTTTCTTGCGTTGTGCGGCCTTCAACGCCGCTTGCATGGCGGTGGCGCGGCGCCGCTCCAGCACATCGTCCAACACCGGATTGCCCTGCACCTGATGCAGGCAGCGCGCCAATTCCCGCGCCTGGTCGTGGCCGCGACGACGCAACCGACTGCGGTGCAATGGCACGGGTATCAAAGGCACTTCAGGGGCAAGACGCAACACAGCCGGACGCAGGCATTCAGCCATCACACGCGCCATCGCCAAGTGTTCACCAAATTTCAGCGACAACACCCAGCGGTCAATCGGTGAAGTGTATTGCGTGGCACTGAATGTGCGCTCAAAGGGCGGTGGATCGCGCAGGCATTCACCGCACTGCGTGGCTGCAGAGGTGAGCGCTTTATCGCATCGCTGGCAGCGGTTTTCCGGTTGTTGCAGCAGCGCGCGGCAGCCTGTGCACAACGCGCCTTCTCCGCGGTGCAGACAAATCAGGCAGCGCTCAGTCACCGATGGGGACGATGATGCCCAGAGTGAACTGACCGTCGCCGAAGCCATCCTGGCCAGGCAGGTCTGAATCGTTGGTGTCCAGGCGGCTGCGTGCTTCGGCGCGGATGCGCACGCCGTTGCCGGCAAAATACCAGGAACCGCCGACGGCCACATTGACGATCAGGCTGTTGTCGGAGGTGTCCGGAAACCGTGCATCGGCGTGAATCACACCGACTCCGAACAGCACGTAGGGTTTCCACAAGGGGTCGTGGTTGGTTTTGAACAGGTTGATGCCGGCGGCCTGATGTCGCAGATCGAAATCGATGTCGAAATCGTATTCATCCTGCATCAATTCAAATTCAAAGCCCCAATCGCGGTTGAGGTGTTTGCCCACCCGCAAATCGAGCACTTTGGCTTCGTTCAGACGCACGTCATCGTCCGGCACCACAATGCCGCCGTTGATGTTCCAGTACCAGCGGTAATCAATGCCATCCTGTGCGGGCAGTTCTTGTTGCGCCAGCAGCATCGGCCACAGGCCCTGCAGCCAGGACTTCACCATGAGTCAACGCCGTTTCTGGGCCCTTCAAGTGTCATTTTTTAAACAGCGAACTCAGCAAGCCGGAACCCTGAGACACCACATCGGACAAATCCACATCGCCGTCACCGTCGCTGTCCAGCAGGCTTTCCAGCAAGCCGGCTTTGGGTTGTCTCTGTTGAATCGAGCGGCGTTCACGATTGAGCAGATCGTGCAGCCCGCCCGCATTCAGGTTCTGGTCGCGTTTGGCTTTGCCCAGTGCACCGAGCACCACCGGGGCCAGCATGCTCAACAGCTGCGCGGTGCCGCGTGAATCCATGCCGGTGGCCTGACCCAGCTGACGCGCGACATGGTTCTGCCGGGCGCCCAGCACATGTTCCAGAATGCGGATGCCGTCGGCCTGGTTTTCTCTGGAACTGAGGAGATTGCCAAGCTGGCCAAGTATGGCGCCGCTGTGATCCCGGTCCAGGGCCGATGCCAGTGACTCGGCGCCGGCGTTTGACTGCGTGTTGCGTTGCAAGGCGCCAATCAGCACCGGCAATGCCGCGGTGATCAGTCGTTGGGTGTTGTCGTGACTGCCGCCGACTTTGGCGGTGACAGAATTCAGCACGTCAGGGCTGAGTTGGCTGGTGATCAAATCGGTGAGTCCACTCATGTTGGTGCCTCGTGTGTGAAAAATTTGAATCTTATCACAAAATTTCGAGTCATTTATATCGATGTCTACACAAGTGCTTGGCAAATCAGGAAAAAATCCATTCCAAGCGGTAAAACTTCTTGTCAGGCGCCGGGTGTTTCTGGTAGTTTTATGTACTGGGGGTAACAAGTCATTCTAGCTGGCGTATGAATCACAGTGAAATACTGAATAATTGTCTGGATTTATTCAAGAAGGTCCTGCTTGACGGTGTTGAATCGTCGGTCAAACACGTGTTGCAGGACATATTCAATCAAGCCGAAAACGCCAGTTCGAATGCGCAGGAACAGTTGCTGTTCGAAAATTACAAACTGCTCAAGCTGTACTACCCGCAAATGATGCAGTCAATGGAACAGACCACCGCGGTGATGCCGGAATTCATTTCTGAGCAGATCAGTCGCTCGGACAAGAAAATTTCCCTGTCGCTGGTGGAAGACGAAGAACTGGAAATCTCGCTGTCGCTGACGCAATTGGAAGCGCAGCTGGACAACCGCTTTCACGCCGAACTGCACGCCCTGGAAAAACGCTTGCGGGTGTTGTATGCCAGTCGCAACATGGATCGCAACAACATGCCTTTTTCACCGGAATCGATCAGCTGGATCCTGTCCAGGGTGCTGGAAACCATCGAGCTGGATGTGTCGGTCAAGGCGTCACTGATCGATAAAATGACGCGCGTGCTGAGCGAAGACATGCGCGCCGTGTATGTGCGCATGAACGATCTGTTCATTGAGGCCGGCATTCTGCCAAACATTCGCCCGGAAGCCAAAGCACGGGCCGAAAGCGCTGCAGCGGCCAGACGCGCGCCAGCGGCTGAGTCGGGCGCGCCTGCCGAGGACGGCACCAGCAACTACAATTATGAACAGCAATCCAAGCAACTGATCAATTCAATTTTCGAGTTGCTGTCTTCGCGCGGCGGAACAACGGCCGGGCCATCCGAGCAGTCGATCAGCGAGGCGGTTGAAACCAGTGATTTGGAAGTGGCCATGTCGGCGCTGTCCAAGGAACGGAAGTTTGAAGCCAACAGTCAGTCCATGTCCGCGATCAAGGCCGAACTCATTGAACAGGTGGCACAGCACAGCGGGCTGCTGTCGCCCCAGCTGTCGCAAGCCCAGGCCAAGTCCCTGGATGTGATGGGCATGGTGTATGATCAAATCAAGCAGGACGAATCCATTGACGATCACATTCAGTCGTCGATCAACAGCATCAATTTGCCGCTGTTGCGGATGGCCATGACCGATCGCAGTTTTTTTGAGTCCAATTCTCACCCCGCCAGACAATACCTGGAAATGATGATCTACGCGGCGCAGCAATGGCACGGCTCGTCGGTGGTCAAAAAACTGAGCAAATTCAGTGACCGCATTGCGCAGTCGTTTGATGGTTCCAAGCAGGCCTTTACTGAAGCCACCGAAGCACTGCGCAGCTATCTTGACACCACCGAGAAACGCGCGCGCAAAGCGGAAGAAAAATGGGTCAGCGCCGCGCAAGGTCGGGAAAAACTGGAGTTGGCGCGTGAAAGCGTGCACGACATGATCAGTGAATGGTTGCAGGACAATAAAATCCGTTTTGTTGAGACCGTGTTGACGCAGGTGTGGGAAGACGCCATGGTCCTGACTTTGCTGCGACACGGCAAACATTCGGAAAAATGGCACCGCCGGGTCAGGGCCGCGGAAACCCTGGCACACATGGGCTCACCGGATAAAGTCAATGCCTTGAGTGGCAAGAAGAAAATCGAATCGCTGCATGCCCTGGACACCACCATGGATGAGCTGGGCTATTCCAAGCGCGACCGTGAGAAAGTCATCAACAATCTCAAGGTCTGCACGGAATGGTCCAGCGCCGAACCCGAAGAACGGGCCGACACGCCACAGATTGAACGCGTGATGTCCCTGGAAGAGTCGGCGTCCAAAAAAGAAGCGGAAACGGAACGCAAAAACAAACGCATTGAAGACATCCGTGAACTCAATGACAAAGAAAAATCGATCCTGGCCAAATTGCGCATATTGCCGTACGGCACGGTGTTTGATTTTTTCATCAACCAGCAACGTGACAAAATTCGTCGCAAGCTCAGCTGGCTCAGCCCGATCAGCAACAAGGCACTGTTCCTGGATCAATTCGGCAAACAGCCGCATGAAGTGACATTGCAGCGTGTGGCCATCGACATTGCCCGCGGCAATGTGGTGCAGGTCGAGGTGGAAAGCGGTGGATATTTTGAAAAAGCGTTGAATCGGATAGTAAAAAGTTTAAAATCACTGGTATGACAGTGAACAAACACACCCACTTGCACAACAACACCACACGCTGGGAAGACGGTCAACGGTTGAGAATCAGCCCGCCGGTCGGTTCCATGGCCATCAATCAGCTCAATGGCATGACTCTGGGTGAGATCATCAACTTATCCGACAACGGTTTCATGTTGTCCAGCCGCAGTAAAATAGAACCTGAGCAACTGTTCCAGTTGCAATTGCGCATCACCGGAGAGCGTGCATTCAATTGTTCGGTCGGCGTGGAGTGCATGTGGTCCGAGGACCAGGGCAAGCGCATGGTCCTGGCGGGATTTTATATTATGGACATCTCCGCACAGGACCAATTGATTCTCAAACGGTTTATTGCACAGTCAGCAGACGGTTGATCGCCATCAGATCGTCCTGATCCAGGATGCCGGCGGCACGTTTCAAATTGAACACATTCATCAAATAGTCGTACTTAGCCTGCGAGAAATCCCGCTGCGCCTGATACAGGCTGCGTTGTGCGTTCAGCACTTCAACAATGTTGCGGGTGCCGACTTCAAATCCTGCGGTGGTGGCCTTTTCCGCGGACGCAGCCGATACCACGGCCAGTTGTCGCGCCTGCACCGAGCTCCACCCGGCTTCCACGTTGTGAATCGCGTTGCGGATGTTGCGAATGGTGGACAGGTTGGCCTGGTCCAGACTCTCCATGGATGACTTGTACTGAAAGCGCGCCTGCTTGGTCAGCGAATGGGTGCGGCCGCCGGAGAATATGGGCACACTGACGCTTAAGTTGTAGCTGGTGGATTTGTTTTCCTGTGTGACCAGCGCCACAATTTCCTGAAAATCCGGGCTGTTTGGATCGTTGTTGCGGAAGGCCGCGCTGTTGTTGATGTTGCTGCCGTGGCTGACCGACAAATCCACGGACGGGAAGTGTCCGCTGCGCTGCAGACGGATGTTGATTTCAGCCAGCTCGGCGTTGATCTTGGCGATGCCCAGGTCGGGGTTCTGTTCCAGGGCAATGGTTTGCCAGCGGGCCAGGTCATATTCCGGCAAGTCAATGCGTTCAATGTCGTCGGGCAGTGCGTTCAGGCTTTCGTAGTAATTCTGCGCCACTTCAAACAGCGCCTCGCGGGCGTCGTCGAGCAGGTTTTTAGCCTGAATCACCCCGGCGCGGGCGGCGTCGTACTGCGCGCGCGCTTCGTGCACATCGGTGATCGCAGCCAGGCCCACTTCATAGCGCTGTTCGGCCTGATCCAGCTGGCGCTGAATGGCTTTCTGTTCAGCTTCGGCAAAGCGCACCGAATCGATGTTGATCAACACATTGAAATAGTTCTGCGCCACGCGAATCAGAAAATCCTGGTAGGCGCGGTCGTACTCGGCTTTGGACAGCGCAATCTGCAAGCGCGATTGCTTCATGTTTTCGTAATTGCCTTGGTTGTAGATGGACTGACTCAGGCTGACTTGCCAGGATTCGGTGTCGGTGTCGGGTGTTTCAATGTTGACTTCATCAAAGCCTTCAGGCACATCGACGGTCACATCGGATGAGCCCCGGGTGGTGTCCCAGCTGGCGTTGACCTGCGGTAAAAAATTGGCCAGCGCCTGTTTTTTGTTTTCTTTGCTGGCTTCCAGATTGTATTTGGCGGCGGCCAGTTGCGGGTCTTTTTCCAGCGCCGATTGCAGCACGCCGCCGAGATCGGCGCCGTGGGCGGACAATGAAAACAGAGCCAGTGAGATGATGCGCAAGGATTTATTCATAGTAAATACCGTTTCGTGTGAACTTTAAAGTATGAAAGGTTTGGCGGCGTATTTGTTGATCAATGGATCCACCACGGTGTCAAAATACGACGTGCTGTTGTGTTTGTCGGTATAGACCCGGGCCTGCATGATCGGTTCCTCTCCGATGATGGCAAACACGCGTCCACCCGGATTCAGCCAGTCGAACACGGCATCGGGCAAGGATTTGACCGCGCCGGTCAGCACCACCGCGTCGAAACGACCGGACAAGTGAAAGTCAAAAAAATCGCCTTCGTGCAAGGTGACGTTGCCGATCTGGTTGTCGGCCAGTTTACCGCCGGCCGAATCGATGAATTCACTCACCAGATCAATGCTGGTCACGTGTTTGCACAGGCGCGCCATCAGGGCGGTGACGTAACCGCTGCCGGTGCCCACTTCAAGGGCGGTTTCATGGGGTTTTAAAGCCACAGCTTGCAGCATGCGGCCTTCGATGATCGGCTTCATCATGGATTGATTGTGGCCGATCGGCAAGGCGGTGTCGGTGAACGCCAGTTTGCGTTGCGTGACGGGAACAAACTCTTCGCGCGGCACCTGCAACATGGTTTGCAACAAAGACTTGTCCAATACGTCCCAGCTGCGGACCTGAGACAACACCATGTTGTTTCTTGCGGTTTCAAAATTCATGTCTGATCAATTCCTGTATTGTCTGGCTGGATGATTTGTTATTAAATGTCACTGGGTCAATGATGCGCCGCAATCCCGCACGTGTCAGGCTAGAATACTTCACAGCGATCAAAAACCAAATGGGTTAAAAGTCACCATTTTTTTACCAATCAACCGGGCTTTAGATATGAACGACAACCCCGTCGAAAAGTTACTGCACGAAGGCCTGGAAGCGCTGCAGTTGACGTTCGTCAATGCCGAAGCGATTCTGGCGTACCTTGCGTTGCTGGAAAAATGGAACAAAGCGTACAATCTGACGGCCATCAGGGCGCCGCTTGAGATGATCACCCATCACGTTCTGGACAGCCTCTCAGTTTACCGTTTTCTGCACGGAAAGACAATCACGGATGTGGGCACCGGCGGCGGTTTGCCCGGGGTGATTCTGGCCATTGCGGCGCCACACTGGTCCGTCACCCTGCTTGATTCCAGCCAGAAAAAAACCCGATTTTTGCGTCAGGTCAAACGCGAACTGGGCCTAGCGAATGTGTCGGTGGAGTGCCAAAGAGTTGAAAAATATTCACCGCCGGAACATTCGGATGTGATAATATCCAGAGCCTTTTCCGAAACCACGGAATTTCTGCGATTGTGCCGGCATCTGGGCGATAAAGACAGCCTGTTTTATGCCATGAAAGGCCCGCGCCAGGAGCGCATGCCGGGTCCGGATGAGGGCTTTGAGCTGATCCGCTCAGAGACGATACAAGTGCCGTCTCTGGCAGCGCAACGAAAATTGCACGTGTTTAGAAAGTCATGACTACGCAAGCTAAAACCATCGCCATCGCCAATCAGAAAGGCGGCGTGGGCAAAACCACCACCACCGTAAATCTGGCCGTGGGTCTGGCCAATCTGGGCAAAAAAGTGCTCCTGATTGACATGGATCCACAGGGCAACGCCACCATGGGGTGCGGGGTTGATTCCAGAAATTTGTCGCATTCCGCCTGTGAATTGCTGCTGGCAGAATGCACGCCGCAAGAAGCCATCTGCGCCGGCGCTGGCGGTCGCATTGACCTGATCGGCGCCAACACCGACCTGACCGCCGCGGAACTGGCGCTGATGCAGGCCGACGATCCACAGCACGCGTTGAAAAAACAAATCCAACCGATCACCGCAGGCTACGATTATATTCTCATTGATTGCCCGCCGTCTTTGAGTATTCTCACCGTCAATGCGCTGGTGGCGGCCAACAGCGTGATGATTCCGATGCAATGTGAATACTACGCGCTGGAAGGCCTGACATCCTTGCTCGACACGATCGAACGGATTCAGGAAAGCGTGAATCCCGAGCTGGAAATTGAAGGGCTGCTGCGCACCATGTACGACAGCCGCAACAATTTGTCCAACGAAGTGTCTCAACAGATCATTGAACATTTCAAGTCCAAAGTGTTCATGACCGTCATCCCGCGCAACATCCGGGTGGCTGAAGCCCCGAGTTTCGGTCAGTCGGCCATTGAATACGACGCGTTGTCCAAGGGCGCCATGGCCTACAAGGGCCTGGCCGGAGAACTGGTCAAACGAAACCACTGAATAAATCATGGCCAAGAAAAAATCGACTTTGGGCCGCGGACTGGATGCTTTGCTGGCTTCACGCGACGCCCAGAAAAAACAGTCCTCAGGCGGCGTTGAAAACGCCGGCTTGCACTCTCTGAAGGTTCAGTCTCTGCAGCCTGGACAGTACCAGCCGCGCAAGAACATGAATCCGGAGAAGCTTCAGGAGCTGGCCGATTCGATTCAGTCGCAAGGCATTGTGCAACCCATCGTGGTGCGGCACTTGCAGGGTGAGCGGTATGAGATCATCGCCGGCGAGCGGCGCTGGCGAGCGGCCAAAATGGCGGGACTGGACGAAGTGCCGGTGATCATCAAGGACGTGTCCGATCAACAGACCATTGCCATGGCGCTGATTGAAAACATTCAGCGCGAAGATTTGAATCCATTGGAGGAGGCTTTGGCACTGGATCGGTTGATCCGCGAATTCACCTTGACCCATCAGCAGGCGGCCGATGCGGTGGGCCGTTCGCGGGCCGCGGTCAGCAACCTGTTGCGACTGCTGGATTTGCAGGAAGGCGTCAAGCAAATGCTGGTGGAAGGCGAACTCGAAATGGGGCACGCGCGTTGTTTGTTGAGTCTCGATGCAACCCAGCAACTGAGGCTGGCGCAGGCCATTGCCGAAGAGAAACTCAGCGTGCGACAGGCCGAGGCGCGGGTGGCCAAACTCAAACAGCCGGCCAGCGTAAACACCACCGCGCCGGCGCGCAAAGACCCGGATGTAAAACAGCTTGAGCAGACCCTGAGTGAACGGCTGTGCTGTGAAGTCAGCATCAAGCCCACGGCCAAAGGCGGCGGCAAGCTGATTGTGCAGTACTACGACAACGAGCAATTGCAAGGCATTCTGGACAGATTGGACCAATAATTGCTTGATTTTCTGGGGTTGTGAAGTTAAGGTTTTGCCTCCTCAAAAATCACGCGGCATCGGAACCTATGGAAACAACGAATCAGGCCCTGCAAGAGTGGGTCGATGAAGTGGCGGCATTGACTCAACCCGACCGGATTCACTGGTGCACAGGCAGCGCGGAAGAAAAACAGGCGCTGGATGATTTGTTGCTGCAAAGCGGCGCCTACAAAAAGCTCAATGAAGAAACCCACCCGGGGTGTTTCCTGCATCTGTCTGATCCACAGGACGTGGCGCGGGTTGAGCACCTGACCTTTATATGCACCGAAGACCGTGACGACGCTGGCCCCAACAACCATTGGATGGCACCGGACGAGGCGCACGCCAAAATGGACGGACTGTTCAAAAACTGCATGCAGGGTCGCACCTTGTACGTGATCCCCTATTGCATGGGTCCGATCGATTCACCGCTTTCGCGTTGCGGCGTGGAGATCACCGACAGCGCCTACGTGGTGCAGAACATGCGCCTGATGACCCGCATGGGCACACCGGCGTTGCGCCGCATTGAGCGTGAAGGCGGTTTTGTCAAAGGCCTGCATTCAACCGGCGAACTGGATCCCGAGCGCCGCTACATCATGCATTTTCCGGAAGAACTGACGATTAAAAGCTTCGGTTCCGGTTACGGCGGCAATGCGCTGCTGGGCAAGAAATGCCACGCCCTGAGAATCGCCTCGCATCAAGCCAGAAGCGAAGGCTGGCTGGCAGAACACATGCTGATACTGGGCATCGAGAATCCGCAGGGTGAAACACATTACCTGGCTGCGGCGTTTCCTTCGGCCTGCGGCAAGACCAACCTGGCGATGCTGATCCCACCCGAAGGCTATCGCCGCGACGGCTGGAAAATCAGCACCATCGGCGATGACATATGCTGGATGCGGCCCGGCGAAGACGGGCGCCTGTGGGCGATCAATCCGGAAGCCGGATTTTTCGGTGTGGCGCCGGGCACCTCAAAGAAAACCAATCCCAACGCGCTGGCGATGCTGTATCAGGACACGATTTTCACCAACGTGGCAGAAACCGAAGACAATCAGCCGTGGTGGGAAGGTCTGGATGCGCGCGTGCCGGTGACCAATTGGAAAGGCGATGCATACGATGGACAGGGCGCTGCGGCGCATCCGAATTCACGTTTCACCGTGTCGGCGAAACGCTGCCCGAGTTATTCAGAACACAGCGAAGCGGCCAGCGGTGTGCCCATTTCCGCCATCATCTTCGGCGGCCGGCGCGCCAACCTGGTGCCGCTGGTGTGTGAAGCCCGCGACTGGCAGCACGGTGTTCTGATGGGGGCCACTGTGGCGTCCGAAACCACCGCCGCGGCCACCGGTGCAGTCGGCGTGGTGCGCCGCGATCCGATGGCCATGAAGCCCTTTTGTGGCTACCATTTCGGCGACTACTGGGCGCACTGGTTGCGCATTGGGGCACAGACAGAACACGCCCCCGCGGTGTACACCGTGAACTGGTTTCGCAAAGATGCACAGGGTAAATTCATGTGGCCCGGGTTCGGCGAAAACATGCGCGTTCTGGAATGGATCATCCAACGCTGCAAAGGCGATGCGGGGGCCAGTGAAACGGCCATCGGACGCATGCCACAGCCGGACGACATCAACCTGCAGGGTCTGTCCACCGATGCGGCCACAATTGAAGCCTTGCTGCAAGTGGATGAGGCCGGTTGGCGCGCGGAAGTTGCCGAGGTGCGAGACTATCTGGCCGGATTCGGTCAGCGCGTACCCGACGCCTTGTACCAACAGCTGCAAGACATCGAAGAGAAGCTCAACTAGGGCCTGGGCCCTGGCGCTGTCCAAGGTCAGTCAATCTGAGTATCCCAGGTATTCGAGCCACGGGGCGAGCACCTCGCGGGTGTCCGCCAGGGGCTCGCTGTAGCGGCGATGCCGCGCCAGCGATGAGGTGTACAGCGGCCGGTTGACCTGATCGAAGCTGGGGTTGTTGATGGTGCCGCGTGAAGCATCCGGGCGGTGGAATTCCAGCACCGATTCATCCCAGGGCAAACCAACAAAATCAAACAGCGCGCGGGTTTGCCTGCGCGGATCCTCAATCAATTCTTCGTAGCGCTGCACCCGACAGTTCAAAGGCAGGGCTTCGTTGACCGCACGCCACAGCCCAAGCATGGCCGCGTAGGCCTCGGCGCTGCGCCGGATGTCGGTGAAGTGGGTCATGAACGCGTTCATTTTGAAATTCTGCGCGAAACAGCTCAGCACCACGTCCATGGGGTGCCGCGCACAAAACACCACGCGTGCGGCCGGGAACAAAACGTGAATCAATCCGGCGTGCAAGGTGTTCATTGGAGATTTGTCGATCACACGTTGTCCATCCGCGCGCGTCAGGTAGTGCGGCAGGGACTGATAGTAATGCGCGCGCAAGTCGTCCAGCGATGCGCGGTCCAGGGCCAACAGGTCGGTGGCGTAGCGGTCATTGCGGATGCCCGCGCGCTGCAGCACTTCGCCCAGCAGGGGGGCTTCCTCCAACACCTGGACATCAGGGCTGGTGTTCAGCAGGGTGTCGATCAGGGTGGTGCCTGAACGCGGAAAACCAAGCACAAAAATCAAATCGCCGCCGGCGGCCGGTGCCGCGGCTCTCTGCGTGGAAAAATCGCACGTCTGGAAATCTTCGGCCATGCGCCGACAAGTGTCAATGAACGGGTCGGGCGCGGGGTTCATGCGCTGCCATTGCAGTAAAGATAAGGTGTTGGCGTGCGTCCAGGCCGACCACGCCGCTTCGCAGCGCCCGGCATGGTCGTGTATTTTGCCGGTTTCATACGCCGCTTCGGCCTGCAGCGTGCGCGGCGCGGACATTTCCTGCACGCTTTGCAGAAGTTGCAAGGCGTCTTTCTCATGCCCGCTTTTGCGCAGGGTTTTGGCTTTCAGCACGGTCAATTCGGGGTCTTCCGGCCAGCGTTTCAGGGCCTCGTTCACCGTGTGCGCGGCCGCGTCGCTGCGGTTGTTGCTCCATTGCATCATGGCGACGAACACCCAGTGCGTTCGCTGGTCGGTTTCCAGCAGCCGGGCAAACAGCGCATCGGCTGCATCGTGTCGCCCGCTGAAGCTGTACACCGTGGCCAGGTTCTGCCAGCATTCAGGCGCGTCCGGTTGCAAGGCGTGGGCTTTTTCAAACCACGTCTCGGCGCGCAGGTGGCGGCGCCGCTCCAGTTCATTCGAGCCAATGCGGTTGAACAGCGCCGCATCGCCCTGAAAACGTGCCAGCGCCTGTTCGCCGACTTGACTTGCGCGCAGCAGTTGGCGCAACGCGGTCAGGCATTCGATCAGCAGGGTGAAGTCCTGCAGTTGCGCGTGTGCACCGGCGCACAATCGCTCGAGGCATTGCGCCGCTTCGGCCAGGCGATCCTGTGGCATCAATGTGTGCGCCAGGTTGCGCAGGTAAACCGGGTTGTCCGGTTGCATCTGATGGGCCCGGCGGTGCGCGTCAATGGCCTCTTCGCTGCAATCAAGCCGCAGCAGCAGTTCACCCATGTTGTTCCAGGCGCTGGCATGTCCCGGCTGCAGCGCGGTGCACCGACGGTAGGCTTCGAGGGCCGCGGTGTCTTGTTGGTTGTTTTGCAGGGACAGACCGCGATTGTACAGAATCTCGGCGTTGCCCGGGTGCTGCTGCTGCAAGGCATCGTACAGTTTCAACGCCTCCGGCAATTGTCCGAGCTCAGCGCTGGCGATGGCCAGCATGAGTTGCAATTGCGGGTGCGTCTGGCCGCCCGCCAGGGCCGCCCGGCAGGCTTCGGCGGCGACAGAGTATTGGCCCGCTTGCATCAGGGCAACGATGCGTTGCATGTCAGTCATTGTGGTAGGCAAAGGCCTCCAGCCAGGGCTGCAACAGCGGTTCGGCACGGGCGGTGAACTCAGGGAATTTCTGGTGGCGGTTGATGGCGCGGGTGTTGACCGCCTCACTGACCTGTTGGTAGCTCGGCGTGTTGACCATGGGCCGCCCTTGCCGTTGGTGGTATTGCAGGTAGGCCGGATCCCATGTGAGGCCGAGGAAGTCAAACATGGCTTCGCTTTGTTGTGCCACGTCGGCAACAAAATCTTCGTAGCGAAGCACCCGACATGACAACGGCAGTGCACGCCTCTGGGTGTCCCACAAGTGCATCAAATCATCGTACACGGCGCAGGCGGCTTCGACTGAATACACCTGCAGCATGTCTTGCATCAGGCAACTGAGACACACATCCAAGGGATTGCGCTGGGCAAAAATGAAGCGCGCGCGCGGAAACAGGCAGTGGATGAACGCCGCGTACATGGCGTTCATCGGCATTTTGTCGACAATGCAGCTGCGCCCGTCCAGCCTCAGGTAGTCGTCCAGATCGTCCAAATATGACTGCGCCAGTGCGCTGCGTTGCGGCACGGACAGGCTGTGCAGATGCGCAAACACGTTGCCGTCGCGGCCGGCGTCTTTTTGCACCCGCTCGTGCAACGCGGTGATGGCGTGGGTTTCTTCCAGCACGGCCACGTCCGGGTGTTCGTCGAGAATGGTTTCCAGCAGGGTGGTGCCGGAGCGCGGAAAGCCGATGATGAACACCGGGTCTGCAGTGCAATCGGAACACGGCCAAGGCTGGCCACTGTCCAGATGGGTTTTGATTTGCTGTGCCAGCTCGCGGGTTTTTTCATGAAACAGCGCTTGCGCGCGGTCATGCACTTCGCCCTGATTGAGCGCGTTCGCCCGGGTGATGCACGACCAGGCGGCGTCGGCGTCGCCCGCGCTGTTGTGACAACGCGCCATTTCCAGCAGCACTTCGGTGCGCATCGTCGGCGCCAGATCGGCTTGCAGCAACGCTTCAAACTGGCTCAGGGCCGGTGCAAACTGTTTCTGCCGGCTGGCCAGGCGGGCGCTCAGTTGCTTCAGTTTGAGGTTGTCCGGACAGGCAATCAAACCCTCGGTTATATATGTTTCACAGGCCTCCAGTTGGCCGCTGGATTCACTCAGTGAAGCGGCAAACTCATGAGAAAAGCAGTTGTGCGGGTCGCTGTGAATCAATGCATCCAGGGACGTTTGCAGATCGGATTCTGCCTCGCCCAGCATTTGTCTGGCAGTGATCAGGCTGGCCTGCAATTCAACATTGTCCGTTGCGCTGTTTTGCCTGGCCCGCTCAAGCAGGCGTATGGCCAGCCGGTGTTTTTTGTTGTCGCTTTCAATCTGTCCGGCGAGCAGCAGCACATCGGGGTCGTTCGGATACATGGCCATCGCGTCGCGACTGCAGGCCACCGCCTTGAGTGTGTCGCGTTGTTTGTACAACGCATCCAGCACCAGCACCCAGTCTTCACTGCGCGGGCGCCTCTCCAGCACCGGACCCATGGTTTCGACCGCGCGGCTGTATTGGCCACACTGGTGCAGGCACTGGGCCAGATTGACCCGGTAGTTCAAGGCATCCGGCGCCAACTCAATGGCGCGCTGAAAACCCTCGATGGCCTGCTCAAAGCGCCCCTGAGACTGTTCAATGATGGCGGCGTTGTTGAGCGCCGAGGCGTGCCGGGGTTGCAATGAAATGCATTTTTTATATTGCTGCAGGGCCGCGCTGGCGCGACCCTGCTGTTGATAGATCAGCGCCCGGTTGTAGGCCACTTCGGGATTTTGAGGGTGTGCCTGTTGCAGTGTTTTGAACAATTTGTGTGATTTGTCAAAATCGCCGGACGCGCCCAGGGCCACAGCCAGAATCAGCGCCACCTGTGGATTGTTCGGTTGCTGTCGATGCAACGGCTTGCACAGCGCCACGGCTTTTTTCGGTTGATTCTGCTGAATAAAAAACAGCGCTTGTTGAACTGGGTTTTGCATTGTGGTCTAATAATGGATTGCGGCGCAGATTTTAACACAATATGATCCCCCGGAAACGCTCGCCGGGGCGCCCATGCAGAACGGCCGTCGGCCGTCTTCCGGCGAAATCGACGCAACCTTGGTTCAAGCAAACGGTCTATCAAAGGGTTTGAAATTCTCAATGCATGTAAAACGTGACTCTGCCATGAAATTCGTGGTCATTTTTTTATTCAGCGCAACAGTTGCGCGCGGTGAATTTGTTGATGTTGTGGAGCAATCCGGCATCGATTTTGTGCATTTCAATGGCATGATCGGTGAGTTTTACTTCCATGAAATGATGGGCGGTGGCGTGGCCTTGTTTGATTACGACAACGACGGCGATCTGGATGCCTATTTCACCCAGGGACACCTGTTGGGCGATGCACCCATGAGCCGCGCCAAACAGCAGCCCAAACATCCACTGCCGCTGACCGACCGGCTGTATCGCAACGACAGTGCAGCGGGGCGCCTGCGTTTTACCGACGTGACCGATGCTGCGCAGATTAAAGCCACCGGTTATGGCATGGGCGTGGCCGCCGCGGATTTTGACAACGACGGCTGGCTGGATCTGTACGTAGCCAACCACGGGCGCAATCAATTGCTGCGCAATCTCGGCGATGGACGCTTTGAAGACGTCACAGAAGCCAGCGGCGCCGATTCGGCGGCCTGGAGCGTGGGCGCCTCATTTTTCGATTACGACAAGGACGGCTGGCTGGATTTGTACGTGGTCAATTACGTCGAATACGACGTCGACAGCCCGGTGATCTGCAAGACTTACGACGGCACCGAGGACTACTGTTCACCGCAGGGTTTCAAGCCGCACAGCGACGCGCTGTTTCACAACAACGGCGACGGCACGTTCAGCAACGTCTCGGCCCGCTACGGCATTCTGAATGAGTATCAGCCCGGCCTGGGTGTGGTGGCGGCCGACTTTGACAACGACGGTGATCTGGATTTATTCATGACCCACCTGAACCGCCAGACCAACACCCTGTATGTCAACAACGGCAAGGGCTGGTTTGCCGATTCCGGTGCCCGCATGGGGCTCTCGGCGAGCAGCTATAAATCCACCGGATTTGGCACCTTCTGGATTGATTTTGACAACGACGGCACCCTGGATCTGTTCAGTGCCAATGGCGCGGTGATCAAGGAAGTGGATCAATACAAACGCGGCGACGCCTTTCCATTGAAACAGGCCAATCAATTGTGGCGCCACAATGGCGCAGGTCAATACAGCGAAGTCAGCGCGCAACAGCACACTTCATTCAGCCGTCCGAGCGTTTCACGCGGCGCGGCCTATGGCGATCTGGACAACGATGGCCTGCTGGATCTGGTGGTGGCCAACAACGCCGATCAGCCCATGCTGCTGCACAACCGCCGCGGCGACGCCAACAATCACTGGATCGGATTCGATGTGCGTCGCGCCGATCTCAAACGACAGGATCTGGGCGCGCGATTGGAACTGCACGTCGATGGTGCGGTCTATCACAAGCGTGTCAAGACCGACGGCAGCTATGCCTCGGCACACGATGGCCGGGTGGTGTTCGGCCTGGGGCGGGCTCAAGCGGCCTGGCTTAAGGTGACCTGGAGCAACGGCGAAGTCAGCACCCATCGGGACCTGGCGATTGACCGCTACCACACCATCCAAAAATCATTTTCCGCGAATTCAAAGGCAGAATAACACATGCAAATTACATCCCCTGTCAAGACACGACTGTGCTTGCTGATCGGCCTGATGCTGAGCCCGATGCTGCACGCGTTGCAAGAGATTCCTGTGCCTGACCTGCAACGCTCGGAAACCATCATCCGGGACACCCACGCTGAGTTGTATGGCACTTTTCTCAAAGCCAAAGAACAGCTCACTGGCATCGATCTGGGCACCGCCTATGGCCAGTTGGGCATGTTTTACCAGGCGCACGATTTCACCGAGTCGGCGCTGGCCAGTTACCGCAACGCCATGGAGTTGTCGCCGTTCGATGCGCGCTGGCAGTACCTGGCGGCATTTATCCTGAGCAATCTGGGCGAGTTTGATGAAGCCCGCAGCCTGTTCGAAAAATCCCTGAAAATCAATGCGGACTATCTGCCGGCCAAAGTCCGCATCGCTGAAATACTGATCAAACAGGGCCAGTTTGACCGCGCCCGCACGGTGCTGGAGGCCGCGCAAAAACAGGCCCCTGATTTTGCCCGCACCTTGTCCAATCTGGGCACCGTGGCCATGCAACAGGGTCGCTACGCCGAAGCCGTGAAAATATTTCAGCGGGTGCTGGAAATTCAGCCGGGTGCAACCCAGGTGAATTTTCTGCTGTCGCAGGCGCACGCCGCCAACGGCGATCAGGCGGCCTCGGAGCAGTTCATGCAGCGCAAGGGCAACAGCCCGGTGGAAATGTACGATGAAGTGTTGCAGAAAATGCGTCTGCATTCAGTCAGCCCCGGGTATTATTCCGAAGCCGCGATCCACGCCTACATGAAAGGCGACATGCCGCTGGCGGAAAAATTGATCGTGCACGCCATTCGTCTGGCGCCGGACAACGTCAACCCGTATTTCACCCTGTTGAATGTGATGATGAACCGCGGTGAATACGATCAGGGTCGCCAGATGATTCGCAGCCTGTTGGATCAGCACCCGGATGACTTCCGGCTGTATTACAGCCTGGGCGTGCTGGATGAAGTCAACGGCAACGACGCCGGTGCGGTGACTCATTATAATAAGGTGCTGTCCTTAAACCCCAAGGACAAGCGCACCCGCCTGCTGCTGGCCAATGCGCTGATGCGCCTGGGTCAATATGGCGCCGCACTGGATCAGCTGAACACGGCGCGGAGCAACGATCCGGACAATCCCTACATCGATTACGCCACGGGCGTATTGCAAGCCACCCAGAGTCAGTGTGGGCCGGCCATGGATTCGCTGTACAGCGCCATCGACAAGCAACCGGAAAATTTTCGATATCTGGTGGCTTTTGTAAAAATTGTCGCGGTGTGTCTGCCGTCGGATGAAAAAACCGTGGCTGACGCGCTCAATGCGGCACGCAACATGTATCTCAGCAGCCCACAGCAACCTGTGGTTGAGGCGCTGGCCATGATCGAGGCCTCTTTGGGCAATCAAAGGGACGCCGTGGATTATCAGACGCAGGCGATCTTCAGTGCCTTGAGCGCCGGCGCCAATGAAACGCAAATGAACAACCTTAAAACCAACCTCAAACGCTACGAAGCCGGTCAATTGCCCAAACGCCCGTTTTTTGCCGAGGACATCGATTTACACCCCGAACGCGTTGACGCCATGACCGCGCCGAATTGATGCGCACGCGGCCTGCTGAGCATGTATAATGTTTTGCGGGTCGCAGAGGAAGGCCCCGCACGCACGGAATGCCTGTTTGATTGAATTCTGATCGGTTGCGCCCTGCGCACACCATCCATGAAGATTTCGGGTTTGAGCCCCCGGCATTGCACGCGCGCGTCCATTCCAACAAAAGCAATCATTCGGGGAGTCTGCAATGAGAAATATCCTGATCTGGCTGATGTGCACCGCGGTTTTTTCCATGGCACACAGCAAACAACCGTCTCTGGTTGATTTCATCAAGCCCAGTGAATTCAAACGCCTGTCCATATCGCCTGACGGCAAACGCCTGGCCGGCATTCTGGAAATGGAAAACGGCGCCGATAAAGTGGCCGTGCTGGATCTGTCCAGCATGAAACCGTTGGGTGCCAAGGACTTTGGAGACAATCGCAAGGTCATGCAACTGGCGTGGGTCAACAACGAACAGATTCTGCTCAACGTCAATAAACAAGTGGGCTACCTTGACCGCAAGGGTGAATGGGAAGGCCTGTATTCCATGCGCTTTGACGGCAAGCGCGATCGCCTGGTAGTGAACATGGACAATTCTTATGGCGCTCTGATTGTCGACGGCTGGCCGCAAGAGAAAGACCAGGTGCTGTTGCAGATTTATGAAGCGGGCGGCTTGCACTTGTATGCCTACAACCTCAAGTCGGATCGCAAAAGTCGTTTTTCAGAACCGGCGGACAAATACGCCCTTGCGCCGAGCGTTAACATCAACCGCAAAGCCGTTGTGGCTCCGGCCTATGACCCGAAGTTGCGCAGCAGCTACATTTATTACAAGCACGAAGACAGCGATGACTGGCGCAAACTTGAATTGGGTGAAGACCTGGAAGGTGTGAACGTCGATTACGTCGGCTATGCACAGGACCCTGACATTGTCTACCTGCGCGCCAATCACGACGACAGCCTGAACGGTCTGTTTCAGTTGAATGTGGCCAGCGGCGAGCTGAAAATGTTGTACCGGCACGACCGCGTGGACTTGGGTGATCCGGTGCAAGGCTTCGACGGCGAATTGATCGGCATGCAAATGATGCCTGACACCGTGCAGCACGTGTGGGTCGACAACGACAACCCGATGACGGCGCTGTATAAGCAGCTGACGGCCAACTTTCCCGGCCAGGTTTTGAATTTGTACAATCACACACTGAATGGCAACAAAGTGGTGTTCAGCGTATCCAGCGACACCAACCCCGGTGAATTTTTCATGCTGGATCGCAAGGCACGCAAAATCAAGCCGCTGGCCAAAACCCGTGGCTGGATTAATCCCGCTGACATGGCGCCCATGAAGCCTGTGGCACTGACCGCCCGTGATGGCACCGAACTGTACGGCTATCTGACCGTGCCCAAAACCGGCCAGGCGCCCTACCCGTTGGTGGTCAATCCGCACGGCGGGCCACACGGCCCGCGCGATGAGTGGGGTTACAACTGGGAAACGCAGTTGCTGGCCAGCCGCGGATACGCGGTGTTGCAAGTGAATTTCCGCGGCTCGGGGGGTTACGGGCGGAATTTTGAGGTGGCCGGGTACATGCAATGGGGGCGGGCCATGCAGGACGATGTGACCGACGCCACGCGCTGGGCCATTGAACACGGCGTGGCCGACGCCCAACGGGTGTGCATCTATGGCGGCTCGTACGGCGGCTACGCCACTTTGCAGGGTCTGGTGCGTGAACCGGATCTGTATCAATGCGGCATTGGTTATGTGGGCGTGTATGATTTGAAAAAATTCCGCGTGTGTGGCGACATTCCACAAGGCCACTATGGCAAGGACTATCTGAATCGGGTCATTGGGCAGGACGGTGCGGAATTGGAGCAATATTCCCCGGCACAGAATGTGGACAAGATCAAGGCGGCCATATTTCTCGCACACGGCGAGGATGATGTGCGGGTGCCGATGTGTCAATACAACGCCTTGACCGAGGCGTTGGACGCGGCCGGCAAGCCCTATGAGTCGATGACACGGGACGAGGGGCATGGATACAACAAATTGGACAATCGCAAGGACTTTTACAGCGCCATGCTGAAGTTTTTGGATCGCCACATCGGCGCGAAAAACTGAGTTTAAATCCCAAGCGTAATCAATGTTTTATTGAACATACTTCAATGCGCCTCAAGGGCCTGTGAACCGACTTTGCAGGCGCTCGAATCAAATGTTAATAAAATGTGAAAAAAAACAAAATGGTGCTTTTTTTTGATTTGTTTTGTGTGGTAACATTGGCCGGATAGGGATCTATATAGATGCTATTAGTTTTTTGTGAGTTAACTCAGGGATAATTTTTTGGAGAACTTTTAAATGAAAATGAAACGTAATCCTATTACACAAGCTGTTAAGCAGTCTTTGTTCTATGGTGTCGTTGCGTCCACTTCATTTGCCACGGCGGCAATGGCACAGGACGACGTCGAAGAACAAGGCAAGATTACAGTGACGGGATCGAATATTAAGTCGACCGATCTCGAAACAGCAGCGCCTGTCTTCAGTATTGACAGAGAAGAAATTCTGAGCACCGGTCTGCCGAACGTGGGCGACCTGCTGGCGCAAATTCCTTCCGCTGGCGCCACCTTGAACTTGGTGAACAACAACGGCGGTAATGGTGGCATCCAGGTGGACATGAGAAACCTGGGCTCCAACCGTGTGCTGGTATTGGTTAACGGCCGTCGCTGGGTGAGAACCCTGGGCGGTGCCGCTGATCTGACCACCATTCCGGTGTCCATCATTGAGCGCATCGACGTGCTGAAAGACGGCGCTTCGGCCATTTACGGTTCCGACGCCATCGCCGGTGTAATCAACATCGTCACCCGCAGTGACTTCGAAGGCGTTGAGCTGACCGGTTACTTCGGTAGGAGCACTGAAAGCGACGGCGACACGCAACACTTCAGTGTGTCCACTGGCGCCACTTCAGACCGTGGCAGTGTGTTCTTCAACGCTGAATACGTGAAAATTGATCCCGTATTTGCCGGTGACAGAGAAATTTCTTCCACGCCGAACTTCGGTACAGGCAACTTCGGTGGATCTTCAGGTACACCGCAAGGCCGCTTCATGATCTTCACCCCGCCGGGTGTTGACATTTCAAATGGTCAGCCGTGTCTGGACGCGTTCGGTATCGGACTGTCCAACTGTACTACGCCTGCTGGTTCCAACGGTTTCAACTCGGTCAACGACCCGGATCTGATTCCGCACACCGCGCAAACCGCTTTCAACTTTGCTCCGGATAACTACCTGGTGACTCCGAATGAGCGGACCGCGATTTACACCCAGGCCAAATACCAGATCACTGACAACATCACCTTGAACGTAGACGCGTTGTTCAACAGACGTGAATCCGATCAATTGCTGGCGCCAACGCCGCTGTTCTTTGGTTCAGCCTTCGGCACACGTCCGGGTGTAGACATCATTGACATCGGTGCATTGAACCCGTACAACCCGTACGGCGTTGACATCCCGGGTACATACATCTACCTGATCGGCCGTCGCCAGGTTGAAGGCGGCAACCGTATTTTCAGACAAGAAAATGACACCTACCACTTCGGTCTGGGCCTCGAGGGTTTCCTTGATGTGGGCACCGGCTGGAACTGGTCTGTGAACTACACCTTGAACGAAACCGATCAAACCCAATCCAACGAAGGTGAGCTGAGCATGCCTCGCGTCGTTCGCGCGCTGTCCAATGAGTGTGTGACCGATCCGACCTGTGTGCCGCTGAACCTGTTCGGCGGTGCCGGCACCATCACCCAGGAAATGTTTGATTTCATTTCATTCCGCGGTGACCAGCTGACCACCTCCAAACTGTTGGGTTACCAAGCCATTGCCAGCACCGAGTTCGGTGGACTGGAAGCGGGCCCGATCGGCTTTGCGGCCGGTTACGAGCGTCGCCGTGCGTCTGGTTCCAACATTCCGGATCAAGTGGTTCGCGACGGTGAAACTTCAGGTAATCAGCAAAACGCCACTTCAGGTGCTTACACAGTGGATGAAGTTTTCCTGGAATTCAATGTGCCGCTGTTGTCTGGTGTCGCCATGGCTGAATCTCTGGAACTGTCCGCTGCTGTTCGCTGGTCTGATTACGACGTATTCGGTAGTGACACCAACGGCAAACTGGGTCTGACTTGGAGACCGAACGATGAACTGATGTTCCGCGCCACGTATGCACAAGGCTTCCGTGCCCCGAACATCAACGAGTTGTTCTTCGGTGGCAGTGATTCATTTCCGAACATTAACGACCCGTGTTCTGGCATTCAAACATTGCCTCAAAGCGAAGGCGGTGGTCCTCGCGATGCCAACGGCAATGGAATCTATGATCCCAACGAAGTCGGTGGCTCAGATGGTAATTTGGTGGGTTGTGCAGGCATTTCAACTGCATACAACCAGCCCAATCCGCAAATCAGAATCACCGTGGGTTCTAACCCGAACCTGACTCCGGAAGAATCTGATTCTTACACCATTGGTGTGGTGTACGAGCCGGAAGCCATCGAAGGTTTGTTCCTGACCTTGGACTACTACGACATTGAAATCGACAACGTGATCACCACATTGAGCGCACAAACAATTATTAATCGTTGCGCACAAGGCAGAACTGAATTCTGTGCACGTATGACGCGTTCAGCATTTGGCTCGATCACTGATGTTCAGGCCAACACCATCAACCAGGACAGCCTGGCCACCAGTGGTTTTGACTTTGTGGCTTCATACCGTTGGGAAACTGACTACGGTCTGTTCCGCTTAGTGTCAGATACATCTTTCACCACTGATTTCGAACTGACTTCTGGTCTGTCTGGCACCACGTTCGACTTCTTCAGCGCCGGTTATGGCGTTTCAGACGTTAGCTTGGAGCTGCCGAAATTCGAATCCAACTTGACGCTGGATTGGAGCTACGGTGACTGGTCTGTTAACTGGCAAGCTCGCCACATTGGCAAGCACGACGAAGTCTGTGATCCTGATTTGAATGACAATCTGGATCCGTCTGTGGTCGGTGATAACTTCCTCTGGTGTACTTTCGCCAGCGGCACCGAAGAAGGCGATGTGCCTGAAGGTGGTTCAGATGTGTTGGATATGCGCACTGTGGGTGGACAAACCATTCACGACGTGAATGTGACTTACCACCTGACCGATTGGGACGCTTCAGTCACTCTGGGTATTGAGAACATCTTTGACAAAGACCCGTCCTTGTCAAATCAGGCGTTCGCAAACAGCTACGAGTCCAACTTCAACTCTGGTGTTGGCCGTTTCTGGTACCTGCAAGTACGTAAACGTTTCTAAGATCACTTAGAAGTCATTTACAGTATAATAAAGCCCATCTTTTTAGATGGGCTTTATTTATTTATGGGCTGGCAAACCAATCCAGAGCTGGACCTTAAAAAATTGCGTAAACAATTGACTGAGAAAGGTCATTTGCGGGTGGAAAATTTTCTTGAAGATGAATTCGCCAAACGCATCGAATCGTGTCTTCGCAATGAGGTACCCTGGGGTCTGGCGTATCGACTGGATGGTGCCTCTCAACTCGATTTGAATGCAGACGGTGTGGACGATTTACCCGTCGCAGCAAAAGATCGACTGATGCAACAATTGGATGCGCCGTTTCAATTCATCTATAACTCCTATATGGTGGTGACCGCCTATTTGGAAAATCGCCACCCTGGCCATTATTTGTATCGCCTTTTGGAATGGATCAATTCAAAAGAAATGCATGATTTCTTCCGGCGTTTGACCGGTGATTCACAGTTAAAAAAAATCAACATGCAGGCCACTCGATATATGCCGGGTCATTTTCTCACCAATCACAACGACGACGACGCCACGGAGGGAAGGCTGTACGCTTATGTGCTGGGGTTTTCACGTGACTGGTGCGCCGATTGGGGCGGTTTACTGCACTTTCTAAATGCCGATGGGTCGATCAAAAAAAGCTTGATGCCATCGTTCAACTCTCTGTCTATTTTCAAGGTGCCACAAGACCACAGCGTCTCCTATGTGGCGCCCTTTGCCAAAAACCCTCGCCTGGCTTTGACCGGGTGGTTGTTGAATAAATGAGTGTCCAACAATTGTCCCAGTGGTTCAGGGAGAAACAGTTTAAACGCATCGTTGATTATGGCCGCGCTCAATGGGACCGGCAGGCATTGGATGAGAGAGGTAAACCCGTGGTGGCCATGGCAGCCATCGGCAGGGATAACGAGTTGGCTCAAAAATTGTTTGAACAGCTTTTGCAGACGGGTGGCAGCGAAATCGAACAGTGGCGTTATCACCTGGGCCTGACCTTGCAGGATCAACAAAAATGGCAGCGCGCAGCGGATGTGTATACATCAGTCAGCGACACAACGCGATGGTACGTGCCGGCCAGCATCAATCGGGCGCACTGCTTGATTAAGGCCGCACAACCTGAATTGGCTGTAAAATTAATGCAAGACATCTGGAAAGCCCATCAAGTGCCTCAGGCGGTGTGGCTACAAATCAGTGGGATGCGCGCGCTGGGTCAGTTTCAGGACATCGAACAACTGCTGTTAAACACACAAGAGGTTTTGGGCAATCAGTCAACCTGGAAGACGTTGATGGCACAGAATTTATCGGATTTGGGCCGCCATGCCGAAGTGATTCAATGCATTGATCGCCTGGATCAGGCGCAACAGCAGGAAACGCGCATCAGGAGTTTACTGGCTCATGCGCTGACCAAACGGGGGCGATTCAATCAAGCCATCGAATTGTATCGAAGCCTGTTGCAGGCGGCACCGGGCGATCACATGAGCTGGTACAATCTGGCTGCGGCCTTGTCAAATCACACCGACCAAACGCTACTGAATGAGGGCATCGAAGTGGCGCGACGCTGCCTGCAACTCAAAGATGATTGCGCTCCGGCGCATGAATGCATGGCGTTGTGCAATGAAAAGTTGAATTATTTACCCGCAGCTTTGGTTTGCATTGATGCGGCTTTGCGTGTGGCACCGGATAATCTGCAATACACGCTCGTCAAGGCACGTATTTTGTACCACCAGAATGAACTGACAAAATCACAAAATTGTGTCGATGCGGTGTTGAGAGTGCAGCCCGAAAACGCCAGGGCATTGCGGCTGGGCGGCATGTTGCAATTGAAACGCAGCGAGTTTGACCGGGCGAGTCAATCGCTGCAGAGAGCCATTGAACTGAGGCCACAGGATCAACGGGCGTTGGCGTATTTCAACCTGGTGGGCATTGCGCAAAACAAAACCTCAGAACTCAATGAAATCAATGCGTTTGTACAGGCTGAACCCTTGCCGCTGGCCGCCGAATTCAATGATTTGAGTGCCTTCAACAGTGCCTTAAAACACGACGTGATGAATCACAGTTTATTGCGTAAAAATCCCGCTGGGCTGGCGGCTCGCAACGGTCACATGACCGATGATTTAATGGCCGATGAAACCGTGGCCATTTGTGCATTTAAACGCCAGCTGGAAGAGGCCATTCATGACTACATTGAGCAACTGCCAGACGATGCTGGACACCCATTTTTAAAACACAAAAGCACGGAATACGAACTGAATTTGTGGGCCACCTGGGTGAAAGGCGATGGATTTATAGACAAACACATTCACGAAGAATCCTGGCTCAGTGGTGCATACTACGTGGATGTGCCGGAAATTACACAAGACAGTCAGAGTCATCAGGGGTATTTTCAGTACGGCTGCATTCCTGCAGACATGCTGCATTTGCAGAATGTCGACAACGCCAGTTTTGGCTATATTAAACCGCAACCTGGATTGTTGGTGATATTCCCTTCTTATCTGTACCATCAAACCATACCGCATGAAAGCGAAGACGACCGCATCAGCATCGCGTTCGATCTGACCCCGACCCACTGGTGATGAAGCGAGAAGAACTGATTCAATTGAAACAAGGATTCGATGCCTTGCAAGCCGGTGATCACCAACTCGCCTGGGCTCAGGCAACCGCATTGATCAAAGACAACCCCCGTTCTGTCGATGTGCAGGCATTGGCCGGATTGTCCGCGGCAGGATTGGGACAATACGCGGTGGCGCTGGAACATTTGCAAAAAGTTTTACAGGCCAAACCCGGGGATTTGGCCATACGCTTTAATCTGGCTCGGGCGCAGGCGTCGCTGGGACAATGGGAAAGTGCTTTGAACAGTTTGCAGGGGGTGAACCAACCGGCCTTCATGCGGTTGCGAGCCGAGAGTCTGGAGCGCATCGGCCGATACCATCAGGCAGCCGATGAATTCAAGGCATTGTACGAGCAATCGGACGTCAATTTGGAGATGTTGGGGCGGGCTGCCTGGAATTTGGAGAAAAGCAATCAACTGGATGCGGCGCAACAATGTGCCCAGATCCTCAAAGCAAAAAAACCGGATGATTTTTACGCCGGTCTGGTACTTGGGCGAATACATGCCAGGGAAAAACGTTTTTCAGACTCCTTGAATGATCTCCAGCAAATTGGCGCGGCCGGATTGAATCCGACCGCACTGGCGATGTTGGAAAATACCCGAGCTGAAGCATTGGAGGGTTTACATCAATACACCGAGGCATTTGCAGCATACACACGCAGCAACCGTTTGCTGATGCAATCCGATGGCTACAAAAAACTGAAAAACAACAGCTTTTATGCCTGGCCGGTGTTGCAGGAATTGCGCACCCATTTTGATAAAAACGGATTGTATTTTGACGGCGACACAGAGGCAGCGCACCCACCGGTGGTGTTTATGGTTGGTTTTCCACGATCCGGCACAACGCTGCTGGAAAAAATACTCAGCGCACATGGTGGCATTGCAACCATCGAAGAAAAACCATGCGTAGACCCCATTTTGCAGCATTTTCTGGCCCGCGAAGATTGTCTTGAGCGATTGAATACAATCGACCAGGACACGATTCAGGCACTGCAGTCGGCCTACTTGAGGTTGCGCGACGCTCAGTTGCAAACACAAGCCGCTGTGGTGATCGACAAATTGCCACTCAACATCATCCACATCGGCTTGCTATTGCGCGTTTTTCCTCACGCAAAAATCATTGTTTCGGTGCGCGAACCACGGGATGTCTTACTGTCCTGCTATTTTCAGTTGTTCGAGTTGAACGACGCCATGGCGAATTTTTTGGACTGGAATCAGGCGGCGCGTTATCTCAACGCGAGCATGATTCTGGGGCTGGATTCATTGCAAAGTCTGAAACATCCACATCATCAAGTGAGATACGAAAATCTGGTCCAGGACTTGCGCGGCGAAGTGGCGGCTGTTCTTAAATATCTTGAGTTGCCCTGGGATGAGGTGGCCATGAATTACCGCGAGAAACTGAAAGGTCAGGACATCAACACGCCCAGCTACCGACAGGTCGGCAAACAGGTGCACAGCCACAGCGTGGCGCGGTGGAAAAACTACACCGATCAGGTGCACAAGGTGGATTCGATTCTGGCGCCTGTGCGCGAGCGGCTTGGCTACGTATGAACTCAGAAGACCAGGTTCAATCCGGGTTTTTGCGACAACACATCAAATGCAATGACGCAGCGTTCAGCGTCGGTTTTCAACGGGTGCACAAAATGCACGTACCACGGTGGAAACAAAATCATCATGCTTTCCTGTGGTTTGATGCGGCGATTGAACGGATAACCGTGATGCCAGGATTCCAGCATGGGGTTGATGAACTCAATCTGACCTTCAGGTCCTTCACTTAACTCCGGCATGCGCACATAATAAACGCCGCTGGCAACGGTGCCGTTGGAGGGGTGGCAATGCGGCGCCTGCCAATCGCCGGCACGAATGATGTTGGACCAGCCATTGGGCCAGGGGTTGAGTTCATTGGCGGCGTCTTTAAAATGGTGTTGCAGATAGGCTTTGATCGCCGGCATCAGGACATCGGAGCGAAAACGCTGAATCGGCGCATCCGACAATTCCAGCACATTGACGCGCGTGGGAGTTTGAAAACCACCTTTGGTGGTGATGGTGTCCGAGTGCACTTCATTGAGTTCCGTGTCCTGGTATTTGTCTTGCATGGATTTGAACACACTGAACAGTTGTTGATTCAACGCTTGCATGTCCTGGTGTTGCCGGATCATCACTGTGGTGGGAAAATGCACTTCTACCTGATCTTGAAATTCACTCATGGGGATGGAAAATGCTGACGAAAAAGAAATTATAGTCAATTCTGCGCAGGAAATAATCCAATCTGGGTAAATCTTTAGATAGATCAAAAAAAACACCGATTTATGTGTTTAAATGAGTGTGCTTGGGGCGCCGCCCCGCCGGCGAGAATTGACCCCGACATTGTGAAAATACTCGCTGCAAGAAAAATTGAACAGTGAACAATAGCACAACGCCACCCGACGACAGAATCTCGGCTTTTTGATCTATTCACAAAGTCAATTTTTTTTGGTCCAATCGGGTTAAGACAGCGCGAGAACAGCATGCAACCACAGATCAACATTCAACCGGCGTTTGCCGTGCCATTCGGATCAACCCGTCTTGAAAATGCGGCGGAATTGAATCAGGCGCTTAAAGCGTTGTTTCTGACGCGAGAACAGGACGGCAAAAAATACCGCAACCCCAATCAGAATTCCGTGGTTTCGGACGAATTGTTTGAAAGTCACTTCGATTTGTTCAAATGGCCGGAAGAATGCATCGGCACATTGCGCGATTTCATGACCGACGGGGTGTTGGAAACCATCGGCATGCTGAATCAGTACAAACGCTCACGGGTGGCCGAATTTGACGTGTACGCCGACGCGTGGTTTCACATCACCCGAAAACACGGCTATTTCACCAATCACAATCACCCCATGGCCACCTGGTCTGCGGTGTACTGTGTGGACGACGGTGAAGCCGAGGGGGAATCGCTGGATGAATCCGGAGTGACGCGTTTCTTTCATCCCAATTCAGCCGCGTCCATGTACATGGATCCAGGCATTCTCAACATGACGCAAGGGCCGTTTGGATTCAGTCACAGGTGTTATAAGCTGAAAGCCGGAGAAATGGTGATTTTCCCATCCTGGGTGTACCACGAGGTGTCGCCGTACAAAGGCACGGGCACGCGCATCACGGTGGCGGTCAACTACTGGTTTAAGCACCCGCTGATGGACCCCCAGGCCGGACCACAAGTGCGCGCAGGACGGCGTGATTAAAGGACAGAATGCGGGAGCAATTAGTGCTGCTGGCGCTGAACAATTGCTTGCAATGCGTTCAATGATATCGGCTATAATAACGGCTTAATCAGTTGAGGAGACACCAATGAGTTCTATCATTTTGATTGTATTGCTGATCGTTGTGGGCCTGGCGGCCGCTTCGAAGAAAGTGATTGAGATGGCGCCGGGAATGAAAGACACGCTGAAATTCCTGACCGATTCGGAGCGCTGGATCGGCTTGACATCCATGCTGATCGGTGTCATCTATCTGGTGCGATTTCTGCGCTACATTTCGCTGATCAAATACAACACCATGGGCATGTTGCTGATGTTGGTGGCGTCCTTGACGTTGATCATTCTGGGCTTGTTGCTGGCACAAGGCATTCTCAAAGAATGGTTTGCAGGCAAAGAGGGGGCGACAGGCTTTGTCGATAAAATGACGGGCATCTTTGAACCGTTCAGACAAATTCTTGGACTGGTGTCGCTGGCTCTGGCGGTGCTGGCCATCATCTTCATGTTCTGAAGAACAAGACACAAAACAGCAAGACTCCGGGCGCTGTGCCCGGAGTCGACTGCAATCAATCCACCCAGTTTTCCAGGGTGTCTACAAAAGAAGTCAGAAAACGATTGGTCTGATGCGCATCCAGTGCGCGGTGATCAATGGTCAGTGACACATAACACATCGGTCTGATCAGTATGGCGTCCTGACCGTCCACTTCGCGCACCACCACCCGTTTTTCCATTTTGCCAATGCCAAGAATGGCCGATTGGGGTTGGTTGATGATGATCGGTGTGGCCACCAGTGAGCCGCTGACGCCGTGATTGGAAAGGGTGAACGTGCCGCCGCTCACGTGTTCTTTTTGCAAGCGGCCTTCACGGGCCAATGCGGTCAAGCGAGTCAATTCCTGGGCGATGCCGAACAAATCCAGATTTTCACAGTGTCGAATCACCGGAACAACCAATCCCGCATCACCGAGGGCGGTGCCAACGCCGATGTGCATGTGGCGGAATATTTCCAGCGCTTCGGTGTGAAAGCGTGCATTGACCTTGGGTTCATGGCGAATGGCCTCGACCGCCGCGGCAATGAAATAGGCGGTGAATGTCAATTTGGCGCCGCGCTCTGCAAAGCCCGCTTTGTGCTGTTGCCGGTGCCGGGCGATGGCGCTCATGTCCAGATCAAATACCGACGTGACGTGTGGCGCGGTGTGCAGCAGGCTATCGACCATGTGCCGGGCAATGGATTGGCGCATGGCGCTGTGCGGCACCATCTGGCTGGCTTCGGAAGAGGCCGGTGACCAGGGCTCATCCGTTGATGCTTGAACATCCGCGGTCAAGTCATGCTCAATTTCGGTGGTGACTTCGGTGAATTCGGTGACTTCAAAGTCATCATCGGCTGCGGCTTCAGACTGGGGCTCATGAAGAGGGGTGTTTGTATCAAGGTGTGCCTGCACATCGCGGGTGGTGATGCGCTGGTTTCTGCCACTGCCGGGAATGTCTTCGGGGTTGATCTGGTGTTGTCTCAACAAGCGCCGGACTGCCGGTGATAAGGTTGTAGAGGAAGTCTTGGGTTGTCCGGCAGTCGACGCTGTTGAGATTAACTCGTTTTCAGTTTTAGGAGTTTCCGGTTGAATCCCGATATTTTCTGGATTCGTAACTTTGGACACGGTTTCGGTTGAAATGGTTCCAATAATTTTATCCGGTGTGACTTCGTCGCCCGCTTGCAGGTGTTGTTCCTGCAAAGTGCCGTCGGCGGGGGCGGCGACTTCCATCATGACTTTATCGGTTTCCAGTTCCACCACCGGGTCGCCGGCCTGCACCGCGTCGCCCGGTTGAAACAGCCATTGCGCCAGCGTCGCGCGCGTGCCTTCCGTCTGCTCAGCAGACAAACGAATCTCAATCAGATCACTCATACGGCATCCAGTTGCAGAATTTTATTTTTAACTTTTTCGACGTTGGGCAGCGCGGCTTCCATCAAATCCGGGTCGTGCGGATTGCAGATGTCGGGTGTGGCCACGCGCTCAATCGGCGCGTCCAGATGGAAAAACGCCTCCTGCGCCAACACCGCTGCGATTTCGGCGCCGAATCCAGCGGAAATGTTGTCTTCATGCACGATCAGGCAGCGGTTGGTTTTTTGCACCGATTCCAGCACCAGTTCACGGTCCCAGGGCCGCAAGGTGCGCAAATCAATCAAATCGACCGACACACCGCTCTGTTCTACCGCGCTCTGGCACACGTGCACCATGCCGCCCCAGGTAACCAGGGTCAGGCGATCGCCTTCAAGGATGCGGCGCCCTTGGCCGAACGGCAGAATGTATTGGTCCCCCGGGTATTCACGGCGGGCCCAAATGTGGTCCAGCATGCGCCGGTGTTCAAAGAAAATACTGGGGTTGTTGTCTCTCAAGGCGTAGCGCAACAGGCCCACGGCGTCTTCGGCATTGGACGGCATGGCCACCTGCCAACCGACGGCGTGCACCCATTTGACTTCGGCGCATTGGGAGTGCCACGGATCGCCGCAGCCGAAATAGCCGCCGGCCATGCGCACCACCATGGGTGCTGCGAAGCGGTTGTTGGTGCGCCAGCGCATGCTGCCGCAGTCGTTGAATTGTTCTTCCGCCGGATCGGCGTACTTGCGAAACTGGATTTCCGGCACCGGCAGCAAACCTGCCAGCGCCAGGCCAATGGCGCGTCCAATGATGCCTTCTTCGGACAGACTGGTGTCAAACACCTGCGCTTCGCCGTGTTTGGCCTGCAGGCCAAGGGTGACGGCATGCACACCGCCTTTGGCACCAACGTCTTCTCCAAACAGCAGCATTTTATTGTTGTGTTGCAATTCGAATTCCAGGGTGCGGCGTATCGCGGTGACCATGTTGATGCGACCCGGTTCGCGAATGGCTTCGCGGGATGCCGGTGGAAACACCGGTGCATCCAGGTGTATGCCGCCTTGTTGCTGCAGACGGGGATGGCCCTCGGCGTCAAACTCCTGAAACGCGTGCTGTTCGATCTGATCGACGTCGGCTTTGGGTTGCGCCTCGACATTCTCGGCCGCCTCACGCACGGTCTGCTCCGCCGCATCGGCCAGTTGTTGCCACTCATGCGGCGTGCAGATGTGTTGACCTTGCAGGTATTTTTGCAATTTCGGCAGAGGGTCGTGCTGCTGTTCGAAGGCCAGGCGATCGCTGCTTTTGTAGCTTTGCGTGTCCTGTGCCGAATGCCCGTTCAGGCGCGGCACGGTCAGTCGCAACAAAGCCGGTTTTCTGGACTCTCGCACGAACTGCGCCGAGCGCGCGATCAGTTCCGCGGCGCTGGACGGGTTGCTGCCGTCGCCCGAATAGATTTGTAAATTTTTGAATGAGGCCAGGTTGCTGGCAATGTTGCCACCGGGTGTCTGGAAACTGGAAGGCACGGAAATGCCGTAGCCGTTGTCTTCAATGTAAAACAGCATCGGCAGATTTTGTGTGGTGGCCAGCACCAGAGCCGACCAGAATCCGTTGGTGGCAACCGAAGCGTCACCGCCCAGGACCACGCCGATGGCGTCGTCCCAGGCGCTGCCGTTGAGGTATTCACTGTGATAGCGTACCGCCGCTGCCCAGCCGGCCACCGGGGTGTATTGCGCGCCCACACCGCCGGACATGGGCAACACGCAGGCGCCTTCGCGGTTGGGCTGGTTGAACACCACGCCGATGTCTCGACCGTCGGAGAAACCGCCCTGCTTCATCATGCTGGCCTGCAGACATTGTTCCACCGGGATGCCCATGGACAGCAGCAAGGGTCGGGATCGGTAATAGCCAGACACCGCGTCGCGCTGTCCGGTGATCATCTGACCCAGCAGAATCTGCGCCATGTCGTGTCCGCGTGCGGAAAATTGGTACAGCACTTTTTTTTGTTTCACCAGCTCGTGTTCTTCCAGGTCATCCAGAGCCCTGGAAAGCAACAGGGTGCGTGCGATTTTAATCCAGTCAAAGGGCGCTGGGTGGGCCTGTTCTGCTTCGGCGGTTTTCATTCATTCATCCTGTTTCCCGTGGATTCATCATTGTACCGGGCCGGCAATGGAATGTGCTTGCCATTTGTTCAACCTGGGCGGCTCGCGGGAAATAATATGCTGTATAATGGCTGTTCAGAGAAATTATCTTGCTGTAAATGTAGAAATTGTGGATAAATACGACATCAAAATACTCAACGCACTACAAGCCGACGGGCGCATTTCCAACAAAGACCTGGCGGCCCGGGTGGCGCTGTCGCCGGCGCCGTGCTGGCGGCGCGTGGATGCCTTGCACAAGTCGGGTGTGATCAACGGCTATTCGGCCATCATCAACCAGGAAAAACTGGGGCTGAACATCACCGCATTTGCGCAGATCACCCTGGAAAATCATCACCCGGAAACGGTGGCGGTGTTTGACCGGTCAATTCAATCGCTGGCGGAAATTCTGGAGTGCCATGCCACCAGTGGAGAATACGATTACTTGCTGAAAATCGTCACCATTGACATGAACAGCTACAACCGCATTCTGTATGAGCAAATTCTCACCATACCGGCGATTCGTTCGGTCAACACCAGTTTCTCCATGATTCAGAAGAAAAAGACCGCGCACTTGCCAATCATCGATTGAGCCGGCGTCATTCGCTGCGGATGTTCAAGGCGATGGTTTTGCTGTCGGTGGGCGCTTTGCGGGCCCGCAGATAGACCGCTTCGTAGGTGGCAGGATACACGCCGTTGTGCACGAACGCCTGGTAGGCGTGTTCAAGCTGACGCAACATCGCCGGGGTCATCAGGCCTTTGCGGCGCTGGTCGTGGGTGTTGTGTCCACCGATGTTTTTGATGTCGCGCATCAGGCCCGTCAGCGTCTTGAATGTCATGGTGATGCACTCGCTGTCGGCCACCACCTCTTCGAATCCAAGTCGATACAGACCGGCGGCCAGCTGATCGGCCGAAGCGAAGACATTGACGTGGGGTTGACCTGGGTCCACGGCCTGCCAGGCCGCGCGCAGTTCCTGCAGGGTCAGACCACCCAGGGTGCTGATGTGCACCACACCGCCGGGCTTCAGCACGCGCTGAATTTCATGGAACACCTGGTTTTCATTGCACCATTGCAGCATCAAACTGGAAAACACCCGATCGCAACTGGCGTCCGGCAGATCGATCAGATGGGCGTCGCAGTGCAATGGCTGGATGCGTGCATGCTTCGGCACTTGCTTGAGCATGTGCTCGGCAAAATCGGCGGCAACAACGCGGGCCTTGGGGTGCATGGCGAGCAGACCATCGCAGGACCAGCCGGTGCCACAACCCAGATCCAGCACACATTCGGCGGTCGCATCGGCGTCGTGTTCGGCCCGCTCCAGCAGGCGCTGCATGATCTCTTTTTGCAGCACGGCGTGCTCTTCATAGCGGCGCGCCGCTTTATTGAACGCGGCGTGAATCTGATGGTGTTCAAGTGGCATGGAACGACTGCATTTCCCGGGTTAATTCATCGCAATGGTTGACCAGTGGCGCGTGACCGGCGCCGCGAATCAACGCGAAACGCCCCCCCGTCAGTGCACTGGCCTTGCGCATCGATTCGGGGTGGACCAGGCGGTCGCGTCCGCCCGCCAACCACAATGAGGGCGTTTGCAAATTTTTCAATGCATTCACCATGTCACTGTGGCGCAACAGATGCAAGCCCTGTTGCAGCGCGTCGCGCGCCGGCAATGGGCTGTCCAGCACCTTTTTTTGCAGCGCGCGCAGCGTGGCGTGTTGATGCCGGGAGCCCAGCACTTCGAGCGCCAGAAAGGATTTCACCGTGTGTTTGACGTCATCGGCCAGTTGCCGGGCAAAACCATCCAGCACCGCCGGCTGCACGCCATCGGGCCAGTGTTCTCGTGCCACAAAGCTGGGCCCGGCGCACAACAGGGTCAGGCTGTGCACCCGCTGTGGTTGCATCAGCGCCCACTGCAAGGCCGCCATGCCGCCAAGAGACCAGCCGATCCAATGGCCGTCGGGCATGGCCTCGGCGAGTGCGGCAAGTGCAGGCAGGTCCGCGGGCATGGGCTGTGCATGGGCGTGTCCATGGCCGGGCAAATCGATCAGATTGATGCAGTATCCAAGCGCCGCCAGCTGTTCGCCCCAGTGCCGCATCAGCGACGCGTTCATGGCCCAGCCGTGCAGCAGATTGATGGTCGATGACTGGCCTTCGCCGAGGGTTTCAGCGATGCGCACTGTGCAGCACCTTGATCAGCCGGTCGATGTCCTCGGTTTCGTGTTTACTGGTCAGTGTGATGCGCAGGCGACTGGAATTGGACGGCACGGTGGGTGGACGAATTGCGGTGGTGAAGATGCCCTGCGCGGCCAGCGCCTGGGACAGTTTCAGGGCTTTTTCCTCACTGCCGCACAGCAACGGCTGAATCGCCGATTGGCTGCCGTTGTCAGGCAATCCGGCGCGAATCATGCGAGATTTGAAGTACAGCACCAATTGATTGAGTTTGTCGCGGCGCCAGCTTTCCTGTTGCGCCACAATCATGGCTTGCAGGGCGGCGGCGGCGTCGGGCACCGGCAGTGCGGTGTTGTAGCGGTAGGAACGGGCCCTTTGCAGCAGCACTTCAATGGCGTCATGGCGCCCGGCAATGAAGGCCCCGCAGGTGCCAAAGGCTTTGCCAAATGTGCCGCTGAGCAAAAACACCGCCTCGGGCGCCAGTTCGAATTCTTCCAATGAACCGCGGCCAGTCGGCCCCCGCACACCGATGCCGTGGGCATCGTCAACCCACAGCATGCTGGCGGTCTTGGCGGCCATGCGCGACATGAAGCGCAAATCGGCCTGATCGCCGTCCATGCTGAACACCCCGTCGGTGCAAATCAGCTTGTTTTGTTTCGGGTGCGCTTTCAACAGCCGCACCAGCTGTTCACGGTTGCCGTGGCCATAGCGCTTGAGGGTGGCGCGTGACAACGCGGCGGCATCCACTAAAGAGGCGTGATTCAGCTTGTCCTGAATGATTAAATCCTGTCGTGACAGCAGCGATTGCGGCACCGCGAGGTTGGCCAGATAGCCGCTGGAAAACACCAGCGCGCGTTCCTGACCGGTGAATTCAGCCACCAGATATTCCAATTCCTGGTGCACGGATGTGAAGCCCGACATGAAGGCAGAACCGGTGGAGCCATAGCCAAATCGCTCGCCCGCCTGCTGAGCGGCGCGCAGAATTTCCGGGTGATCGGACAGCCCCAGGTAATCGTTGCTGGTGAAATTGATGTACTGGCGTCCGTCGACACTGATGTACCGGCCGGATTTACCGGTGCGCACGCGGCGCTCACGAAACAGGTTCTTCTGCTTCAGTTGCGTCAGTTTGTCCTTCAGTCGGCTCATCGGTCAACCCCCCGGTGACATCAGCCGGTGTGCTGCGCCGGCATCGGTTCAATGCCCAGTTTGGCGAACATTTGCCGGTCGCGCTGGGCGGCCGGGTTGTCGGTGGTCAACAGTTTGTCGCCGTAGAATATTGAATTGGCGCCGGCGAAGTAGCACAGCGCCTGCAATTCCTCCGACATGTCGGTGCGCCCGGCCGACAGCCGCACCATGGAGCGTGGCATCAGAATGCGTGCCACGGCAATGGTGCGCACAAACTCCATGGGGTCCAGTTTTTCAATGCCGTGCAGGGGCGTGCCGGCCACCTGCACCAGGGCGTTGATCGGTACACTGCCGGGGTGTTCCGGCAGATTGGCCAGGGCCATCAGCATGCCGGCGCGGTCTTCAGGCGATTCACCCATGCCTACAATGCCGCCTGAGCAGACATTGATGCCGGATTCACGCACGTTGTTGAGGGTGTTGATGCGTTGATCAAATGATCGGGTGGTGATGATCTGTTTGTAGTATTCTTCGGATGTGTCGATGTTGTGGTTGTAGTAATCCAGACCGGCTTCTGAGAGTTTTTCGCACTGATTTGCATTCAGCATGCCAAGGGTCAGGCAGGTTTCCATGCCCATGCCTTTGACCGCCTTGACCATGTCGATCACACGGTCCAGGTCGCGGTCTTTGGGGCTGCGCCATGCCGCACCCATGCAAAAGCGTGTGGCGCCTTGCGCCTTGGCCGCTTCTGCCTGTTGCACCACTTCGTCCAGGTCCATCAACGGCTGCTTTTCCACGCCGGTGTCGTAGCGCACACTTTGCGGGCAGTAATTGCAATCTTCCGGGCAGGCGCCAGTTTTGATGCTCAACAGCGTGGAAACCTGCACGTGATTGGGATTGAAGCATTGGCGGTGCAGCGCGTGGGCCTGAAACAACAGGTCATTGAATGGCAGGCGATACAGTGCCAGGACTTCATCCAGTGCCCAGTCGTGTCTGATGTCAACCATGTCGATTTATCCGGATCGAAAAAATGCATGCAGTATGCAAACTTGCCCTGCATTAGTCAAATCATATAGGAAAAAAAACTCGATTGACAGGGATTTCTTTGCGCCAGCCGATCCCGGGGATCGTGACTTTAGACACATCCCAACGACACAGAATATTTCATAATAGACTGAATGACTTGAATGTGACACGCATTCGCCGCTGCAGGCGGGTCACCGGGGCACGCAGTTGACCGCCTCGAGAGGCCCCGACGAAGTTGCAGTCCGCTTCTTGTGCAGCAGTACACAGGTGTCAATTTATATGCACAGGCGGACCAATCAAGGTCCGATGCCAACTCAACCCCGGCACGGCCATGCAGCATTCGGCTGTGCTGAAAACTGATCAATTGATAAGAGCGGAGAATACCCCATGAAAAAAATACTGGCCTTGATGCTGAGCACCCTGGTGTTCATTGCAGGCGCAAAAACAGATGAAAAAAGTGGCCCCTGGGCGGCGGAAACGTTTGCCGGACTGAAACTGCGCAACATTGGCCCGGCATTCATGTCCGGTCGCATCGCCGATGTGGCCATTTCTCCCCAGGATGCCAACCGCTGGTACGTTGCGGTGGGTTCCGGCGGGGTGTGGCGCAGCGACAACGCCGGCATCACCTGGCAGCCGGTGTTTGACAAGCAAGCGGTGTATTCCATCGGCTCACTGGCGATCGACCCGAGCAACCACGATGTGGTGTGGGTTGGCAGTGGTGAAAATGTCGGCGGCCGCCACGTGAGCTTCGGTGACGGCATTTACCGCACATTGGATGGCGGTCAAAACTGGGAGAACATGGGGCTGAAAGATTCACAGCACATTTCCACCATCGTTATTCATCCGGACAACCCCGCGGTGCTGTGGGTGGCTGTGCAGGGGCCGCTGTGGTCCAAGGGCGGCGACCGCGGCCTGTATAAAACCAGCGACGCTGGAAAGAATTGGAAAAAGGTGCTCGGCGATGACGTGTGGGTGGGCGTGACCGACGTGGTGATCGACCCGCGCAACCCGGATCGATTGTATGCCGCCACCTGGGAACGTCACCGCAACGTCGCGGCCTACATCGGCGGCGGACCGGGCAGTGCCATTCATCGTTCAGACGATGGCGGAGAAACCTGGCGCAAATTGGCCCATGGCCTGCCCAAGGGTGAAATGGGTAAAATCGGTTTGGCTGTTTCACCACAAAAGCCCGATGAAATCTACGCCGCCATTGAACTGGATCGCCGCACGGGCGGGGTGTACAAATCGTTCAATCGCGGTGAAACCTGGCAGAAACAATCCGACCAGGTCGGCGGCGGCACCGGTCCACACTACTATCAGGAACTGTTTGTTTCACCGCACAAACACGACCGGCTGTATTTGATGGATGCGCGCATGCGCGTGTCCGACGACGGCGGCAAAACCTTCACCCCGGTCAACAATGACCACAAACACGGCGACAACCACGCGGTGGCGTTTCGCCAAGATGAACCCGGCTTCATGCTGGTGGGCACCGACGGCGGCCTGTATGAAACCCGCGATGAAACGCGCAACTGGCGATTCATCGGCAACCTGCCGGTGACCCAGTTTTACAAGGTGGCTCTGGACGACGCCGAGCCGTTTTATAACATTTACGGCGGCACACAGGACAACAACACGCAGGGCGGCCCTTCGCGCACAGACAATGTGCACGGCATTCGCAACGCCGACTGGTACGTGACCCTGTTCGGTGACGGGCACCAGCCGGCCACGGAACCGGGCAATCCGGACATCGTGTATTCCGAATGGCAACAGGGCAACCTGGTGCGCGTGGATCGCACCACCGGTGAAATGGTGTACATCAAGCCGCAACCGGAACCCGGTGACGGCGTTGAACGGTTCAACTGGGACGCGCCCATACTGGTCAGTCCGCATGAACCCACGCGTTTGTATTTTGCCTCGCAGCGGGTGTGGAAATCGGAAAACCGCGGCGATGAGTGGACGCCAGTCTCCGGTGATCTGACCCGTGATCAGGAACGCATCGCCTTGCCGGTGCATGGGCGCAGCTGGAGCTGGGACGCGGGCTGGGACCTGCTCGCCATGTCCAATTACAACACCATCACCTCGCTGGCAGAATCGCCGCTTCAGGCCGGTCTTTTGTATGCCGGCACCGACGACGGTCTGATCCAGGTGAGTGAAAACGGCGGTGGGGACTGGCGCAAAATCGAAGTCGGCGATCTGCCAGGGGTTCCGAAAACCGCTTTTGTCAATGACATCAAGGCGGATTTGCACGACGTGGACACGGTGTATGTGGCGCTCGACAATCACAAATATGGGGATTTCAAACCGTATCTGCTGAAAAGTGAAAACCGCGGTAAAAGCTGGAAGAGCATCGCCGGTGATTTGCCTGAAAATCACCTGGTGTGGCGTCTGGTGCAGGATCACGTGAAAGCCGACCTGTTGTTTGCCGGCACTGAATTCGGGGTGTTTTTCAGCCCGGATGCCGGTCGTCAATGGGTGCAATTGAAGGGTGATGTGCCGACCATTTCGTTCCGGGATCTGGCCATTCAACGGCGCGAGAACGATCTGGTGGGCGCCAGTTTCGGGCGCGGCTTTTTCGTATTGGATGACTACAGTGTGTTGCGTGAGGTGAACGCCGATGTGCTGCAGGGCGAAGCGGCGCTGTTCAGCACCCGCAAAGCCTGGTGGTACATGCCGCGCATGGTGTTGGGCTTTGAACAGCGCGGCACCCAGGGTGCGAATCACTACGTGGCACCCAATCCACCGTTTGGCGCGGTGTTTACATATTATTTGAGTGACGACATCAACAGCCGCGCGGCACAGCGCCAGGCCGCAGAAAAAACTGCACGGGAAGAACAAAAATCAGTGAAGTTTCCGGGTTGGGATGCGGTGGAAGCTGAACGCCGGGAAGTCGATCCGGTGATTCTGCTGACGGTGCGCGACGCCGACGGACAGGTGGTGCGTCGACTTGAAGGGCCAGCCAAAAAAGGCTTTCATCGCGTCGCCTGGGACCTGCGATTCCCCTCCAGTCAGGCGATGGGCAGCGGCGGCGGGTTTTTTGACAGCAATGATGGTTCCGGCATGCTGGCCGCGCCGGGCCAATACAGTGTGTCCATGGGCAAACGCGTCGACGGTGAAATCACCGCGTTGCAGGGCCCGGTGAATTTCACCGTAGAACGCATGCGCTCAGGTGCATTGCCCGGTGCCGAGCCACAGCAAACGGTGGCGTTCTGGCAACAGATCAGTGACACCCAGCGCAGCAGCACCGCCACCGCGCAGGTGTTGAACGAAGCCTTGAGTCGGGTGAACCTGATGCGCCAGGCGCTGGCCCGGTCTCAGGCCGAACCTGGCGAGCTGGACCGCGATTTGCACGCGCTGCATGAGCGCCTGTACGATCTGGACGGACGCCTCAATGGACACGGCGCCAAACTCAGCATTGGCGAAGTGTTTGAACAGACCGTGGATGACCGCATCTCTGTGGCCATGATTGGCACCAATTTCTCAACCTATGGGCCCACGCCCACGCATCGCCGCAGTCTGGACATCGCGCGCATTGAGCTGGCCGAGATCAAGCGCGATCTTGAACAGGTGGTCAATCAGGACATGCCGGCGCTGGATGCGCGCCTGCAACAGGCCGGTGCACCGTGGACACCGGGCGCGGAAATTCCTGACCTGCCCTGATCACAGCGCGCCCGGTGTGGCAATGCTGCAAAGATGGATGCGCGACGTGTTCATCTTTGCAGCAGGCGCGCCGTAATGTCTGCCACAGGACTTGAATTTCATTTGTTCACCCTCATTTTTCTGCCAGTTAAGAACAACCCCTGTGACAGACCATGAGTAAAACTGCAGAAAAATTTGAGTTTCAGGCCGAAGTCAGCCAGGTGCTGGACCTGGTGATTCATTCCCTGTACTCCAACAAGGAGATTTTTCTTCGAGAATTGATTTCCAACGCCTCGGATGCCTGCGACAAGCTGCGTTTTGAAGCCATTAAAAACGACGCCCTGGCGGCCGATGACCTGCGCATTCGCGTCGATGTGGACAGCGCAGCGGGCACTGTCACCGTCAGCGACAATGGCATCGGCATGACGCGTCAGGAAGTGATCAAAAACATCGGCACCATCGCCAATTCAGGCACGCGCAAATACCTTGAGAAAATTGCCGCCAAGGACCGTGCAGACGCCAATCTCATCGGCCAGTTCGGTGTGGGTTTTTATTCGGCGTTCATCGTTGCAGACAAAGTCGAATTGCGCACCCTGAAAGCCGGAAAAAAACAGGCGGTGCAATGGACCAGCGACGGTAAAAACGCATTCACGCTTGAGCCCTGCGACAAAGACACGCACGGCACCGAGGTGATTTTGCACCTGCGCAAGGACGCCGAAGAATTTCTTTCAGACTATAAATTACGCGCCTTGATCAAAAAGTATTCGGAACACGTGGTGTTTCCAATTCAAATGATCAAACCCGCCGAAGCCGATGCGACCGCAGAAGAACAAAAGACCGACACCCCGGAATACGAAATCATCAACGACGCGCAGGCGATCTGGAAAAAATCACCCGGCGATCTGAAGGATGAAGACTACCAGAGTTTTTACAAACAGATCAGTCATGATTTCAACGACGCCTGGACCTGGTCGCACAACCACATTGAAGGCGCGCAAAGTTACAGCAACCTGCTGTACATTCCGTCCAAATCCCCGTTCAGCATGTTCCAGAACCCGGAGGACCGTGAAGGGCTGAAGCTGTACATCAAGCGCGTGTTCATCATGGACGCGTCCAAGGAGTTGCTGCCGAATTACCTGCGTTTTGTCAAAGGCGTGGTGGACTCGGCCGACCTGCCGCTGAACGTGTCGCGTGAAATTCTGCAGGACAACCCCTTGCTGGCCAAAATCCGCGCCGGACTGGTCAAACGGGTGCTGGGCATGCTGAAGAAAAAGGCGTCCGCCGAGGCCACTGAATACCAGAATTTCTGGCAGGAATTTGGCACCACACTGAAAGAAGGCGTGGTCGAAGATTTCGCCAACCGCGAAGCGATTCTCAAATTGCTGCGTTTCAGTTCAACCCAGGACGACAGTGAAGACGCCAAAGTGTCACTGGATGACTACGTGGCGCGCATGCCCGGCGATCAGGAGAAGATTTATTACATCACCGGTGAATCGCATCAGGCGGTGAAGCACTCGCCGCAATTGGAATATTTCCGCAAAAAAGGCATCGAGGTGTTGTTGATGCATGAACGCATCGATGAATGGATGATGGGTCACGTGCAGGAATACGACGGCAAAACCATGCAGTCGGTGGCCAAGGGTCAGTTGCAGATTGATGACGACGAAAAAACGCCGCAACCGGACGAAGCGCAGCAATCGCTGCTGGAGAAAATCAAGCAGCGATTGTCTGAAAAAGTCAGCGACGTGGTGGCGTCCAAGCGGCTGGTCGATTCGGCCTCCTGTCTGGTGCTCAGTGAACACGAAATGGCCTTGCATCTGCAAAAACTGATGGAACAGGCCGGTCAAAAAATGCCCGGCAGCCTGCCGACGCTGGAAATAAACCTGACGCATCCGCTGGTGCAGCATGTGGGCGGCATCGAGGATGAAGACAAATTTGCCCGTTGGGCCGATCTGTTGTATCAGCAGGCCTTGCTGGCCGAAGGCGTGGCTCTGGAAAATCCGGCCGAATACGTGCGCAACATCAATGCATTGTTGTTGGATGTGATGGCCTGAAAATTGCATTTCACGGCGCGCCGAATGCCCAGCGCGCCTGATCTCACCGATTGTTCTCCACCGGCGGGTCGCCAGCGCAGAAGCGCACAGTGATCCGCCGGCTCTGTTGATCATCTCAGCGCCTCGCCTGTGATGCAAAAACCGGTCACCGGTTGGTTTTTTTTCAGGGAAATTTGAAAACCTTGTAACTTTTCCCACTGCCGCAGACTATAAGCCTCAGGTAACATTCATTAGAATCTGAGGAGAAACAACATGAAACGATTTTTCACCCGCTTGTGTCTGCTGTGTGTTTGCAGCGTGGCATCCGTGGCGCAGGCATCGGACAGCGCCGAATGGTTTTTGAATATTGATTTGAACGCCTTGCGTCACTCCAGTGTTGGCCCGCTGATCACTGAAAGACACGCCGAAGGGGTGCAGATGATTGACGCGGTGCTGGGTCCGGAGCTGCATGCACAGATCGACCAGCTCTCGATGTACGGCCAGGGTCATGACAAGCAAAGCTTCACCTTTATGCTGCAGGGCGATTTCAGTGACCGCGCCATGGCCGATTTCCTGCAACCACCGGGCGTGGAAATGACCACCGAAGCTCTGGATCACAATGGCCAGACTATACAGCTGTGGTTCATTGACGAAAACCTGCGCCTGAAACAATACCCTCAAACCGAAATGCAGCACGACAATCCGGTGACGCTGTACGCCGCAGCGGTCAATCCCCGTTTGCTGGTGCTGAGTCACAATCTGAGCGACGTGAAAGCCTGGCTCGATGGTGAGGAACCGATGCCGCTGGCGGCACAGGAGGGGCTGTTCAATATGGTGGTGAACATCGATGAATCGTTGGCACACGGGGCGGTGAAAACGCACGCCGTTGGTGACTCGTTCAAGTCCAATGTGTTGAAAAAAGTCTCGCAGTTTTCCTTCAGTGTGTTTGAAAGCGCTGCGCGCATGAATCTGGAAATCGGGCTGGCCGCCAGCAGCGCGGACAGCGCCGCGCAGGTGCGCGACATCATCAACGGTCTGATTGCACTGAACAACATGTCCGATGTCAACGACAAAAACCCGCTGCACAAAGCCTTGATGGACAACCTGACGGTGCAACTGAGGGATGATCAGGTGTTGCTCAGCAGTGCGGTTGATGTGGCGTTGTTGCAGGCGCATTTGAACACCCATGCCACACTCCACGGGCATTGAGCACGCGTTCGCATGCAGCAACCGACCGATGCACAATTGATCCGGCGGGCACAGGGTGGCAGCCTTGAGAGCTACACCCGACTGGTGGAACGCCACCAGGCCCGCCTGTTCAAGTTTTTAATGGTCAAATGCATGCACCGGCAGGACGCCGAAGATGCCTTGCAGGAGGCTTTTCTCAGCGCGCATCAGTCCCTGCACAGCTACAACCCACGCTGGGCATTCTCCACCTGGCTGTTCACCATCGCGCGCCGCAATCTACAGCGCGTGCGCACTCAAACACCCCCGGGCACAGCCAACCCGTCGAACCTGGCCAGTCACGACGACGTGGAACAACGCATTGACCGGGCCAACACCTGGATTGTGCTGAAACAGCACCTCGATGAAGCCGCCTACGATGCCATGTGGTTTCATTACGCTGAAGATCTGCCCCTGAAGACGGTGGCAAAAATTCTTCAGCGTTCTGAGAACTGGGTTAAAATCACTTTGCACCGCGCGCGCAAAAAACTGGCGCGCTGTGAATCGGTTCAGTCCCTGTTTCAGGGATTGACGGAGGCAGAACTATGAACACAGACCATGACGCACTGAAACAGCATCTGCGCACACAGGCCGAAGCCTTTGACCTGTTGGGTCAGGACGACGTGAACGCGCGCCGCCTGAGTGCACAAATCGGCCGGGCACTGCAGCCATCGCCCCGCCACAAACCGCGCAAACGGTTCGTCGCCCGCATCGGGCTTGGCCTGGCGGCGGCAGCGCTGTTGGCGGTGCCTTTGGTTTGGCACAACAGCCAGCATTCGTTGCACCATGCGCCCACGGCCGTGCCCATTGCGCTGGAGGCATGGCGTCAGTGGCCGCAGGCGGCTGAAGCCAGTCTGCTGGCCGACATGCAGGCCGAACAACAGGCCCTGCGTGAAGATCTGCATACATTGCGTGCGCAGTTCAATCTGTAGAATTCACCGACCCACATTGTGCCCCGTATTTTGTGCCTGCAAACGCCGTTCTTCCGGCAAAAAACGCCCGCTGTGCATTTTTTTTACTGTATTTGAAAAAAATAGCTTGCCAAAGCGGCCCATTATCTGAATAATTGCGAAACTTTTTTCCCACCGCCGCCCTCACAAGCGGGCGGAGTTCTCAGGTGGGTTTTGGTGTCGGTTGAGCAATTGGGATTCGGCCGATATTTCGGGTTTTTCATCGCCCGCAAGGCGGTGGTTTTTTTTGCGAGAAAAAAACATGAAAAAAAATAATCTGATTCCCGCTGAGGATAAATTCACCGGAACACACGAGGCCACTTCATGGCCGCAATTTCAACAGGCAGAAGAAGATCACCGCAAGGATCACTTCATCACCAGAAACAACAAAGTGTATGCGGGCACCCACCTGATTCTTGATCTGTGGGGCGCGGACAGATTGGACGATCTGGCGATCATGGAACAAGCCATGCGCGAAGCAGTGATAGAAGCCGGCGCCACCTTGTTGCACATTCATCTGCACCATTTCACACCCAATGGCGGTATTTCTGGCGTGGCCGTGCTGGCTGAATCACACATCAGTGTGCATTCATGGCCGGAACGTGGCTACGCGGCATTCGACGTGTTCATGTGCGGCGATGCCGAGCCGGAAAAAGCCATCGCGGTTCTGAGCAGACATTTCACACCGGAAGCGATCAACGTGCACACCATTCTGCGCGGTGAAGTCTCCAACAATGGCTGATCCTCGCTTTCTCGAAAGCCTGTATCCCGGTTGGGGCCAATCATTCAAAATCGATGAGGTGCTGTTTGAACAGAAAACCGATCACCAGCACCTGATCATTTTCCGCAACCCCGAATGGGGCACAGTGATGGCACTGGACGGCGTGGTGCAAACCACCGAACGCGATGAATTCATCTATCACGAGATGATGACCCACGTGCCACTGGTGGCGCACGGTCAGGCCCGCGACGTGCTGATCATCGGCGGTGGCGACGGCGGCATTCTGCGTGAAGTGCTGAAACATTCAACGGTTGAACGGGTGGTGCAGGTGGAAATCGACGCCGCGGTGATCGACATGTGCAAAACCCACCTGCCGAATCACTCCAATGGCGCATTCGATCACCCGAAGGCACAGATCGTGATCGCCGACGGCATTGAATACGTCGGTGAAACGTCGCGCAGCTTCGATGTGATTATTTCGGACTCAACCGATCCCATCGGGCCCGGCGAAGTGTTGTTCACCTCGAAGTTTTACACCGGCATCCAGCGTTGTCTGAAGCCCGGCGGTGTGTTTGTTGCACAAAACGGGGTGAGTTTCATGCAGACCGATGAAGTGCGCACCACCGCGCGCCGGCTCGGTCCGCTGTTCGCCGATCAGAGCTTTTATGCCGCCGCGGTGCCAACCTATGTGGGCGGCATCATGACGTTTGCCTGGGCCAGCGACAACCCCGCCCTGCGCAAATTGGATGCCCAAACCGTCGAGGCGCGCATTGCAGCGGCTGGGCTGCGCACGCGCTATTACAACCACGGCATCCACACCGCGGCGTTCAATTTGCCGCAATACGTGCTGGACGCCATTGCCTGAGGGCCATTCCATGGACACCAAGAAACTCACGCAGCAGTTTGCAGAGCAGGCGCATCCGGACATCCTGCAAAACTTTGATCGCGAACGCCTGGCGGAACTCGCCGATGAACACGGCACGCCGTTGTTGATATTGGATGAGGCCAAAATTGAGCAGCAATACCGCAGCATTGCCGAGGCCTTGCCCGGCGTGCGACTGCATTACGCGGTCAAAGCCCTGTCGCACCCCAAGCTGATCGAAAAACTGCACGCCCTGGGCTGTTATTTCGATCTGGCGACCAATGGCGAGGTGAACACCATGCGTGAAGTGGGTGTGCCGCCGGCCAACTGCATCCACACCCACCCGATCAAGAAAGACGCAGAGATTCGCCACGCGCTGGAATTCGGCTGTCGCATCTTTGTGGCCGACAACATCGCTGAAATCGACAAGTTTGCGCCGTACGCCGACCAGGCCGAGTTGCTGATTCGGGTGAGTTTCCGCAGTCAGGAAGCGGTGGTTGACCTGTCGCGCAAATTTGGCTGCGCTCTGGACCGCTTGCCGGCCCTGGTGGAACACGCGCGCTCACTGGGCATCCGCGTGGTGGGCTTGTCCTTCCACGTCGGTTCTCAGGTGCCATCCCCGTCGGCACACGTCAGTGCGATCGAATCGAGCATTCAAGTGATGCGCGAGATGGATTTCATCGATTGGCAATACCTCGACATCGGTGGCGGCTTTCCGATTTCCTATTTGGGTCCGGTGATGGACATCGCGGATTTCTGCGTGCCCATCGTCGATGCCTTGCAGCACGTGCCTGAAGGCATTCGTGTGCTGGCCGAACCGGGCCGATACCTGGTTGCACCGACCATGCTGGAGGTGTTGACCGTGGTGGGCAAGGCGCAGCGCGGCGCGCGCACCTGGTATTATCTGGACGACGGCATCTATGGCGCTTTTAGTGGCCAGATGTTTGACCACGCCCACTACCCGGTTTCGCCGCTGGAACCGGTGGACCTGACGCGCCCTTTGCTTCCCAGTGTGCTGGCCGGCCCCACCTGCGACAGCATCGATGTGATTGACGAAGACATTGAATTGCCTGAGCTGCAGCCCGGCGACCGTCTGGTGGCGCGCCAGATCGGTGCCTACACCATTGCTTCGGCCACTGAATTCAACTGTTACGATAAACCCAAGGTGATCTGGGCTCGCCATTTGCGCATCTGATTCGCTGGCCTGGCTCACTGCGCCTGCTTAATCAGCCCCTGCGGTGTTTCCTCACTGCAGGGGCTGTTTGCATTGTGAACGCTGGCCAGCAGTGTCGCTTCAAAGCGAACGCGCAATGCGTCCTGAACTTTGAGTGCGCCCAACATCACTGAAAACGGCTCAATGCCCAGCGCGGACTGATTGACGCTGAATTCGCCTTCAACCCGCACGCTGTTGCCCGCAAACACGGTGTGCAAGTCGATCTCGGTGCGGTGTTTGGAATCACCCAGCTGAATCGTCGCTGCGGCGTGATCGTGTGGGGCCGCGCTGCTCAGACGCACGTGCACGGCGCGGTTGTTTTCTGCGTCAAGTATTTTGCCGCCGAGCATGCGCCGGCGGGTCTTGTCAATGTCCCGAGCATCCATTTCACTTGCAAAAGAATCGCCCGCCGCTGCGCGCATGTGGGCGTCGTCAACCTGCAATGAATGGATGGGCAGCGCGAGGTAAACCGCGGCCAATCCGTCTTCAACACAGGCCTGAACGGTGAACGCCCGGCTGTGCACGATGTGGTTGTGACCACGCGAAGCCAGCCAGCCGTCTTTGTACACCTCAATCACAATCACCCCCTGACTCAGGCGGTAATCCATTCGCGCGGCCTTGGCCGGAAACCACGGCAGCCATCCTGCGATCAGGCAAGCAAACAGAATGAAAGGCTTCATGCCGTCAGTATAGGCCATTGCGGCTGTTCAAAAAAGCACAGCGTTGGCATGAAATGGGCCGATATAATGTGTTTGTGTGTGAAATCACACGGTTTGAATCCGGGCATGGAAGTGGGGACAGGCCCAAGGACAAACCAAGTTTTCCAGAGATATGAAACCGCCAGCTACACACTGGCGGTTTTTTTTTGCCCAGAATAATCGGCCCAGTTCAGCTGTTCAAAAAAGCACAGCCCACGCGCTGGATCAATCCGTATAATGGCAACGTGTGTGTGTGGGAATATCATTTGATATCACCTCTGGGTGGGGCAGAAGGATGATTTCAAGCCAAATGATTTTCCTCTCTTAAAACCCGCTGGCCGCCCGGTCAGCGGGTTTTTTTATGCCGTGTTATTCTGAGCGCTGGGGATTCACTCGGCGTCATCTTCCGTGGGCAGTTCGAGCGCCGCTTCAATGCGTTGCAGGCGCTGCTCCAATGCCTCAATGCGTTGCTCCAGCTCGCTGCGCGCTGCGGCGCGGGGTGCACTGGCGGCGGCGCGCTGCACATCGGCCGGGTCCGGTGGGCCGCACAGCAGGTGTGCATAGCGGTCTTCCCGTTGCCCCGGGCCGCGCGGTATCGACACCACCCACGGGGTTTCGCGTTGCATCAGTTCGTCCAGGTGCTGCTGCAATTCGGCGTGTGAGTTGAAATCGGCCATGCGCTGCGTGCGCGTGTGGATCTCATTGAGCGTCATTGGGCCGCGCAACATCAACATGGCCAGAATCGCCTGGTGTTCACGGTTGATGTCCAGCTCGGTCATCACGCGGTGGGTGATTTTATTGGCCCGACCGCTGTATTCAACGCCCACCAGCTTGCGCGACTGCAGTTGATTCACGGTGTGCCCGATCTGACCTTCGGTCAGGTTCATCACCGGTTCGCGGTTGGATTTCTGGTTGCACGCCAGTTGCAGTGAGTTCATGGTCAGCGGGTAGCTGTTGGGTGTGGCCAGCTGTTTTTCCATCAGACAGGCCACCACCCGGGCTTCCAGCGGATTGAAGAACGCCGGTTCGGCGGCTTGGGTTTCATCGTTCATGGGAACTCCGTGCGGTGTGTCGATTCATTCAATGCGAGACCAAGACCATTCAGCCGCGCTCGGCTTCCAGTGCATCCAGTTGTTTTTGCAGGGCTTCGAGTTTGCTGCGCGTGGTGGCCAGCACCGCCTTTTGCACTTCAAACTCCTCGCGCGTCACCAGGTTGGCCTTTTGCAGGCCAGCGGTGAGAATGGATTTGACGTTGGCATGGAAATCCCGGCGCATGGATTTCAAGTCGTCGGGCACCAATTGATCGAGTTTAGTGGCAATGTCTTCCAGCAGGTCGGGTTTCAGCATGTCTTGGCCATCGGGAAAAAACCTTATTTTAGCCCGCCTGAGGCGCGCCTTCAACGGTTGCCATCGCAGCACGACATGGCGACGGCCTTGCGTCAATTGCAGCGGCAATTACAGGCCCTTGAAGGGCGTGTTGAGTGCACGCACCTGACCGGGTTCCAGGCCATCCAGTGACCAGTCGCCGATGCGCGTGCGGATCAGCCGCAACACCGGCAGATTCACCGCCGCCAACATGCGACGCACCTGTCTGTTCTTGCCTTGATTGAGGACGACTTCCAGCCAGTGGGTGGCAATGCGCCGACGCACGCGCACCGGCACCGGGCGTTTCCACAAGCCGCCCGGTTTGCCCGAAAGCATCTGCACCGCCACCGCGCGCGCGGTGTAATCGGTCAGCTGCACACCACTGCGCAGGCGCATCAAAGCGGGCGCCGTGGGCAGGCCTTCCACCTGCACCAGGTAGTGTTTGTTGAGTTTGTGCTGGGGATGGCTGATGCGGTGTTGCAGTGCGCCGTCGCGGGTCAGCAACACCAGCCCTTCAGAATCGAGATCCAGACGCCCGGCCGGGTAATAGCCGGGTTCATGGATGTAGTCGGCCAGTGTCGGGCGGCCTTCGGTGTCACTGAACTGGCACAACACCCCGTGTGGTTTGTTGAACATCAGCAGGTCACTCACAGGCGTTGAACCAGTTGGGCGGGGGCGCCGTCAAACGGGCCGTTGCTCATAAAAATGATCTGGTCGCCCGGGCACAGCTGTTGCATCAGCGTGTCAAGCAATTCGCTCACGGTTGCGTGAATCTGCACGCCGGCGTCTTGCAACGCACGGATCGCCTCGGCGTCCCATTCGGTCTCGCCGTACACCATCACGTGCGCGGCATCGGGGCTGCTCAGTGCGTCCGGCAACTGCGCCGCGTGCACCCCGGCGCGCATGGAATTGCTGCGCGGCTCACACACCGCAATCACGCGCCGATCCGACAACGATTTCAGTCCGTCAATGGTGCTGCGAATGGCGGTCGGGTGATGCGCAAAATCGTCGTAGACGGTGACGCCGTCGCGGTCATACAGGCGTTCCATGCGCCGTTTGCTGTGTTTGAATTCTGCCACCGCGCTGGCCGCATCGGTCCAGGACAGGCCGGCTTCACGCGCCGCCAGCATGGCCGCCAGGGCGTTGAGCTGATTGTGTGCCCCGGCAATGCGCCAACGGACTTCAGCCACGCGCTGTTCGCCTGCAAAGACACTGAAATCGCAGGATCGGGCGTGCGACTGCACACGGTAATCGTTCGCCGCGTTGCGGCCAAAGGTGACCACATTTGACCAGCAGCCGCGCTGCAGCACTTCGGCCAGGTGCGCGTCGTCGCCATTGATGATCAATGCGCCGCTTGAAGGCACAGTGCGCACCAAGTGGTGAAACTGGGTCTGAATTGCGGCCAGGTCAGGGAAAATGTCGGCGTGGTCGAATTCCAGGTTGTTGAGGATCACCACATCGCCGTGGTAATGCACAAATTTTGAGCGCTTGTCAAAAAACGCCGAATCATACTCATCGGCTTCAATGACAAAGTGATCGCTGTGGCCCAGCTGCGCCGAATATTCGCTGTGGTGCGGCACGCCGCCGATCAGGTAACCCGGTTGCACACCGCTCCGGTGCAAAATCCAGGTCAACATGGACGCGGTGGTGGTTTTGCCGTGGGTGCCGGCCACGGCGTATACGCGGCGCTTGCGCAGCAGGGTTTCGCCCAGCCACTGCGGACCGGAGGAGTAGCGAGCCTTGCTGTTCAGCAGCGACTCAATCACCGGCATGCCGCGCGTCATCACATTGCCAACCAGATACAAATCGGCCGGGATCTGTTCAATGCCGGCTTCGTAGCCGGGATGAATGTCGATGCCCAGTGCTTCAAGCGCGGTGCTCATCGGCGGATACACGGCGCGGTCCGATCCGCTGACGCGGTGTCCCTGGGCCTGTGCCAGCGCCGCCAGGCCGCCCATAAAAGTGCCGCAAATACCGAGAATGTGAATGTGCATGGTCGCTCGTCTGGCCGTTGATCCGGCCACTATTGTAGTGGCTCCGGGCGAGCGCGTAAATGATCGAGCATTCTTCTGACCGAGGTTGAGGCACAAGGATGAACCGCCATGCGCCGAATGGCTCAATGGGTTATGACCGATCCCTGAAAAAAGCCGGGAGGGCGCTTTTTTTAAAAAAATTGAAAAAAAATGACCCGGTTTTTATTTCTTTTGCGAAAAACATAGATACAGGGACGCAACATCGGGCGTCAGTCCCCACGCCACGGCGCAAGCAGTGGCAGGATGGCCTGTTCTCCTGGGGGCGCACTTAAAGCCTGTTTACATCCGATGGTCTGGCAGGGATGCCAACCCCGATCACCGCGTTGCGCCGGTGGGCAGTCTTTGGCCCATCGGCGCAACGCTTCACACGGACTCGGAATTATGCCCCTTTTGGGAGTGCAAGTTCAGGTCAAATCTCTTATAATCTGCGGGTTTGCACCCTCAGTCATTGATGCAACTTTTACGCTTTGTTCTCAGATCGCTCGTGTTTCTGCTGGCCGTGTTCCTGGTGTTGCCGTTGGTGCTGCTGGCGATCGTGCTGGCCAAACTGTTGCGCCTGCGCGCCTTCAATCAGTGGGTGGTGATCAGCTGGTCGCGTTTGTTGTGTCTGATTTGCGGAGTGATCGTTAAAATTCATGGACCGGTGCCGCCCAATCCCCTGCTGATAGTGGCCAATCACGTGTCCTGGCTGGACATTCCGATCATCCACAGCATTCGTCTCGCCGGCTTTGTGGCCAAATGGGAGATCAGTCGCTGGCCGGTGCTGGGCTGGGTGGCGATGGCCGGAGACACGGTGTTCCTGCAGCGCGGTTCGCACGATTCACGCAACCGCGTGCTGAACCGCATGACCGAACGCCTGCGCGCAGGCCGCTCCGTGGCGTTGTTTCCCGAAGGCACGGTCACCGACGGTTCGCACCTGCGCCAGTTTCATCACCAGCTGGTGCGCGCTGCGGTGGAAACCGAAACACCGGTGTTGCCGGTGGCCATCAAATTTCTCAATCGCGACGGCAGCCGCAATCGCAACATGGCGTTTATCCGCAATGAATCCTTCGTGCGCCATGTGTGGCGGATCCTGTCCTTGCCGACTTCTTCGGTCGAAGTCTATTGCTGCGCCCCATTGACGACCTTTGATCAAGGGGCCCGTTCACTGACCGTGCAGGCGCGAAAAGAAATCCATCAGGTGTTGAATGACCATGGTTATCTGTCAGCCGCCCATTAAGCCGGCCAACCGGCATTTGCAGTCCATGCTGGCCAGCAACAAGCTGCGCCTGTGGCGGCTGAAGCGCGACAATCCGGTGATCGCAACTGAACAGGAAATGCTGCTGGAGACCCGCGACGGCGTGTTGCAGGGTTTTTATTCAAACAATCAATCGGACACGCTGGTGACGCTGCTGCACGGTTGGGAGGGCTCCAGCCGCTCGGTGTACATACAGTTGCTGGCCGACAGCCTGTATCGTCAGGGACACTCGGTGTTTCGTCTGAATTTCCGCGATCACGGAGAAACCCATCACCTGAATGAGGCGCTGTTTCATTCCTGCCGCATCGAAGAAGTGGTGGAGGCGCTGCAACAGGCGCAACAGCAGTTGCCGCACAAACACCAGTATCTCTGCGGCTTTTCATTGGGCGGCAATTTCGCCCTGCGCACCGCCGCACGTGCGGACGGCCAGCGCCTGCGCTTTGACCGGGTGTTTTCCGTCTCGCCACCGATCAACCCGAAGAATTCATTGCAGGCCATCAACCGGTCCGGCATCTATTCACGCTACTTCACACGCAAGTGGAAACGTTCGCTGGGCATCAAGGAATCGCTGTACCCGCACCTGTTTAATCAACGCCACTGGCGCGATGAAGATTCACTGGAAAAGCTCACCGAGCTGTTGATTATTGATCACACCGACTATACATCAACCGACGACTATTTCAATGGCTACGCCATCACACGCGAGGTGGCCGATGCCATCCGCACGCCGACCACCGTCATCACCGCCTGGGATGACCCGGTGATTCCGGTCGAAGACGTGGCCATCATTGACCGCACACCGATGCTTGACATTCTGGTCACCCGTCACGGCGGTCATTGCGGTTTTGTCACCGGCTTAAACATGCGATCGTGGATTGAAGACCACATCATTGAAGAGATACGAAATGCCCAATCTGGATGAATTGAAAACTTTGCATCAAAACAGCCAGTTTCAGCAAGCGCTGGACGGTTACCTTGAGCTGATCGAAGAAACCCCCGACGACGCTGAACTGCTGTATTACGCGGCCCAGGCTCAGGCCCAGCTGGGCGATCTTGAGCGGGCCCAGGCCACGATTGAGCGGGCGCTTGAAGTGGAGCCGGAAACCGACGCATTTCAGCAGTTTCTGGCCCGCATCCATTTCGACAGCGGTCGCTTTGAAGAGGCCAAAACGCTGTATCAGGCTTCACTGAACAACAACCCGAACCTGTTTTACTCTTATCTGGCGCTGGCCGACATCGCGCTGCTTGAAAATGACTTCGATGAGGCGGTCAAACAACTGAAACTGGCCCTCAAAGTGCACACCGACGGCTTGCCGGCCAAACTGCGGTTGATCAAGATGGATCTGTTGCGCGGGCAATTGGCGGCGTCGATCAAAGCCCTTGAAGTGTTGCGGCTGGAGCACCCGAAAGACATTGAAGTGCGCCTCTTGCTGGCCATTGCTTTGCTGGAGAAAGACGCCGATGCGATGGCGGAAATCCATTTGCAGCACATCGTGGATTCGATGCCTGAACCGCCGCCGCTGGCGCGCATCTATCTGGGCATCAGCAAACTCAAGTCCGACCCCAAGACAGCTTTGGCATTGATTCGGGCGGTGACCGAAGCCTATCCGCGCGCACCGGAAACATCGGTGGCGCTGGGCATGTATCATTACCAACACAACAATTTCACCGAAGCGGCCAAGTTCCTCGCTTCGCCCAGTCTCAGTCACCTCGGCTATCCCAGCTGGGTCATCACCTACGCGCGTGCGCTGGAAAAACTGGGTTATCTGAACGAAGCGGAAAATTCACTCAAGCGCTTTTTACAGCGTGCCGCCGATGACCGCGTGAAACGTCAACTGGCTGCGCTGTACCGCCGCCAGCAACGCTACAAAGAGGCGATCGAGGTGTATGACAGCGTGTCGCCTGAGTTTGAACATCGGGTCAATGTGTTGACGTCCAAAGGCATCTGTCAGTATGAACTGGGTGAATACGCGCAAGCGCTGGAATCGCTGGACGCCGCGCTGGGTGTGGCCGATTACTTTTCCGACGCCGTGCTGTACAAAATCAAGGCGCACGTGGCCCTGCAACAATGGGACCAGGCCCTGGCCGTGTGCGATGGCATTCGCCGTGAGGATTACAATCCGCAATTCGTCAACACCGTATTGCGCAGCGCCGGTCTGATCCACGACCACTTGGGTGATTACGCTGCGGCGTACGACAATTTCAGCCGCATTCAACACCAATTGCCGCCCACCCAGCCGCTGCTGGAGCCGCAACGGGTCAAGGCGGTGAGCCAATGGCCCAATGCCTGGGCGCAGGACGGTGAAGTCGCGCCGGTGTTTGTATTTTCCTCGGAAGCCACGGGCCACGGCCCATTCAGCCGCTGGTTGAAAAACCACGGTGTGTTGACGCTCACCGATCGCTTCAGCCCCAATCCGCGGCACGATTTTTTGACCCGCGGCTGGAATTTTGAAGAACTCGACTCGCTCACAGAAGAGCAGATACTGCGGCTGCGCAAACGCTACCGAATGAAAATCCGTGAAGTGGAAATCGCCGATTACGACCACACGGTGGACTTTGTGCCATTCAATGTCATTTCCGCCGCGGTGATTCGCCGGGTGTTTCCTGAAGCGCGCGTTTTGGTGCTGGTGCGCAACGTCAGTGACATTCGCCTGCACCAGTTGATCTTTGGGCATGAATTGCTCAGCCACGAGCAGTGGGCGCCGTGTATTCATCAGATCCGCTCCATCGGGCTGTCGTTGACGGTGGTTGAAGTGGAGCAATGGCTGGCCAAAAACGACGCGTTTCTGGCCAAAATGAAACAAATCTGGCCGCTGGAATTTATTCATCACAAGCAGACCGAAGGCGGTGTGCTGGATCGGCGCTTGATGCCCACGGGACATGCGCAACATTATCAGCCGTTCTTGAACTGATGTGGGCTGAGCAAAGATGAACGACTGGCTGCAGTGGACCGTGCTGGCGCTGGTTCAGGGTCTGACTGAATTCTTGCCGGTGTCATCCTCCGCGCATTTGATTCTGATGTCGCAATTCGCCGGCTGGTCCGACCAGGGTCTGGTGATGGACATCGCGGCGCATTTTGGCACCTTGCTTGCCGTGCTGGTGTATTTTCGCGCGGACGTCTGGCGCCTGCTGCGTGGCGCCGATGGCCGTTTGCTGATTTGTTTGCTGGTGGCCACCGTGCCCTTGGCGCTGGCCGGTGTTTTGAGTGCATCGCTGGTGGCCACGCATTTGCGCGCGGCCTGGGTGATTGCGCTGGCCACCGCGGTGTTTGGCGTGTTGCTGTGGTGGGCACAGAAAGCCCCGCAAAACGAAAAACCATTGGGCCTGCGTCACGCGCTGTGGATCGGTTTGGCGCAAATATTGGCGCTGATTCCGGGCACCTCGCGCTCAGGCATCACAATGACCGCGGGCATGGCGCTGGGGCTGGACAAGACACGCGCCGCGCGGTTTTCCTTTTTGTTGGCCATTCCAGCGATCGGCATGAGCACCGTGTACGGCATGTATCAATGGGTGCAATCGCCGCAACAATTCAACGGCGCCGGCCTGTTGTGGGTTACGGCCTTGAGTTTCGCCACCGCCTTGCTGTGTATTCATTGGTTCCTGCGCTGGGTTCAGCGCATCGATTTTTCCGTGTTCATGGTCTACCGGCTGTTGCTGGCCGCGCTGATCCTGTGGGTCTTGGTGCTGTGATGCAAGCCATTGAAGTGCCGACCCGTTTTGGTCGCATCGCCGGGCTCAGCTGGGGCGATGTGCAAGGCCCGATTGTTCTGGCCTGGCATGGCTGGCTGGACAACGCCGCCAGTTTTGCGCATCTGGCGCCGCATCTGGCCGAACGTGGGTTTCGGGTGATGGCGCTGGATTTTCCCGGACACGGTCACTCAGATCATCGCGCCGAAGGGCACGCCTATTCATTTCTTGACTACGTGCTGGACATGCATGAAGTGCACGAAGCGTTGCTCGGCGACCGCCCGGCCGTGTACCTGTGCCATTCCATGGGCGCCGCGGTGGCGCAAATGTATTTGTCGGCTTTTCCCGAACACGCACGGCACCTGGTGTTGATTGAAAACGTTGGGCCGGTGCCGCCGCACGTGCCTGGTCAGGCGGTGCCAACACTGCGCAAGGCGCTGAAACAATGGGCCCGGCACAGCCTGGAACACAGCCGCCATTACGCGCGCATCGAAGACGCCGTGGCGGCGCGCATTGAGGCCACGCCGATGCCGGCTGAAATCATCCGTCCGCTGGTGGAACGCGGATTGCACCCCAGCGATGATGGTTTACACTGGCGCACCGACAAACGCCTGCGCCTGAACAGTCTGATGCGGGTGAATGAACAACAGGTGATGGAGTTTCTCGCAGGCAATGCCGTGCCAACCCATTTGATCTTGTCCGATCCGTTGACCTATGCCATGGACTACCCCATGCGTGAAGCGCGCATCGCTGCGCTCAAGCCCCGCTGGCTGGATCATTTGCCGGGTGGTCATCATCTGCACATGACGCAAGCCGACGCCGTCGCGCGCGCAATTCTGATAAATCTGGAACCAAGCGCGCCGTGAAACGGTCACAAGGTGTTTGCCCATGGGCAGTTCATTTTATGAGATAATAAGGGGCTTTTAATGATGCTCAGAGCGATGTTCAGATATTTGGTTCTGCTGTTGATTGTTTCAGCGGCGAGTGCACAGAACACCCCGTTGCCAGCGCCGCCCAGTGTGGCGGCAAGCAGCTATATTTTGATGGACTATCACAGCGACACCGTGCTGTCCAAAAGCAACGAAAATTTGCAGGTTGAACCGGCCAGCATCACCAAAATGATGACCGCTTACGTGGTGTTTTCCGAGATCCGGGCAGGTCAGCTCAGTCTCAATGATGAGGTCATCGTCAGCGAAAAAGCCTGGCGCACCGGCGGCTCCAAAATGTTCATTGAAGTGGATAAAAAGGTCAAAGTGGAAGACCTGATTCGCGGCATGATCATCCAGTCCGGCAACGACGCCTGCGTGGCACTGGCCGAACACATCGCCGGCAGCGAGGAAGTGTTCGCCAACATGATGAACATCCAGGCCGCCAATCTGGGCATGCGCGATTCGCATTTTGTCAACGCCACCGGCCTGCCGGCCGAAGGCCACCTGGTGACTGCGCACGATGTGGCCATTCTGGGCAAGGCGCTGATTCGCGATTTCCCCAATCTGTACCCCATCTTTGCGGAAAAGAAATTCACCTTCAACGACATCACCCAGCACAACCGCAACACGCTGCTGTGGCGCGACCCCACCGTCGATGGGTTCAAAACCGGTCACACCGAATCGGCGGGCTACTGCCTGGCGACATCGGCCGAACGCAACGGCATGCGACTGATCAGCGTGGTGATGGGCACCGAGTCAGAAAAGGCGCGCGCCGAAGAGACCCAGGAGTTGATCAATTACGGGTTCCGTTTTTACGAAACCCACAAGCTGTACAACGGCATGCAGGAACGCCTGCGCGCGGAAATCTGGAAAGGCCGTGCGGAGGATTTGTCCATCGGTCTGGCGGATGACCTGTTCATCACCATTCCCAAAGGACAGTACGAACAGCTCAAAGCCAGTGTGGACATGCCCAAAGTATTGACTGCACCCATCGCGCAAGGCACGCGCCTGGGTCAGCTGCACATTCAATTGAACGATCAGACGCTGATCTCGCGGCCCTTGATTGCTTTGGAAGAGGCATCAGCCGGCGGCTGGTGGACGCGCACCATGGATTCTATGGGGCTGTGGTTCAAATCTTTCGGCGACGACGATGACTGAAATGCAAGGCGAAGGCCTGACATTTCCCTGTGAATACCCGGTCAAGGTCATGGGCGCCAATGAACCGGAATTTTTCACCGCGGTGTGCGATGCGGTGCGCCCGCACGTGCCGGGCATGTCCAGCCAGGCGGTGAAAGTCAAAACCTCGCGCAACGGCCGTTTTCAGTCACTGACCATACTGGTGTACGCGCAATCCCGCGAACACCTCATCGACATCTACCAGTCGGTGCGCAAACTCGACGGCGTGATGTTCACCTTATGAATCGTTCGCTCGCCATTAAACATTTGGGTCGCCAGGCGTACACCCCGGTGTGGCAGGCGATGCAGGACTTCACCGACCGGCGTGACGCCGGCACAGGCGATGAATTGTGGCTGGTGGAACATCCACAGGTGTTCACCCAGGGTCAGGCCGGCAAGGCCGAGCACATTTTGGCGCCGGGCGACATTCCGGTGGTGCAGGTGGACCGCGGCGGTCAGGTGACGCACCACGGACCGGGCCAGATCGTCGCCTATCCCCTGATTGATTTGCGGCGTTTGGGCATCGGCGTCAAACGCCTGGTGTGCGCCATCGAGCAGGCGGTGATTGACACCGCAGCCGACTACGGCGTGTGCGCCGAACGCAAAGCCAATGCGCCGGGCGTTTACGTGCAAGGCCGCAAGGTGGCCTCCCTGGGACTGCGCATTCGCCGCGGTTGTTCATTCCATGGGCTGGCGTTCAACATTGATATGGATTTGCAGCCGTTTTCACGCATCAACCCCTGTGGTTTTGCCGGACTTGAAGTGGTCAACCTGGCGGATCTGGCCGACGGGGTGACACTGACCGGTGCCCAGGACAAGCTGGTGCACCATTTCTGTCACGCACTGGATTACATGCCGGTGCTGCAACAAAAGGCAAGCTGATGAGCGATTCAATTCCACTGCACATCAAAAACGGCGACGAGGCAACGCGCGGCGCCGGACACAAAGAAGTGGGCGGCGACAAAACCGCGCGTTCACGCGCTGGTTTCGATGCCAGCGCCCCGCGCCTGCGCAAACCCGACTGGATTCGGGTGCGCATCCCGGCCGGTAATGCGGTGGCCAACCTGAAAAAGAAACTGCGCCACAACGCGCTGGTGACGGTGTGCGAAGAGGCGTCCTGTCCAAACATCCATGAGTGCTTTTCCAAAGGCACCGCGACCTTCATGATCCTGGGTGAAATCTGCACCCGTCGCTGCTCTTTCTGCGACGTGGCGCACGGGCGGCCGCTGCCGGTGGACCCCAATGAGCCGGCCCAACTGGCCGCAACCATCGCCGACATGGGCTTGAAATACGTGGTCATCACTTCGGTCGACCGCGACGATTTGAAAGACGGCGGTGCACAGCATTTTGTCAACTGCATCCGTGCCGTGCGGGCCGCGTCGCCGGGCATCAAGATTGAAATTCTGACCCCGGATTTTCGCGGCAAGGGGCGCATGGAGAAGGCGCTTGAAATCCTTGCAGAGGCCACGCCGGACGTGTTCAATCACAACCTGGAAACCGTATTGCCGCTGTACAAAAGCGTGCGCCCTGGCGCCGATTACCAATGGTCGCTGGATCTGCTGAAAAAATTCAAGCAGCAACACCCGGATGTGACCACCAAATCCGGCATCATGGTCGGTTTGGGGGAAACCTTCGAACAGGTGCAGGAAACACTCAGGCATCTGCACGCCCACGCCGTCGACATGGTCACCATCGGTCAGTATCTGCAACCCACCGCCGGTCACCACCCGGTGTTGCGCTACTGGACGCCGGACGAATTCAAGGCCATCGCCGATTACGGCTACACCCTGGGCTTCACCCACATCGCCTCCGGCCCACTGGTGCGCAGTTCCTACCACGCCGACGTGCAGGCGCACGAAGCCGGCGCCATTGCGGATCACTGAGCACTGGCAAGATTGACGCAGGCATTGCTGTGTGCAGGTCGCCATGGTCAATCATCGCTGGCGTAAAACCCGTGCGATCTCATGCCTTGCGGAGTGTTGCGCGCGCATCCTTGTATTCAATAAGCAAACCCGTTCTGATGCGCTGTTTGCCGTAGAGCCGATGTCTGAAAGATTTAAAAAAAGCCAAAGTCTTGGCGTTTGAAGTATTAAAAAAAAGACAAATTCGGAACGCCACAATACTCTCAATGTCGATAGCTGTCTCAGGC
>JBNLBT010000004.1:0-78969 GCA_050303435.1 Marinicellaceae bacterium
GACCACGCTGGGCTCAAGCACGGAAACGGTGTCTGGCTTTAAGTTCCCGGCCGATGATGCGAACGTGGCCCTGGCGGTGGACAACTGGGGACCGAATGTCTTTGTGTTTCAGTACCGGCGTGAGTTGCCGATGGTGCGTTTTCCCGGCGTGGTGCCGGATTTCAGCCCATTCGTGGCCGAGGACGACGCCATTCGGGCGGAGTCCAACAGGGTCTTGAACATGGAGACCATACGCCAACCGGTTGAAACGTTGGCGCAATGGGCCGGCGAACACGCGCTCGGGCGTGAAATCTACATCAGTTCCTTCGGTGTGTATCACCGCGCCGATCCGCGCTCGACGCAGACCTGGATCGAGGCGCAGCAGGCGGCCTTTGAAGAACAGGGTTTTTCCTGGGCCATTTACGATTACAAAAGCGGTTGCCGCATGCGCGAGGCCGACGGGCGTCCGAGCGCGGCGCTGCTGGCGCTGAATCTGCAACCGCTGTGAAGGCGATGAATGTGAGGTGCAACATGCATTATTCAAATAATTTAATGCTCGCCGCGCTGTGTGTATTCAGCGCGCTGGGGATGAGTCAACCGGTCACGGCCACCGAAGCGAACGATCACGAGCCGTTGACGCTGGCGTTGTTGATGCAGGCCATGCAGTGCCAGGACAGCGCCTGTTTTGCGCAGCGCTTTGCCGCCAGTGACGTGTGCTTTAAAAGTCAGCGCGTGCGTGGGGACGGCCGGTTTTTCCGGCACGAGCGCTGTCACACGGATTCCCCAGAGCCGCCTGTGGTGGTGATGTTCGCGGTGTTGCCAGAGCAGCAGTTCAATGCATCTTACAGCAGCAACGACGCGGCGTTTGCGCAAGGACTTGAGCACGAGTTGTCCATCCTGGGCTTCGAGCGCAGCGAACAGGAAGACGTCAGCGATGAGGCGGGCCGTGTGATGCGACGCGACTGGTATGCATCCCGGCAATACCCCGGACGGGCACTGATGTGGGAAGTGTTGCTGCGCGACGGGCACAAGCGCTGGCACATCGGTGTGGTGACGACGACAACAAATTAATTGAAAGAGAGAAACGACATGCAAATGAAATCAATCTGGGCCATTGGCCTGTGTTGTGCCGTGGTGGCCGTGGCTTCCGCGCAAGACGAGGAGGCCCCGCCGCCGGTGCAATTCACCCCTTTGCGCGGGGATTTAACCCTGATCACGCATTCCTATCCCAACATGGTGGTGTTGGCCGGAGACGACGGCCTGTTGATGGTCGATGCCGGCCTCAAGGCCAACGCCGATGCGTTGATGGCGGCCATTGAGGCGCGCTTTCCCGGCAAACCCGTGCGCCACCTGATCAACACCCACGTGCACGGCGATCACACCGGCGGCAACGCAGCATTGATCGCACGCGGTGCCGAGGTGCTGGTGCATGAAAACACCCGCAAGGCCATGGACGAAGTGTATTACCTCGACGCCGAGGGCAACGAAGTGGATGAAGCCTCAAAGGGCACGGCCACACGTGACTTTGAGTTGCAAGACATGCCGGCGTACAGTTACCCCGAGCGCGTCAATGTGCATTTCGCCGGTGAACGGATTGAAGTGTTTCACCCCGGCAATGCCCACACACCGGGCGATTCGCTGGTGTATTTTCATGCGCACAACGCCATCGCCCTGGGCGACAACTACTTTGGCAACGCCTATACATTCGGCGGCAACATTGAAGGCATGATCGGGGTGTATCGGCAGGTGCTGGAGCGGATTGACGATGACACCCTGATTTTGCCGGGTCACGGCGTGGTGGCGTCGAAAAAGGATCTGTCGGATTACCTGGACATGCTGCTGACCGTCAAGGCGCGGGTGGACGCCGCCAGGGCCGCCGGGCGCAGCGCCGATGAGGTGGCCGCCGATGCGTCCATCACCGCCGAATATGAAGAGAAATACGGCGGTCTGTACATCGCCGGTGATCGTTTCCGGCGGCTGGTGTACAACAATGGGTTTTAATTTTCGCGGGCTGTGGCGGGCCCTGAGCTGGATGGGGCTGGTGGTGTTGCCGGGCTGTGTTGAGCGCATTCCATCCAGCGCGCGTGATTCGCTTGCGGCCGATGCGGTGCGTTGGCAATTCATCGAATTCACTGACGCACAGCGCAGCGCCACGGTGGACTGGGCATTGAGCCAGGATGGGCGCCTGCAGCTCGCGCGGCATCCGCTTCAAGGCGAGGGCGAGACCAGCGTCTGGTCGCTGGACGCGACCGGTCGGCCGTTGGAGTCCAGCGCGACAGCGCCGCCCGCGCGGGTTGAGGATCTCAACTGGCCAGCGAGTCATGCCTCGGGTTGGCTGTGGCAGTGGGCGCGCGCGGTGCGCTCGGGCGCCGAGGCGCCGGCGGGCTTGCGTTTGCACGCCGTCGAATCGCTGCAGCTGAAGGACGCCAAGGGGTTGGCCACTGAACTGAGTCTGCAGCACGTGACCGGTTTGGACCATGCGCCATTGGCGCTGTGGCTGGATGCACAGGGCTGGCCGGTGGCGCGTCTTGAAGGTGATTATGCGTTGTTGCGCAGCGATTGGGTGCATGCGCGCGAAACCCTGATGCGAGTCCAGCAATCCGCGCAGGATCGCTGGCTTGACGATCTGGCCCGTGCACACATGCGCCCGGCCGGGCGCCTGCTGATTCACAACGCGCGCATTCTGGATGTGCGCAGCGGCCGTTTACACGCCGGCGGCAGCGTGTTGATCGAAGACGCGCGCATTGCCGCGGTGGATTTCAGCGGTCGCTTGCCGGTGTCCGCTGCACATGGCACATTGGACGCCGGCGGCCGTGTACTGATGCCAGGCCTGTGGGACAACCACAGCTACCACCGCGGCGCGCACCAGAGCGCCTTGAACATCGCCCTGGGCATCACCGCGGTGCGCGATTTGGGCAACGCGCGCGAGGAAACCCGGCGTCTGGATCCGATGAATTTGACCACGCGCATAGGGCCGCGGCTGCTGCGCAGCATCCGCTTTCAGGGCCGCACGCCGATTCACCGTTCGGTGATTTCCTGCCGGCGGTGGGCACCGCCGCCGAGTTGACCGCGTTGCTGGACACCGGGCAGGGCGAGGTCCTGTTGCGCAACGTCTGGAACCTCGATCCGGCGCTGCTGCCGGCGGTGGGCCGGGCCGCCGCGCAGCGCGGTTTGCACTGGCTTGGAGAACCGCCCGACGGCGCCACCGCAGTGGCATTCATCGAGGCCGGGGCGCGGGAATTTCTGCACATCGGCTCGTTGTTGCGCGAATGGTTGCCGCCGCGCGGTGAGCGCAGTGTGGCCGAACGCCTGGAGCAATATCTGCAACTGAGTGAGGATGCGCCAGCAGTGCGTGCATTTGCGCACCTGGCCGCGGCGCGTGGGGTGTCCCTGGAGCCGACCTTGAGCCAGACGCTGAATGGGCTGGTGGGTCGGGCCGGCGATGCCTCGCCGCTGGGTCAGAACTGGGACGCCGCTTTGCCGCCGCGGGCGCGCGCTGAACTGATCGTGGATCGCGACCTCCCGGCCGCTGGCCAGGCCGCGTTCAAGCGGGTGCAGGCCGTGCTGTTGTCGCTGCACCGCCGCGGCGTGCGCATTGTGCCGGCCGGTTACCTGCCCGCCGCCCTGGGTTTGCACCACGAACTGGCCTTGTTGCACGAAGCGGGCATCCCGGCCGCCGAGGTGCTGCGTCTGGCGACCATAAGTTCGGCGGAAAATTTGGGTCTGGCGGATCAACTGGGTGTGATTGAAACGGGCCGGCTGGCCGATCTGATCCTGCTGGATGACAACCCGCTGAATGACCTGGGCAACGCCCGCAAGGTGCACACCGTCCTCGCCAACGGCCGCCTGATCGACGCCCGCGCGGTGCGTCGCGAGCTGGGGGTGCTGGACTGAACTTTTGTACTCACCCCGGTCAAGACGCAATGCGCAACGATGGGCTATACTGTCGGTTGTTTGAACGAATCGGGACGAGTGAATGAATCGATTGATCGCAGCCTTGCTGTTGCTGGTCGGCTTGGTGCACGTGCTGCCGGTGTCCGGGGTGCTGGGCGCTGAGTCATTGCAGCGGCTGTACGGGGTGAGTGTGGATGAAGCGAATCTGCAAATCCTGCTGCGTCACCGCGCGCTGTTGTTTGCTATGCTGGGGGCATTTCTCATCGCCGCCGCATTCAAACCGTCCCTGCGACCTCCGGCCCTGGCCGCTGGCCTGATCAGCACCGCGTCGTTCATCGCCCTGGCCGAATCCGTGGGCGCCTACAACGCCTGGATTCAGCGCGTGGTGATGATCGACTGGGCGGCCCTGGCGGCGCTGCTGCTGGCGCTGGTGTTGCACGTCATCAATGGCAGACATACCTGAAGCGTGTTTTGAATTGAGATCACACAAGCAATGGCAGCGCAGGAATTATATTCATCCGCCTTGAAGCCTTAGGTTGCGTTTTTTTGAATAAATTCTGTTTGGTGATTTGCAATTCTTCAATGTGTATTCGATCGCAGTTGCCCCACGATTGATTCTTTTCCATGTCTATCGAGATGCCGTACTCGAGGCCGCTACCGTATAACAGGTCATAATCGATGATGGTGACTTTTCCCATCGTTCTGAGGGTGATTTCTTCTCAAGCAACGCTTGGAATTGAGGTTCTTAACTTTTGATCCACGCCTGTAAAATAATATACAACACCCGCTTCTATTTGGTCCAAAAAATACAATGTTCTGAATTTCCCCACCTCGTTGAGTTCGAGCGTTGCACCATCAATGCGGACCAGTTTAAAACCGGATGAAAGTAATCTTCGGTGGAATTTTGGAACATAAAGTTCACCGTTTTCAATAAGAAATGGGCCTCCGAACAAGCCGTCAATCTGAACGCCATTGATGAAAAGTAAACCAATGGCCGGACCGCCCTGACATATTTCCAGCAGGTCTGAATACTCGACGGTCGGAAAACCAGAAACATTCAGTGTCTCATCAAAATACACCGGAGTTTCATGTCTTTTTCTTCTTGGTTTTGCATAGGAAATCTTTGAATTCATTCTCGTTTCATTTGATGTAGGCTGTGCTTGAACCTGTTACTGGAAATCACCCTGATGTTGCAGGACGAATTGGCGCAATGCATCGATGGTTTCTTGCGAATCAAAATGCCTCTTCAATGCGGCGGCGGTTTCATCCGCGAAAGTTTTCGAGACCTGGGTGTTTCTTTCCAATGCCAGACGGCCGACCAAATCGTAGAGAATTGAAAAAGCCGGTGAATTTGAAAACTGTGCCAGATGTTTTGGCACGCATCGACCCCACATGCCATGCGCATCGTATTCCATGTATAAATCGATGTCTTTTTTGCCAATCATGATCTGAGATGATTCACGGGATTACACGAGTCCACGGTCATGGGTGTCCACTTAAGATTTTAAACCGGAGTTGACATAATCCTGCAGCAAAGCCACGGCGCTGGCATCGAGATTTTCAGTCAGCATGACATGGGTCGTGTTTTTAAATGCTGCGGCGACTTTGGCATTTTTTTGCAACACCAGCCGGGAGTAAATCTCATCAATGATGTCAAATTCATCGGTGTTTGAGAAATCATCCTTAATGTATTGGATGATGACACCGAAACTTTTGGTTTTGATGAATTGTTTGATGTGGGCTGCTGTGATCATTGGGGGGCTGTAAAAGTCAAAGTTGAGTTGTTTGTATTGATGGCCATCGGCAACGCGCTTTACTTCAAGGGATCAAAACGCAAATCTGATTTCTGCGCTGTGGGTTGTGCATCGTTCTGTGGTTTCATGCTGGCCAGCACCAAGCGCAGGATTTGCAGTGCGCGGTGGTGGGCGCGGCCCTGGCCGTAGGCGGTGGAGGCGACGGTCACCACCAGGCGCTGTTCAGGCACGATGTAGAGTTTGTTGCCGCCGTTGCCGGAGGCCAGGATGACGTGGTGTTGCACGCCATCGATGTCCAGCGCGTGGTTATACCATTGGTAGCCGTAGCTGTCGTAGTTCGCCCAGGGCACCTCAAATCGCGGCTGGATGGATTCGGCGATCCACTCGGCTGAGACGATTTGTCGGCCGTTGTGGCGGCCCCGGTTGAGCATCAAGTGGGCGATTTTGCCCATGTCGCGGGTGGATATTTTAAAGTTGCCCTGCGCCACCACGTGACCCGTGGGGGTTTTGCGCCAGGTGAAATTTTTGATGCCCAATGGATCAAACAGGTGTTTTCTGGCAAAGGACTCCAACGGCTCACCGCTGGCCTGTTCAATGATGTAACCCAGCAAAAACGTGTTCATTGAGGAATACGCCCAGTGTTCGCCGGGCGCGTGCAGCATGGGCACATCGATGGCGTAGCGCACCCAGTCACCGCTCAGTTCATCCAGATTGTTTTCATTGCCTTTGGATTCCGGCACGTCGTCGTCGGAATCGAATCCGGCGCTCATGCTCAGCAGATCGCGGATGCGCACATTGCGCTTGCGCTCATCGAGGTTCTGGATCGGCCGGTAGGCATCGAAATAGGGCAGAATTTTTTCCTCCACACCGGCGATGACGCCTTGATCAATGGCGATGCCAAGCAGCAGCGAGGTGATGCTTTTTGTCGCCGAGCGGATGTCGGTGGTGGTGCTCACTGTGGCGCCGTTGAGGTGTTTGTCGTAGACGATGCGGTTGTTGCGGAACACCGACACGCCGATCAGGTCCTGGCGCTTTTCGGCTTCAATGTAGGCATCCAAGGCGCGGAATTTTTCTGCATCAAAATGCTCTTTGGCCGGTGTCGAAACCGTCCAGCCGTCGTCCAGTTGTTGCGCTGTTTCAAGGGCCGCTGACAAGCCGCAATGCAGGCACAGCGCGGCGCCAAGCAGGCAGAGTTTTGTGCGATGAGTTGGCATGTGATGTTCCTGGATGAAATGTGTTGCTGCCACAACATGCTAGTGGCTTTGAGCCGATGCATCAAGTATTCTGAGTGCGCACGTCCGCTGCACAGGGCCAGGATTGGTCAGGCGGCGGTCGTTTGTCACAGTCACAGCAGCCGGGCAGGTGTCATGCGCGGTTTGATTTCGCTGGCCCAAATTGATCCGCTGCATGGTCATCATGGCCCGTGTGCCGGCGTCGTGTGGCGTTGTTGAGCTGCATTGGGTGTGATTTCAGCACCTGTTCAGTGGTTTTTCAGCATTGCCGACGGGCTTTTTCGCTAAGCTGGCTGAAACATCTGAATGGAGTGGTGAGGTGAAAAAATGTGTGATTTTATGGGGGCTGCTGTGGGCGGGGTCGGCGGTTCAGGCGCAGGCGATACACTGGCTGAGCGCGCCGCGAGTGGACATCGGTGCGGTGGCCAATGGCGACGTGCTGGGACTGCAGCTCTCGGCCAATGACCGTTACGTCAGTTTCGTCAGTGAGTCGAGTAATTTGGTGCCGGGCGACAACAACCGCCAGCGCGATGCCTTTGTGCTGGATCTGGTGAGCGGTCAGTTGACCCGCAGTTCCGTGCCGCTGAGCGGTGAATTCACCGACAACGGCCTGATCAACACCTCGGAAGTGTCCAGCAACGGTCAACACGTGTTGATCCGTACCAACAGCTCGGTGTATCCCAACGCCATCGGCGGCAGTTCTTACGGGATCTATTTGAAAAATCTCAGCACCGGTGTGCTGAGCAACGTCAGCGACTACAACGGCGGCGCGGATTATTTCAGTGTCGGTGGCATGCGCTTGATGGCGTCCGGCGATGCGGTGGTGTTTGACAGCAAAACGCCGATCGATCCGCTGCACAACAACGCCACCGATTCCCAGGTGTACCGCAAAAACCTCAACACCGGTGCGATCACCCTGTTGAGCCTGAACGACGCCGGCACCGCCGCGGCCGACGATTCGGTGACGTTGCTGGACGCTTCGCCCAACGGCGAATGGCTGTTGTGGCGTTCCAATGCCAGCGACTTGATGCCGCCGGGCGCGCTGAGCAGTGCCAACAACATCTTTCTGTACCACAGTTTCACCGGCGCGGTGACGCAGGTGACCGTGCAGCCCAACGGCCAGGGCAGCACCGACGACGGCAATCTGATCGGCGCGGCGGTCAGCAACCTCGGCACGGTGGTGTACCAGTCGATCAAAAACGATCTGGTCGCCGGCGATGTGAACAACGCGTTCGACGTGTTCTATTTCGATGGCACACAAAACCTGCGCATCAATCGCGACATCAACGGCCAGGTGCTGGGCGATGTGTTTGGCTACTTGTACAATTTGAACATCTCTGCCGACGGCGCGCGCGTGGTGTTCAACGCGGTGGACGACGCGTTCTGGAATGGCGATGCAAACGATGCATCGGATCTGTTTTTATACCAGACCGCCGGTGGCGCCACCACCTTGCTGACCCAGAATGCATCCGGTGACACGCCCAACGGCGGCAGCGAGGTGCCGGTGCTCAACAGCGACGGCACACGCCTGTTGTTCATCTCAACAGCCACGGATCTGATCACAGCCCCGACGCTGGGAGACACTGAGAAAATGTACAGCCTGCACATCGGCAACGGCACTTTTGCCCTGCAGGCCCCCGCCCAGGTGCCGGTCACTGCGGTCACACAGGACGTGTCTTCGCGCAGCATGAGCGCCGATCACCGCTGGGTGGCGCTGGTCAGCAAGGCGGTGAATCTGGTGCCGCAGGACATCGGCGATGTGACCCTGTCGCTGTTTTTGCTGGATCGCCAGGATGACAGCATTGAGCGCATCGCGCGCAATGTGGACGGCGAGGCCAATCTTTCGGAGAACGGGCGCTTTCTGGCCTTCTCCACGCGCACAGTGCCACCGGCCGGTGACATCGATCTGGGCGTGGACACCTTGTATGTATACGACCGCGACACGGCCACGTTCACCCTGGTTGCCGAAGGCAGCTGGCCCAACATCAACGACGAGGGCCTGTTGGTGTTCTCCACCTTTGCCAATCTGGTGGCGGCCGACACCAACGTCAATGTGCTGGATGTGTACGCCTATCATGTGATCACCGGTGAATTGCGTCTGATCAGCGAATCGCTGTCGGGCAATGGCGGCAGCAGCTGGTCGCAACAACCGACGCTGACCGGCACCGGCGCGGATGTGTGGATTGCCTTTAATTCGATCGCCGACGATCTGGTGCCCAACGATGTGAACGACGCCGACGACATATTTCTGTACCGCTGGTCAACGCAGACGCTGGAGCGCATCAGTGAAACCGCGGCGGGGGTGGGTGGTGACCAGGATTCGGTGGGGGTGAAATTGTCGGCAGACGCCGAACTGGTGGTGTTCACCAGCGCGGCGAAAAATCTGACCGCCGATGACTTGACAGGCCGCGGGTATTTGCAGGTGTTCATTTACGACCGCCTGAATCAGACCATGGAACTGGTCTCGTACAACGAGCACGGCGAACCGCTGGGCAACAGCCTCGATTTCACGTCGGTGTTTTACGAAGTGATGGTGTCCAAAGACGGCCGACACGTGGTGTTCAATTATTCCGACGACGGCAGCGGCGCTGATTTCAGCGACGACGACGACGGCGAGTACGACGTGTACTGGCTGGATCGACAGACCCAGCAGTTGACGCGCATCTCGCGCGGCATCGACGGCACCGAGCTGGACGGGTTTTCCATTGCCCGCGATCTGCAAGTCGATGAGTCGGTTTCACCGCCGCGGCTGGGTGTGTTGTTCACCGGCAGCCATGAATTGACCGGGCTGGACAATTACCCCGGCCATGTTGACAGCGAACAGTACCTGTTTCAGTCGGGCGGCCCGGATCTGGCCTTGAACATTCACGTCTCCGGGCCCGGCACGGTGACCGGCACGCTGGGCGTCAATTGCAGTGGCGAGTGCACCGAAACCTTTGCCCTGGGCACCGAATTGACGCTGGTGGCCGCGCCACAGAACGGCGCGGTGTTCCTCGGTTGGCAGGTGGATTTCGGTGAGTGCAACAGCGACGTGAATCCCTGTGAGCTGCTGATGGATCGGGACAAGACCCTGACCGCGGAGTTTTTTGATGAATCCGAGATCATTTTTGTGCATGGCTTTGAGGTGCCTTCCACCGGTCAGTGAAGGGCGGCGGCTGGACGGCCCATTGTGCAGCCGCTCTGTTCTTTTGATGCGGCTGGCGTGGCTGAAGATGCGCATCCTTGCTGCGCACAAGAGCGGCACGTCCCTGTGCCAACAATGAGATCGGTTGGCCGATGCGTGCGTTGGGGCACCGCGTCGGCCGTTTGGTGTGGATCGCTCAATCAAAGATAACGGAGTAGGCAAAATGGGCGTAGCTCTCGGCGATGAATTTGCTCATGTTGGGGTTGTCTTCAACGTATTCAGCCACGTCATCCGGTTGCGGACCCAGGCCCGTCGGATCGTCGGTGCCCAGGGTGCCGTGTGACACTTCATGAATCAGAATGTGCGCGCGCTGGTGCGCATCGAATTCATTGGTAAAAAATCGCGTGCACAGGTTGACGAAGCTGATACCGGGCAAAGCAAAGGCGATTTGATTTTGCGCTTCGATGTTGGCCGGGCATGCGCATGAATAGGTGTATTCATCGCCCATTTCATGGTTCATGGCGTAAACGCGAGCAAACACGTCCCATTTCTTGCTGTTGACGTTGGGACCAAACCATTTGACAAAATGGCTGTGATTGGCCGGGTTGAAATAAATGCGTTGATCGGCCGCTCTGCTCATGGCCGGTTCGGCGATGTCCAGTGCACTGGCCACTTTGTTGAAATTGCTGCCGGTGCAGTTGTCTGCGATGATGGTTTGGGCCAGTGCGGCGGGGGCACTGACGGTCAGCACCAGGGCCGCGCAAAGGGTTCTTAAAGCGTTCATGTTTTTCTACCTCTTGGTTGGATGATAACAACCGGGGTGGGTTCGAAAATCCCCTGAGCGCGTCGACCGACACCCGGACTCGGCCACACTTTACCTATTAAACAGGTTAAGTGGATGTTTAGACGTCTAGTCGAGAGAAATTTGCGATGAACGGTGGTCGCTGACTTGCACCATGGGCGGGTGCAGGGTGCGCCTGCCCGGAAAACCGCGATGCTTGCCTAAAACTACAAAATTCTGCGCATGTTCACACGGCAACAGCGCCGCTGGACTATAATGGGACGGGCTTTAAATGAGGGCACGCCATGCTTGCACAACACCGCGCTGAAATGATTCGATTGGCCGCAAGACACGCCAGATCAGCAGGCGTCAATGACACCGCGATCGAAGGCCTGTCGTTGTTTCGCACCACCACCACCGAGCACACCATGCCCAATGTTTACCAACCCTCGCTGTGCCTGATTCTCCAGGGCAGCAAACAGGTGCTGGTCAACCGCCAGGTCTTTGAATACGGGCCGGCGCAGTTTTTGCTGGTCAGCGTGGATCTGCCTGTCATCGGCCGCATCACCCGCGCGTCAATTGACGCGCCCTACCTGGTGGTTAAGATCAACATCGATGCGGCCATGATTTCTGAATTGATGCTGGCAGCCGGCATGACTTTACAAGCCACGCATGAGCGCCCCGGCGGCGTGTTCATTGGTCGCGTCGGTGAGCGCATGGGCGAAAGTCTGTGGCGCCTGCTGCGTTTGCTTGACGCGCCGGAAGACGCCGCGGTGCTGGCCCGTCCGGCCATGCAGGAGGTGTTGTATCGGGTGTTGCGCAGTGAGGTCGGCGCGGCGTTTGCACAGATCGCTCTGAACGGCAGCGCCACGCAACGCATCGCGCGCGCCATTGAACGCATCCGCGAGGATTACCGCCAGAACCTGCGGGTCGAGGATCTGGCCGCCATCGCCGGCATGTCGCTGTCGTCGTTTCACGCGCATTTCAAACAGGTCACCACCATGAGCCCGCTGCAGTACCAGAAATCGCTGCGCCTGGTGCAGGCGCGGCAGTTGATGGTGGCGCATCGACTCAACGCCGCCAGCACCGCGCATCGGGTCGGCTACGAGAGCGCCTCACAATTCAGCCGTGAATACGCGCGCATGTTCGGCCTGCCGCCGGGGCGTGACATGGCGCAATTGAAAAAAAGCGGCGTGCTGGCCGTTTAGTGCGCGCCATCGGACTGGGCGCGGCGAGGGCGCGGCAAAACATCCGAACCTTCTGCGCGGCCGGTTGGTCGAATTCAGCCAGGGGTTGGCTGGCGCGGGTGCGCCGTGGCCGCAACCCCATGAACACATCGCGATGAGGATAAACCCATGTTTTATTGCAGAGCGCTGACGGCCTGTGCCTTGATTCTGAGTACGGCAGTGCTGCACGCCGAATGGCCCGCCGAAGTCATCCAGCAAGTGCACAAACGCATTGAGCTGGGTCACCATTTCGCCGTGGTGATCGGGGTGGTGGACGCCGACGGTCCGCGCACGCTTGGTTTTGGTCGCGTTGACCCGGCGGGCAACACCGCGCCGGATGGCGATTCGATCTTTGAACTGGGTTCGGTGACCAAGTCCTACACAGCGGTGCTGCTGGCAGACATGCAGCTGCGCGGTGAAGTGGACTTGCAGCGGCCCATTGATGCCCTGGTGCCGTCGCTGCGTGCACGCCTGCCCGATGACGGGCGCGCTGCCCCCACGCTGGCACAGTTGTTGACGCACACCGCCGGTTTGCCCCGAGAACCGGCCAATGTGGACGTGGCCGACGGCAACCGCTATGCACACTATTCGACGGCGGATTTGCTTGAGGCCCTGCCGCAGGCGCTGCGCGAACGCGATGCGCAATCCAATGGCTATTCCAATCTGGGCTATGTGCTGATTGAATCGGTGATCGAATCGGTGGCAGGTGAACCGTTCGAATCCTTGTTGCAGGAGCGGGTGCTGAAGCCGTTGCGGCTGGAACACACGCATTTTACCGTGCCGGCCTCGCAACAGCCTCTGCGGGTCAGTGGTTTCCGACAAGGTCGGCACACGCCGGCGCTGGTGTTGGGTGAATTTCAGGCGTTGGGCGGCTTGCGCGCCTCGGCCAGGGACGTGCTCAGCTATCTGGCCGCATTGGCCGGTTTGCGGTCCACACCACTGGCCGCGGCGATGCACCACACGCAAGGCGAACGGCCCGGTCCGGGCGGCGTACCGGTGGGTTTGAGCTGGTCGCTGGCGCGCGTGCCGGGCAGCGACGAGGTGGTGTACTACCACAAGGGTGGCACTCCGGGGTTTGTTGCCTTCGCCGGATTCAATCCTGCGCGCCGTGTGGGTGCGGTGGTGCTGGTCAGCGGCAGCCGGTATTTCAGCGACATCGGTTTGCACCTGCTGGACGCGCGTTTTGAACTGCACACGGTGCAATGAATTCAGCGCGGCTCGGTGCTACAATCTGGGTTTTTTATATGCAACGGGGTAAACCATGGTGCCAATGCAAACCGAACGGCTGACGCTGCGCGAAGTGACCGAGGACGACGCGGCGTTCATCCGCGCGCTGGTCAATGAACCGGACTGGCTGGCCAACATCGGCGACCGCGGTGTGCGCAATGAGGACGACGCACGCGCGTACATTCGCGACAAAATGATGGCGGCCTATCGCGCAGACGGTTTTGGCATGTACGTGGTGGCCTTGCAGGATTCGGCTGAACCGGTGGGTCTGTGTGGGTTGGTCAATCGCGAAACACTGGACGATGTGGACATCGGATTTGCCCTGCGCAAAGCCCATTGGGGGCGCGGTTACGCGCTGGAAGCAGCCCGCGCGGTGCTGCAATTGGCCCGCGCGCCGCTGGGTTTGCCGCGTGTGGTGGCGATTGCCTTGGCCGACAACGCGCCCTCCCGCCGGCTGCTGGAAAAACTTGACATGCAGCTGGTGCGGGAATACAGCGATGAGAAAGGCGATCACATGGCGCTGTACGCCATACAATTGGACGCCTGATGGGCGAGGCACTGCGCATCGCTGCGGTCGACGGGTTTCCACTGGCGGCCCACTGGCACCCGGCCGATGCGGCGCAGGATCAAGGCGCGGTGCTGATCATCAATTCGGCCACCGCGGTGGACAAACAATACTATTTTTACTACGCCGAATACATGGCGCGCGCCGGCTTTCAGGTGCTGCGCTACGACTACCGCGGCATCGCCGGCTCACGACCGGACAAATTGCGCGGCTTTGACGGCACCCTGCTGCACTGGGGTGAGTTGGATTTCGACGCTGTTGTGGCGCACGCGCAGTCGCGACACCCCGGCCACAGGCTGTGCCTGATCGGACACAGCATCGGTGGCGCGGTGCCGGGTTTTTCTGCGCGCTGCGGCGCGTTGGATCGTCTGCTCACGGTGGGCGCACAGACCTCGCATTACCGCGATTGGCACCCCGCGCAACGGCGCAAGTTGTATTTCATGTGGCACGTGCTGTTTCCCGCGGTCACCCGGGTGGTGGGCTATTTTCCCGGCAAGCGACTGGGTTTGCTGGAAGACGTGCCCAAGGGCGTGATGCAGCAATGGCACCTGCGCCGCAAAAACCCCGACATGCAGGCGCAGTTGCGCGCGCAGGGGGTGGACACGCATTACCACCGCTTCTCGGGGCGGCTTTTGACGCTGGGCCTGAGCGACGACGCCATTGGCACTGAGGCTGCGATTCGGCGCTTGCACGCCTTTTATCGCAACGCCTCTGAAGCTGAATTGCGGGTCATCACACCGGCCGAGGTTGGCGTCGAGTCCATCGATCATTTCGGGTTTTTTTCGCGCCGATTCAGCGACACCCTGTGGCCGCTGACGCGCGACTGGTTCAGTCGCGATTGAGCAACGGCCAGGCGCTGTGCACGCGCCAGCCGTCGGCGTGCAGACACAGTAGATCTACAGACTCAACGCAAAAATGTGCCTGCCAGGCGCGCGTCTCCCAGCGCGGCCAAAGGCGGGCAAACAACGTGGGCGTCAGATCGCGGTGCGCCAGGGTCAGGTGCGGGTGAAATGGGCGTGGGTGCGCCTCGGCGGGCGCAGCACCGCTGAGGATCAGATGCTGCATCAGCCCTTGCTGCAGTTGCCTCAAGGCCGGGTTGTCCTCGACGCGAATGAACAGCACACGCGGGGCAAAACAGTCAAAGCCATTCAATTCAATGTGCACCGGCCGTTGCGTCGCGGCCCAGTGTTGCAATCCGGGCGCCTGCGACGTGCGCTGTTCAGCGGTCCACCGAAACGGGCTGCGCAGGGTGATGTGCGGCGGAGAACGCAGCGCGTGTCGCAGGCCCCAGCGGTCCGCCAGTCCCTGTTTGATTGCCGTGATTTGTGCGCTCAGCGCCGGCGGCGGCTGCAGCGCGATGAAATACATTTCGCCGGCGTCATGCGCCTGCACGGAGTGTTTCGACCTGCACGATCCGCGCCGGATCAAAACGCCGATACTGCGCCCACAAGGCATCGATGCCTTGAATGGTGTCCAATCCCTGCGCGGCGAGGAATTCCGGGTTGTACAGCTTCGATGCTGAGCGCTGACCGTCGTCGCAGGCAAAAGTGACAATGCGGCGTCCGGCGCCGCCCTGCGCCGCCACCAGCAGGGCGCCGGCCACATTCAGCGCGCTGCTGGAGCCGACCAGAATGCCGTCGTTGGCTCTGAGCGCGTGCGCCACAGTGATCAGATCGGCGTCGGGCAGATTCACCGAACGGTCGATGCGTGCACGGCGAAAATTTTCCACCACGCGCATGATGCCGATGCCTTCGGTGATGGAACTGCCAGTGGCACTGAACTCGCCGTGCGCGAGGTGATTGTGCAAGCCCGAACCGTCTGGATCAATCAGCCAGACCTGGATGTTTTCATCCTGGGACTTAAGGAAGTTCGAACCGCCGGCGATGGTGCCGCCGGTGCCGCTGACCGACACCAGCGCATCCAGCCGGCCATCGGTTTGTGCCCAGATTTCCGGTCCGGTGCCGCTCAGATGGGCCTGGTAATTGCTGATGTTGTCAAACTGGTTGGCCCACCAGCGCCCCGGCCGGTCTTCGGACAGACGGCGCGCGGTGTGATAGAAGTGGTTTTCATCGCTGAACGGGCAGGGGTCGACCAGGTGCAATTGCGCGCCAAACAGTTCCACCATGCGTTGCTTCTCCGCCGCCTGGCCGCGCGGCATCACGCACAACATGTTCAATCCCAGGGCGCGGGCCACCAGCGCCAGGCCGATGCCGGTGTTGCCGGCGGTGCCTTCGACCACGGTCATGCCGGGTTTCAGTTCGCCGCGCTGCATGGCGTCGCGAATCATCTGCAACGCTGCGCGGTCTTTGATCGATCCGCCGGGGTTGTCGAATTCACACTTGATCAGAATCTCACAACCGGTGAGTCGTGAGAGCGAAGGGATCTTGAGCAATCGGGTGTTGCCGATCAGGGCGGTGACGTCCGGTTGTATTTGCATGGTTTAAGAGCGCTCTTCAGATTTTGCATGGTTTTTTCGGCATGATAGCAGATTTTGAAGGGCGCGGCGGGTGCATTGAGTGACAGCCGTCGTCACCTGGGCCGCCATTCGATGACGGGCGATAAAAAACTGAAAGATGTCTGAGCGGCGCGCCGGTTAAATGATGAAGTGCGTCACGTTTTCAACATCAAACCCGCATTTTCCTTGGATGTGCGTCATAAATAAACGCAGCAATACGCAATCAAAGGGTGTGTTTTAGAAATATATTCGCAGGGGATTCTCATGAAAACGGGCGGCATTATAGTACTCATGTTTTACGCAATCAGCGCGCAGGCTCTGGTGAACTGGCCGAGCGCCAGCGCGCCGTGCAACGGCACTTTGCTGGATTGCGCCAACAATTCGCCGGAAGGCGAGACCATAGTCATCAACAGCGACACGCCGGATGCGGGCAATGTGTTCATCAGCAATCCGGTCTCCCTGGTGGCCGGTGCCGGCTACACACCGACGTTCACCGGGCTGGTGACGGTGGTGGCCAACGCCGCCAGCTCACACACGCTGTTCATGCGGGGCCTGCATTTTGACACCGGCAAACTGTACGTGATTCACACCAGCGGACCGCGCATGAACTTGCGCATCAGCGACAATGTGATCAACGGCGGCACCCACGTCAATCCGTTGAATGTGATCACCCAGGCGTCCAGCGGCATGGACATTTCCATCCGCTACAATCGGGTCAACGTCAACAATTCCGGCACCACCACGGTGGAACACGGCGCCATCAAAGTGTGGGGCAACGGCGGTCCGGTCACCGCCGAATTGGTCGGCAATACGGTGTTTGCCGATGGCAGCGATTCCATTGGCATCACGCTGCAAAACAGCGATTTCGGCGACATGGATTTGGATGTGGTCGGCAACGAGTTTCACGGCGGCGTGCAAGCCGGCCTGTTGATCCTCGGTGAAACCGGCGGAGGCGAAATCGACGCCAATGTGTTCAGCAACGTGTTTCTCGACACCAGCGATTTCTGGAATTTTTCCGGCCTGCACGTGCGCAACGAAGACCCGCTCGGGCCGATCAACGTCGACATCGTCAACAACACCATGTACGACACCCGTTGGGGCATGGAGCTGGTGCAGCAGGGCGGCGCCAGCGTGGACGCCTTTGTGTACAACAACCTGGTGGCCGAATGTGGTCGCGGCTTCGATTTCATCGGTGGCGTGACGGTCAGCAACGACAACAACCTGTACTGGAACAACCCGCTCAACAGCAATTTCACGCCGGGTCCGGACGCGATCAACGCCGACCCGCAGGTGATCGCGCATTTCAATGCGCGCCTGCGCGCCGGCTCACCGGCGCGTGACAGCGGCGATGGCTTCGCGCTGTTTGCCGTGGCCGGTGTGGATCTGGTCGACGCCGACGGCGGCAACCGTTTCAAGAAAGGCACGGCCGCTGGTGGTGCGGATGATTTGGACATCGGCGCGTACGAAGCCGGCGACGCCTGGCTGCAGCACCGGCACACCGGTTCAGGCACACACACCAGCCCCATGCGTTCCGAATGGCTCGCCGGGCAGGCCGCGCTGGACGATCTGCACCTCACGGCCAATTACAACCCGCCCGGCAGCCCCGGGGTGTACAACAACGCCGATGAGGGCATCTACTACGCCAACGGATTGTGGCGCGTGTTCAATGAACAGACCACAATCAACATCGCCACCGGTGCGGCTTTTAATCTGTTCAAATTCGGCAGTTCGGCCAACACCTTCGAACACACGGTGAGCAGTTCGGGCAACAACAGCACCACACTCAGCGCCACCGGACTGGATGGCGACTCATCGCGCATCCTCAGCGTCACCCAGCACTGGACCAATATCTACAACACGCACCCGCCGGCGGTGTTTTATTTTTCCGGAGCCTGGGCCATCATCAACGCCGATCTGGCCAATCTGCCGATCAACGCCAATTTCAACGTGTCCCATCAACCGGCCAGCAAAAGCGCCTGGGTGCACCGCGCGCAGTCTGGCAACATCGGTTTCAACGACACCTACATCGACCACCCCCTGATCAATGGCGTCGCTTGCGCGCAATTGCAGGTCACGCAAAGTGCCAACGGCGGTGTGTTCAATGACCACCCGATCGGTGTGTGGTTCAGTTCAGTGGAGCAGAAATGGGCGATTTACAATCAAGACCTGGCGGTGATGCCAGCCAATGCTGAATTTCATGTGATTGCCTCGCCGGAACAGATCGCCGATTGTCAGGATTTGATTTTTGCCAACGACTTTTACTAGGGCCTCAAAGCACTTTTTGACGCGATGCGGATGACCTGAGAAAAGCAGCTTGCGGCAACGCCCGGCATGTGTTTGCGCCGGGCATACGGCACTTCTCTCGCCAGGCTTGCTGCTTTTCTCAGGTCATCCGATTCGGCCGGGTGTGTTTTTTGTCGGTCGGCGTTATCCTTCGCAAACCTCTCTCGCTTTGCCTTGTCAGACCAAAAAACAGACACGGCCAGACGACTTCATTGGCCCTTAACTCCCCCCCAAAGCATCAAACCGCGGAATCACTGGGCCGCCTGCAGGTGGCCATTTTTTTTTGACCGCGGCGGGCAGAACAGCAGCCATTATCCCGACGAAATTTTCTATGCGCAGTGCAAATTAAAGCGGCAAAATTAAAATATTGTAAAATATATTACAAATATTTTGCCTTTTTATCGACATTGCCTTACTATTTGCAATATTGATTACAAACGGCGTCGACCGATGGCCGTTGAACAGAGGGCAAGGTGTTGTATGAGTGATTCACTGATCAAATCGGTGCAACAAATGTTGATTCAGATCTTCAGGCCGCTGGTGCGCATCCTGTTGCGTCTGAACGTGCCGTTCAATGTGGTCAGTGACGCGCTGAAATGGACCTACGTGGATGTGGCCAACCGGCATTTTGGCCTCAATGGCAAGGCGCCGACGAAATCGCGCATTGCCGTGATCACCGGCTTGTCGCGCCCGCAGGTCGATCAGCAAATGAAACTGGACCTGATCAATCAGGCACACGTGCATCGCCAGTGGCACCGCGCCGGCCGCGTGCTGACCGCCTGGGCCGAAGACAAACACTATCAGGATCAGTACGACAAACCACTGATTCTGCCGATCGAATCCGATGACGGCCCGTCGTTCATCGAACTGGTGGAACGCCATTCCGGCGGCGCCACCTACCGCTCGATCCTGGATGAACTGGTGGATTCCAAGGCGGTGCGCATCAACGACGACGGTCGGGTGGAGTTGATCAAGCCGTACTATTTGACGGACAACGACCCCGATGACCTGCAGAAAATTGATTTTCTCGCCCTGTCCACCCAGTACCTGATTGAAACCATTGATCACAACATCGATCCGGCGCGCGAAGGGCCGCGCTTCCAGCGCATCGTGATGCAGGATCAATTGCCCAAATCCCTGAGTCACATCGCCGAATCATTCATTCGCAAGCGCAGTCAGGAATTGGCCAATGAAATCGACGAATACCTGGAACATCTGGTCAGGCATTCGGATCTTGAAGAGGAACAAGCGGTGATCCCGAATCTCGGTTTGGGCATCTATTTTTACAAATCGGACGAACAAGACATTCAATATCCCTAGCGCAATGAAAGGAGAGAACATGAACACAAATAAACACGCGTTGACACTGATGGCCGGACTGCTGCTGAGCCCCAGTCTCTGGGCCGATAAAGGCGACGCTGAACAGATCAAGGTGCAAGGCGGCACCGGCTTTCCGATCGTGATCAACAACACGCGGCAGTTCTTTGTGGACGAGAACACCGTGATCCTGAAGGACGGCGTGCCGTATGATCAGCTGCGCGTGCAGGGCGGCACCGGCTTTAAAATCCGCTATCGCATCGGCAACGACGTGACGCCGGGCATCAACGGCGGCACCGCCACTGAACTGTTGCTGGTGCTCACCCACAAAGGGCCGCTGTTGTCCATCGCACCGGACTTCAAGATCTTCAATGTCGAAGGTTTGATCACTGCCGACACTTTTTTTGAAGGCGTCACCGGGCTGGGCGATCTGACGGTCGGCCAGGAAGCCAGCATCAGCGGTTACCTGGACACCAATTCCACCTTTGTGGTGACCCGTCTTGAAGTGGACACCGATCCGCTGCCGGACTGGAAAATTTCCGGCTACGTGAGCGCACTGAATGCCACGCATTTCAATCTCGGCGTGCAACAGGTGGCCATTGGCACCGCCACCGTGGATTGTCCTGAAGGCTTTGTGGACGGCGCCTATGTCGAAGTCAAAGCCACGCCGGATCCGCTTTTTGGTCTGGGTGATACATTGGAAAACGTCACTGAAATCGCCTGCGTGCCGGAAGAGCTGGTGACCGTGCCGGTGGGTATGATTCCCGGTGCAGTTGAAGGCTTTGTGGCGCTGACCGCCAACCCGAATCAGTACCTGGTCGGCGAACAGCTGGTTGAGCTGACCGTGGACACCGTGTTTGAAAACGGCGATGCGGATGATTTTGAAGAGGGCGTGCAAGTGGAAGTTGAGGGCGATTTGGACACCAACACCGGCGTTCTCACCGCCACCTCAGTCAATTACCTGCACGTGCGATTCAAGTTTGAAGAGCCGGTGCTGCCGGCCGAGGTTGGTGTCGGCTCACACATTGAACTGTATGGCCGCACCATTCTCATCACCCCGCAGCTGCGCGATGAGGACAACATCCTGGCCGCTGGCCTGAGTGAAGAAACCCAGGTGGAAGTGCGTGGATTTGCCGATTCCAGTGGGCAGCTGTACGCCACCCGCGTGCGTGATCGCGGCAATCCAGACGCGAATGACGTCACCCTGGATGGCCAGATCACTGCCATCAGTGATCCCATGCTGAGTGTCTTTGATGTGGTGGTGGACACCAGCACCAGTGTGTTTCTGGACGCCGAGGGCACCCCCCTGAGTGCGGCCGAGTTTTTTGCCTTGATTGAGGTGGGCACCTTGATCGGTGTGTCTGAAGCCAGCGCCAATCAGAGCACCCAGGTGGTCTCCGGCGGTGTGATTCAACTGGACGCTGTGGATGAACCGCCGCCGCCGTTTGGACCGACCGCATTTGGCTTGGGCATCGGCACGTTGACCAATCTCGCCGATGAGATCTCGGTGCACGGTTTTGAATGATCCCGGGCGGGGTGTTTGACGCACCCCGCGCACAGGCCTCCCCCCGCACGAACCCGCAGCCGGCCACCGCCGACTGCGGGTTTTTTTTGCACCGGCGGCGTGCAAGCTGCGCAGCCACTGGCGTGTCGCGATGCGTTGCTGGCGCGCAAGTGAACGACGGATTCAGGTCCGCGATTGCGCAGCGGCGGCTGCAGGCCTGTGATAAAATATTGGGGACAACGGAGCCAAGACCATGACCACAGAGACGCCCCAATCCGAACCGAATCACGTGATCCTGTTTGACGGTGAATGCGTGCTGTGCAGCGCCTGGTGTCGCTTTGTTCTGCGCCGCGATGTGGCGGCCAGATTCCGCTGGGCATCGGTACAGTCTGAGGCCGGTCAGCGCCTGTTGAGCCGACACGGCCTGCCCCTCGACGTGTTTGACACCATGGTGTATCTGCAAAACGGCCAGGCACACATCATGAGCGATGCGTTTCTGCGGGTGTGTCGCGAGCTGCCGGCGCCTGTGCGCTGGCTGTGGGCACTGCGTTTCTGTCCACGGGTGTTGCGCGATGCGGTGTATCGTCTGGTGGCCTCGAACCGCTATCGCTGGTTTGGCCGCCACCGGCATTGCGCCGTGCCATCGCCGCAACAGCGGGAACGCTTTTTATGAGCCGCGCGGAACAACAACTGCAGAGGATCAATCATCTGGCCCATTGGCTGCTGGCCTTTGTCTTGCTGTACCACGGCGTGGTGCCGAAAATGTGGGTGCCCAGCGCGTTGGAGCAACAGCTGGTGCAGCTGCACGGGTTGCCGTGGGACTGGCGCTGGATATCCTGGGCCGGCGGGGTGGCTGAAATTCTTCTGGCGCTGGCCATTCTGCTGCGGCCACATGCGCGCTGGCCACTGCTGCTCACGGGCGCGCTGTTTGCCATGCTGTTGCTGGACGTGGCCTGGGTGATGCCATCGCTGTTGCTCGAGGCGTTCAATCCGCTGACCATGAATCTGCTCGCCATCGGATTGTGTGCGGTGGCGCTGCTTGCCCAGCCAGCGGATCCAGGTGCACCTTGATGCACGTTGCCTGCACCCAAAATAACCATGCAATTCGCATCCTGCGGGTCAATCACGCTGGAGAGTGTGGCGCCGTGAACATCTATCGCGCGCAATGGTTGCTGGCTGTTGTGTTGCGGGCCAGACACCGACCCATGCTGGAGGAATTTTTGCAGCATGAGAAAAACCACCGCGCGTTGTTTGCACAGGCGCTGAAGCTACGGGGGCAACGGCGTTGCCGATTGCACTGGTTGTGCGCGCTGGGCGGATTTGCATTGGGGTTTGTCACAGCGCTGGGCGGGCGTCGCGGGGTGATGACCTGCACCGCGGCAGTGGAAGGCGTTGTTCTGAAACATTTGCATGCGCAACTGCAATGGCTGCGGGTCAACGATCCGGGGTGCGCTGCGGTGGTGCAGCACATCGTGGCCGATGAAACGGCCCACCATGCACAGGCTCAATCGGCCACAGCTGCACACAAAACAGGGCGTGGCTGGGTGGCGGCAGGCATTGAACGCGCCACTGAAACCGTGATCCGCCTGGGCATGCGCATGTGAAGGGCGCTGCAGGGTGTCTTCAGCTTTGCCCGAAGCGAAAAAAACGGCGTTGTGTGCGTCAATAGCGGGGGCGGTTGTTGGCCACTGAAGGGGCCATAATCTGCATTCAGTTCAAGCGCTTGGTGGCATGCGGCCGGTGCTGTCAAGCGCCCGGGTTTCTGCTATACTTGCGTGAATTTTTTTTGGTGATGCGTCTATGCTGAGGTTGCTTTTTCCTTGTCTGGTGCTGTCTTTGACCCTTGCAGGATGTGTCCATGAACGCAACACCGAGGGCCCTCACTCCGACGCAGACAAGAAAACGTTTCGTTTTTTCATCAACTCAGACCCGCAAATGGGGCCACAGGACACCGACAAAAAGGCCTTGGGCGTGCTCAACGAACTGCTTGAACAGTTCGTTGAGGAAGTGAATTCGCAAAACAAAAAAACACCGATCGATTTTGTCGTGTACAACGGCGATCTGGTGTGGGATCCGTACGAGGACGCCTTCGCCAATTTTGTGCGCCTGGTGTCCGCACAGCAGGTACCGCCGGTGCTGGTGCACGGCAACCACGACGGCATGAATGAGGATCCCCAGTTTTTGCAAGCCCAGCAGCAGCTGTCGGGCTATGCGCAGTTGAATTATTCGTTTGACTACGGCGACTGGCACATGGTGGTGATCGCGGCGCAGGAGAAATACCCGAGCGAACTTCAAAAGCAGCAGTTGCTGACCTGGCTGGCGGACGATCTGCGCGCTCACAGGGACAAGCCGGTGATGTTGTTCATGCACTACCACATTCTGCCGGTGGGGCTCAGCCAGATGGAGTTTTATTCCTACAACCCGCACGAATTCAAGAATCAACTGCTGCAATTGATCACCGGCAGCGGCAACGTCAAGTACGTGTTTTCCGGCCACGTGCACGCCGGCATCAAAGCCTCGATCAAAAGCACGTATGAATACCAGGGCACGAAATTTGTGGTGTGCCCGACGCCGGTGCAGGCGCGGCCGTTTGGAGAAGAATTCGCGGCCTTTGAAAACGACCCGAAAAGCCGGTTTTTCCGTCGCGGGTATTATCTCGAGGTGCTGGTCGACGGGGAAGACGTTGAGCTGGTTGGACACAAAATCAAGCACCCGCATGAAGAGGTCTACCCGCAAGAATTTACCCGCTTCGAGCCTGCAATGGACCCGAGATTTTTCACCCCGGAATCGCAAACACCGGCCGGTGAGGCGTTGAGCAACGGGTCGTTTGACCAGGGTCTGGCCGGCTGGCAAACCAGTTTCCGCTATCAGAAAGATCGCGACAGCGCGTTCATCAACAGCGCCGAACAGGGCCGCAACGTGTTGCAGTTGAAAGCGCCGTGGGGGGCCTGGAATTTCGATGAATACATGGAAACCTATCAATTGGTGCAACTGGATTTGCAGGCCAGGCCGCTGCTCAGATACCGTTTCAAGCGACCCGTTTACTCCCAGGCCGGCGCCGGAGGCTACATACGTCTGAACTTTTACGGCGCGTCCGAGGGCCTGGAAGAAATGCTGTTGCTGCATTGGGGGCATCAGGAAAACCGGGTCAAATTCATGTTTCAGTCGTGGTACAACAACGCCGACGGGCAACGCAGTTCCACTGCGCGATTTGAACAGGAGCTTGTCAACAACAACCTGCTCAGCATGCCCATGACGTTTGCTGACGACGGTGAACAGACGGTTGAGATCGACGTCGCCGCGCTGTTGCAGCGATTGGGTCAGGGTCCGGCGTCGTCGTCGATCAATCGGATGTCTGTGGCGCACGGTGTCTGGAGCCGCTTGATGACCCGCGAGAGCCATCTGAAAAGTCTCTTGCATGTGAACTCTGTGGAACTCGTGCACGGCGCCGATGCCACCGCGGCGGTGTTGCGTCACAACGGCGCTGCGCTGGACCTGGACAAAGCCGACAGCCGCATGCCGTATTTTGATTTTTCGCGTCGACGCAATGTGGCCAAAAAATAGACGACGGTGAAGCGCACGCGCTGCCATTGCGCATGCATTCTGGTACAATGTCGCGTTTTTTGATGGAACTGTCCCATGTGGTTCAAAAACGCCCGAATCTTTCAACTCAACGACGCGTTTGCACACAGCGCCGAAACACTATCTGACGCCCTCGACAAAGACCACATCAAGCCGTGCGGCGATCTGGAAATGGTCAGCCGCGGCTGGGTGTCTCCATTCGGTGCGGATCACCCCGTGCACGCCTGGCAAAGCGGTGAGGCCCTGCTGATCGCGCTCGGAGCCGAGGAAAAACTGCTGCCCGCCGCGGTGATCAACCATCACCTCAGCGAACGTCTGCAGCGCATTGAATCCGAGGAAGGACGCAAGCCGGGGCGCAAACAGCAGATGGACATGAAACAACAAATCACCGCCGAATTGTTGCCGCGGGCGTTCGTCAAACCGGCCACGCTGCAGGCCTGGATCGACAAGCGCCTGAACCTGATCGTTGTTGACACGGCCAGCCAGAGCAAAGCCGAGGAGTTGATCAGCCAACTGCGCCAGTCGCTGGGTTCGCTGCCGGCCAGCGCATTCGGTCCGTCCTCCGCTGTGGCCAAAACCCTGACCACCTGGGTCACCCAGGGCGGCGGCGACGCCGGCTTCACTCTGGCCGATGAGATCGTGCTGGAAACGCTGGATGAAACCAAGGGCGTGATTCGTGGACGCAACATTGAACAACTGCAATCGCAGATGCAGAAACACATCGACAACGGTTACCTGGTGACGCAATTGGGTTTGAATTACAACGACCGCGTTGAACTGGTCCTCGGCCACGATCTGGGCATTCGCAAAATCCGCTTCACTGACACGGTGCTGGATCAGATGGATGCGCTGGAAATCGACGACGCGGCGCAGTTGCTCGACAGCCGCTTCACTTTGATGTCGCTGGAGTTGCGCGCGCTGTTTGAGTCCCTGTTCACGGTGTTCAGTCGATGAGCCCCGAATCGGCGGCCTGGGAATCGCGTTTTCACGCGTACATCGCGCGGCTGCCGGCGGCCGACCCCGGTCACGATGTGCGGCACGTGCTGCGGGTGGTGAATCTGGCCAAAAAACTGGCCCTGGCTGAACAAGCGGATATGCATGTGGTGTTGCCGGCGGCCTGGTTGCACGACTGTTTTCCAGTGAGCAAGGATTCTCCGCTGCGCTCCAGCGCCTCGCGACTGTCGGCCGAACGCGCGGTCAAATTGCTGTCCGAATGGGGCTATGACCTCGCCGATCATGCGGCCATTGCGCACGCCATTGAGGCGCACAGTTTTTCCGCCGGGGTGCCGGCCGAAACGCTGGAGGCGAAAATTGTGCAGGACGCCGATCGCATGGATTCCCTTGGCGCCATCGGTGTGGCGCGGGTGGTCATGGTCGGCGCGCAGCTGCAACGCCAGCTGTACAATGAAGACGACCCCTTCTGCCGCCGCAGAAATCCCGATGACGGCGTATCGACTCTGGATCATTTTTATACTAAACTACTCAATTTAAAAGACAATTTCCACACGGAAGCGGCGCGGCATGAAGCCAGTAAACGGCACGATTTCATGCTCGACTTCCTGCAACAATTGCAACATGAAACCGGTGAGGATTAACGGCGCATTGCTTTGTATTTGGCTGCTTATTGGCACCGCCCATGCCAATCTGACGGATCAGCGGCTGTTGTTCAAAAAACTCTACCCCATGGCCCTCAAAGGTCAGGACAGCGCAGTGCAACGGCAACGTCAGCCGCTGCAGGGCTATGCACTGGATCACTACCTGGATTATGCCTTGCTGTCGGCGCGCATGCGCCAGCTGCCGGAAGCCGACATCGATCAATTTGCCCGACAACATCCGGGCAGCCCCCTGATCAAGCGCCTGAACGACATGTTCACTTATGAGCTGGGCAAGCAACAGCAATGGCCCGGCTATTTGCAACGCTATTTCGGCCTGGGACAGGGCAACAAACAGTGCTGGTACTATCAGGCGCGCATCGCCACCGCACAGACCGCCGATCTGGCGCCACTGATCGAAGGCAGTTGGCTCAGCGGTGGTGATTTGCCGGCCAGCTGTCAGGGTCCGGTGAAATGGTGGACGTCTCAGGGGCACCTGAACGATGGCCTGCGACTGCGTCGTCTGCGTCTGGCCTTTGACGCCGACAACCGTGCCTTGTATCAACGCCTGCGGCAACAGATGGGCACCCGGGCACCGGCCTGGCTGGCCAGCGGCGCGGCCTTGTTGCAGGATCCAATGCAGGCACTGGCTTCGGCCACGGCGTGGCCAGACGACACGGATCACCGCTGGCTGATTGAGAAATCGGCCTTGCTGCAGGCGCGCAAGCGACCGGATGAATTCCATCGGCTTTGGCCCGCACTGCGCGCGCATTTTTCCCTCAACCCGGCCAAGGTCAAACTGATCGAACACCAGTTGGCGCTGTTCGCCGCCACCGACTATCTGCCGTTTTCCATCGGCGCCATGAAAAGCCTGCCCGCCGACATGCAGGACGACCAGATCCGCGCCTGGATTGTGCGTTACCACCTGTACTACAACGAATGGCCCGAGGTGCTGGACGCCCTCAAGCGCATGCCGGAGCGGCAATTGAAACAGGATCGATGGCAGTACTGGCTGGCGCGTTCACTGGCCAAAACCGGCGATCGCAAGGCCGCTCAGGCGGTGTTTGATGCGCTGGCCAAACAAGCCAATTACTATGGGTTTCTGGCCGCCGACCACCTGCGCAAATCCTACCATTTGTGCAACGTGCCGGCCGCCGCGACCGATGCACAACACACCTTCAGTATGCCCGGCGCGATTCGCAACGCGATTGAATTGCACCACGCCGGTCTGGCAGAACTGGCGCGCAGTGAATGGAACGCCGCCTACCGCGGCATGTCTCGCAGCGACAAGCTGGCGCTGGCCGATGAACTGAATCGCGAAGGCTGGCACAATAAATTGATCGCGGTGATGGTGGATCTGGGGGAATGGCGGGATTACCCCAAACGCTATCCCCTGGGTCATTTACAGAAAATTCAGCAGGAAGCCGGTAAGTATCAGTTGATTCCGCAGTGGATCATGGCCATCATCAAGCAGGAAAGTGCCTGGGCGGCGGATGCGGTGTCGCACGCCGGTGCGCACGGGCTGATGCAGATTGTGCCGCAGACGGCCGAAGACCTGAGCCAGCAATTGGGCCTGCCGTTCATGGACAAGCGTCAACTGCACCAGCCGGATTTCAACATCACCCTGGGTGTGCACTACCAGAACGCCCTGTACCAGCGCTTCAATCACCCCTTGCTGGTGGCGGCGTCCTACAACGCCGGTGCCAGCAAGGCCGAAGACTGGCTGGTGGGTTTTCCGCCGTCGCCGGACGTCTGGCTGGAAACCATTCCGTATCGGGAAACGCGCGACTACATCACGCGCATCCTGTCGTACGTGACCATTTATGACTGGCTGATCAATCACCGCCCAACGCGGGTCTCCAGCTGGATGCCGACCCTGCCGGTGGACAGCCGCCCCAGCCGGCCGTGGCCAAACACGCAGATCGTGCAGCAGAAGGTGGACGCCCAGTGCAGCCCCTGAACACGTATCTGGTGGGTGGCGCGGTGCGCGATGAACTGTTGGGTCTGGCGGTGCGCGACCGCGACTACGTGGTGGTCGGCGCCACGCCTCAGGACATGCTGGCGCGCGGGTTTAAACCGGTGGGTCGGGATTTTCCGGTGTTTTTGCACCCCGACGATCACTGCGAATACGCGCTGGCGCGCAGCGAGCGCAACGTCGCGCCGGGCTATCATGGCTTTGAATTCAATACCGACCCAACGGTGACCCTGGAAGAGGACCTGTCGCGGCGCGATCTGACCATCAACGCCATGGCGCGTGACCGCGACGGCGCGTTGATTGATCCGTACAATGGTGCAGCCGATTTGCGCCAGCGCGTGCTGCGGCACGTCTCGCCGGCGTTTGTTGAAGACCCGGTGCGGGTGTTGCGAGTGGCCCGTTTTGCGGCGCGCTACGCGGCGCTGGATTTCACAGTACACCCGGACACCCTGGCGCTGATGCGCCGCATGGTGGACAACGGCGAAGTGAACGCGCTGGTGCCTGAACGGGTGTGGCAGGAACTCAGCGCGGCGCTGTCCGAAACGCGCCCGTCGCGCTTCATCGAAGTGTTGCGTGATTGCGCCGCGCTGGCGCGGCTGCTGCCCGAAGTCGATGCACTGTTTGGCGTGCCACAAACGCCCCGCTGGCATCCCGAGGTGGACACCGGCGTGCACGTGTTGATGGCGTTGGATCAGGCCGCCGGGCTGGCCAATGAAGTGGTGTTTGCCGTGCTGGTTCACGATCTGGGCAAAGGCCTGACGCCGGTCGACGTGTTGCCGGCGCATCACGGCCATGAAGCCGGCGGAGTGCCGCTGGTGGAAAGCGTGTGTGCGCGCCTGAAAACACCGAATAAACACCGCGACCTGGCGCTCAAGGTGTGCCGCTGGCATTTGCACGCGCACCGGGCGATGGAGTTGACCGCGGGCCAACTGGCGAAATTGTTTGAACGCGTCGATGCACACCGCCAGCCGGTGCTGTTTGAACAGTTCATTCTGGCCTGCCAGGCCGATGCCACCGGACGCGCCGGCGATGAATTCAGTGTGTATCCGCAGGCGGATTTTCTGCGCGCTGCATTCCAGGCCGCCGGCCGGGTGGACGTGCAAGGACTGATGGCGGCCGGACACAGCGGTCCGCAGCTGGGCGAACGCATTAGACAAATGCGTGTGGCTGCAATACAATCGTTTGTCAATCAATACGGCCGATAAAAATGCTGAAAAAAACCGTGCTTCTGATGTGCCTGTGTGTGGCCACGGTCCACGCCGCCCCGCTTGAATACTACCTGCCCAAGGGCGAATTGTTTGATGCAGCAATCCCGACCCCCGATGCGATTTTTGGTTTTGGGCTGGGTGATCAGCATTTGCGCCACGATCAGATTGTTTACTACATGGGCATTTTGGCCTCGGCCTCGCCGCACGCGCGCCTGATTGACTACGGCCAGTCACACGAAGGCCGGCGCCTGGTGCTGCTGCTGATTTCCAGCAATGAGAACCTCGCCGACCTGGATGCGCTGGCGGGCAACGACGCGGTGCTCAAGGTGTGGAATGGTTTCAGCGTGCACGGCAACGAATCTTCCGGCGGCAACGCCTCGGTGCTGTACGCTTACTACTTGCTGGCCAGCACCCGCGCGGCCGTGCGTGAACGCTTGGATGACACGCTGGTGCTGATCGATCCGACCATCAATCCCGATGGCTTTGACCGCTACGCCACGCACGTCAACGCGTTTCGTTCAGCCACCACGGTCACGGATCTGCACGACGCTTCGCACGTTGAACACTGGCCCAATGGCCGCACCAACCACTATTGGTTTGATCTGAACCGCGACTGGCTGCTGTTGACCCAACCGGAATCGCGAGCACGCATTCAGGCGTTTCACCGCTGGCACCCGCACCTGCTCACCGATCACCATGAGATGGGCACCGAAAGCACCTTCTTTTTTCAGCCGGGTGTGGCCGATCGCGCCAATCCGTTGATTCCGGCGCGCAATCAGGCCCTCACTGCGGAGCTCGCCACGCATCACGCCGCGGCCCTGGATGCGCACAAACAGCTGTACTACACGGGCGAAAGTTTTGATGACTACTACCCGGGCAAAGGCTCCACTTATCCAGACTTGCATGGCAGCGTGGGGGTGTTGTTTGAACAGGCGCGCGCGCAGGGCGGACGCGTGCAGACGCGCGAAGGTGAACGCAGCCTGCAACAGGGCATACGCAACCAGTTTGTCACCGCTTTATCCTCCCTCAACGGGGCCCTGGACATGCGCGCAGATTTCCTCGAGTACCGTCGTCAGTTTTTTGACCAGGCCGAACAACAGGCCAGTCGCGGTGCGCGCGGTTACCTGGTGGATTTCAACGGCGACTGGCGCAAGGCACGCAAACTGGTGGATTTTTTACACAACCACCGGATCACCGTGGGCTTGCTGAATCAGGACAAGAAAGCCGGCGGGCACAACTACCGCAAAGGCGCTGCTTTGTACATCCCGCTGCGGCAGCGGCAATCCACCCTGATCCGCGCGCTGTTTGACGTCACCACCGAGTTCAAGGACAACACCTTTTATGACGTGTCTGCCTGGCAATTGCCGATGGCCTGGGGCCTGACCTGGCAGGCCAGCGACGACGCGGTGGACACCCTGAGTGAATGGCAATGGCCCAAAGCGCGGCGCTACTACGCCGACGACGCGGTGGCCTTTGCCATCGACTGGCAACAGGGCAATGCGCCGGCCGCATTGAATCACCTGCTACAACTGGATTACGCCATCAAAGCCAGCGGCAAACCGCTGAACATTCAAACCACCGACGGTGCACGCACGCTGGCCGCAGGCGCCCTGATTGTGTCGCTCAACGGGCGCGAGACCAACGACCGCCTGTTTGCCGATCTGAACACCGTGGCCGATGCGCATGGGGTGGACTTTTACGCCCTCAAGGGCGGGCTCAACAACGGCTCGGTGGACCTCGGTTCACCGGCCATCCGACGGGTGCCCAAGGCGCGCATCCTGATGCTCACCGGCCCCGGCATCAACGCCTATCAGGCCGGCAGCCTGTGGCATTTCTTTGACACCGAAGTGCGGCAACCACTGGTCAAGGTGGACCTGAATCGCCTGGGCCGCGTCAATCTGGATGACTACACCCACCTGATCCTGCCGGACGGGCAATACAGCGCTTTGAAAGAGGCCCAGACCCAACAAATTCAATCGTGGGTGAAATCCGGTGGACAACTGATCGCGCTGCAGCGCGGCGCCAGCTGGGTGGAGAAAAATCTGCAGGCGGAGAAAAAATCAGCGGCAGAAAACGCTGCAAAAAAAGCCGATGAGACAGACGAAGGTGCCGACGCGAGCAAACATTTGCCCTACGGCCAGTTCCGCAAGGACCTGGCTGAACGCATCATTGGTGGCGCCATTGTGCAGGCCGAAGCCGATCTGAGTCACCCACTGGGGTTTGGCTTCACCCAGGACGCGCAATTCGTGCTGCTGCGCGGGACGGCCGTGCTGCAAGCGGCGAGTACGCCGTATGGCACGCCACTGCGCGCGACTAAAAAACCGCTGGCCGCCGGTTTCATTTCCGCCGAATGGCAGGAAAAGCTGGCCGGCAAACCCCTGGTTGTGGCCGATCGCATCGGCGCCGGCGGGGTGATTAAATTTGCCTTCAACCCAACCTTCCGTGCCTATTGGGAAGGCACCAAACGATGGCTGGTGAACGCGGTGTATTTATCGCACTTGATCGAGCACACCAAATGGCCCGATGACTGATCGGTGTGACGGCCGCACATGATTTGTTCACGGATTGCTGCGGCGAGCGCACATTTTTTAACTGTTCAAAATGAAAGGAAATTGCCATGTTCAAAAGACTTATACCTCTGCTGTTCATCTTCGGCCTCGCCCAGGCCAGGGACGCCATCGAAATCGATGCCAACATCAGCAAACCGCTCGGGCCGGATGAAGGCTTTTTGCTGTTGCAAGTCAAAAGCAACAGCTATTTCAGCCGCATCACACTGAAACGTGAAGGCAAGGCCTTTCTGGCACACAACATGAAAAAAGTGCCGGAGGGCGTCACCAGTGTGTTACTGCGTGTTAAAGCCGGTGAGTACTACTGGAACAACATGGAGTACGACCTTGGATTTGGTTCCGGTTTTATTTTTGATTTGGGCAAGGAACGTTTTGGCTTTGAAGTCAAGCCGGGCGTGATCAACTACCCCGGTCAATTGAACGTGGTGGTCATTGGGCGCAGCTACACCGCGCAAATGATCAACAATGCCATTGATGCGATGCAACAGTTGCAGGCGCAAACGCCCCAACTGACCAACGCGGTTCCGTTTGAAATGAATGCCAGCGAAAACGACGAATTTGCCAAGCATTTGGCGCAATTGTCGCAAGTCGGAGACCCATCAAAGGTCATGCTGGATCTGGATTTCAGTGGCGAAGCCGACGCCGAGACCTACCTGCGGCCCCGCGAGTTGATGCAGGTAGTACTCAACCCGTTCAACAAGCTGATGATTTTATTGAAGTTGAACGACGGTCTGGAAGCGGTGGAAGTGCTGGATCCGGACACACTCACCGCGCATCGCATCATTGCAGAGGACAAACGGGTCAACACCCGCGTGATTGGCATGCACTGGATCGATGCCGACACGTTAATCCTGGAGATGCAGCGTGAACGCAACAAGAAAATCCATCTGATGGTGGTGCACTTTGATTTGAGCGGTGAAACCTTGCAGCTGAAAAGCCATTATTTTCTGCACAAAGAGGCACTGGTGGAAGCGCCATTGGTCGATATAGAAAACAAGGCCTATTTCCGCTTTCAAGGCTCGCAGTCTTCGCAACAGTTGTATCTGGTTGATCTGAGCACTCAGACCAGTGCCGAGGAGTCCCTGATTGCCGCCAACCGCGCGGTGCCTGAAGTGCCAAATCAACGCCTGTGGCTGGTCGACAAAGACGCGCGGGTTTCGATGGTGCTGAGCCACGATGAAGACGCCGGCGCCTGGAATTACCATGTGCGCGAAGACGGTCAGTGGAAAATTAAATACAGCGACACGGCCGATGATCTGTTGAGCCCGATCGGCTGGCATCACGACGGTCGCCTGTTGATGCTGCATCGGCCGAAAGGGCAGGAATTCAGGGGCATCTACACGTTTGATCTGGCCACGGGTGGACCACCGGAGCCCTTGATGGTCGCGACGGATCATGGCGTTGAAACGCATGAATTCGATGCCCGAACTGGACGCATTTTGTCCTACGGATACCATCGCAGCGGGCGTTACATTGAGCAGGCCAGCGATCCACAACTGCAAAAAATTCTCAAACAGCTGGATGAAAAATACGCGGATTTTGATGCGGTCTTTCTGGGCGTGAATGCCGATCATTCACACTGGCTGTTTTATCTGCAACATTTCGCCAACCGCGGCTATTTTGTCACCTACGACTCGAAGCAGCAGGCGGTGCAGCTGGTGCTGGACACCGCGCCGTGGGTGCGGGACCTGCCCAAGGCGGAATTGCATTATTTTAAGCAGACGGTGGAAGCCGGCTACACCCTGGATGCGTTTCTGGTGCACCCCACCGTGCCGGTCAAGGCCTTGTATGTGAACCCGCACGGCGGCCCAATCGGCGTCAGGGACACCATCGATTACGACGGCGAGGCCTTGTATCTGGCCAGCCAGGGCATCGCCACCTTGCGTGTCAACTACCGGGGCTCCGGTGGCTACGGGCGCACTTTTCAGTCGGCCGGCGCCGGGCAGTGGGGCGCGGCCATAGAAAAAGACATCAACGATGTGGTCAGCCAAGTGCTGCAGAAATACCCGGATATACCGGCCTCAGCGGTGTGTGCAGGCGGGGCAAGCTACGGTGGGTATTCCGCCTTGATGCTGGGCATCATCTATCCCGGTCGATACCACTGCCTGGTATCGATGGCCGGACCGCTGGATTTGCCGTTGTGGTTCAGCGACAGCGACTGGAGCAACAACGCGGATTCGGTTGCGAATATGAAACGCATCGTTGGGGATCCGGACACTGAACTGGAACGCATGCAGTCCATCTCGCCGGTGTACCGCGCCGCCGATGTGCTTGCGCCGGTGCTGCTGTTCCATGGCTTGAAAGACCCCCGCGTCACGGCCGAACATTCCAAACGCATGTCAATGGTTCTGACGCGTCTGGGCAAGCCGCACGCGTTCAAATCGTTCCCGGAAGAAGGCCACGGTTTTGACAATCTGAACAATGAAAATACTTACATCTCAACGGTGGCGCGATTCATACTGCAATCGCTGAGTGAATCCGCTGCACCCTCAGACGGTGGCTGAGGATCGCACGGTGATCAGTCTTCGCGCACCAGTTTGAACGATTTTTGCAGGGTTTTCTTGTGCATGTTGGAGCCGGCGTAGTTGGCCTGCCGACCGAGGTCGCGGCCGAACGGCATTTCTTCCACTTCTCTGCTCTGCAGGCGCGCATTGACGGCTTCTGAAAGCATCAGCTTGCGGGCCATGTGATTGCATTCCAGCACCCAACCGGTGTTGTTCAGATTGTGGCGGGTTTTCGGTTCGCATTTAAGTCGCAGCTTTTTTTCGTCCATTTTAATTTTTAACAGCGCATTGGCTGACTCCATTGCGGTGGGAATGTAGGACTCCAGAGCCTGCGAGGCCTGGGCGTTGAACAAGAAGATGAACAGGTATTTTTCCATCATCGAATTTCCTTGATTTTGGGAACGATCACTATAGCACTCAATGGACGGGATGAGCAAGACACAACATCACCGCCACGCCGGAGCGCTGCAAAACGGGGCAGGATTGCGACCTTTGCGGTCACATGGATGGGTGCAGTGGCGGCCGGAAGGTGCCGCCACTGCCGCCGGTGTTACTTGAGCTTGAAGGATTTCTTCAATGTTTTGGTGTGCATGTTGGAGCCGATTTTTTTCACCTGCCGCTGCATGCTGCGACCGAAGGGATTTTCCTCAACCGACGGGTTCTTCAGCAAGGGATTGATGTCTTCATGCTGCAGGTAGTTTCTCGCCATGGCGTTGCATTCAAACACCCAGGCCAACTCGCCAAAATAGACGCCGCGACTGGGTTTGCAGCTGAGGCGAATTTTGCTGTCGGTTTTTTTGACTTCCATGATGGAGTGTTCGGATTCGTATTTGAGTTCTTCGGCTTCGGCGGCCATTGCACCCGGGCTTGCCAGGGCGAACAGGCAGGTGGCCATCCACGTGTTTCGAGTCATTGCTTTGCCTTTGGTTTTAACAAAGCAGGCATTCTAGCACAGCCCGTACGAAGGGCGCTGTGTGATTGACAAATTGTCACAAAAAAGGGACTTCTGGCACATCGGCGCATGCGCGGCGGCTGCAAATCAATCGTTTGTTTTATGCTGCAATCCCTGCCGCAGCGGCTGCGCTTCAAGTATAATGATTGGGCTTAAACCGTGACTGTCAAATTGGAAACATACGATTACATCATTGTCGGCGCCGGTTCGGCCGGTTGTGTGATGGCCAACCGACTGAGTGCCAATCCGGATTGTCGGGTGTTGCTGCTGGAAGCCGGCGGCAGCGATTGGCACCCGTTCATCCACATGCCCGCGGGCTTGGCCAAGCTGACGGGCATCAAATCGATCAACTGGAATTATGAAACTGAAGCGGAGGCCGAATTGCTCGGCCGTCGCCTGTACTGGCCGCGCGGCAAGGTGCTGGGCGGGTCCAGCTCAATCAATGCCATGTGCTATTGTCGCGGCCATCGCAAGGACTACGATTTATGGGCGGAGCTGGGCAACCCGGGTTGGTCGTTCGACGAGGTGCTGCCGTATTTTGTCCGCAGTGAAAACAACGCGCGATTCGGTGCACCACACCACGGTCAGAACGGGCCCTTGCACGTGACCGATCTGAAATATCACAACCCCTTGTCTGAAGTGTTCCTGGCCGCGGCCGAGCAGGCCGGTTATGGGCGCACCGATGATTTCAATGGCGCGCACCAGCGCGGCTTCGGCTTTTATCAGGTGACGCAGAACGACGGCAAACGCGATTCGGCGGCCCAGGCGTACCTCAAACCGGCCATGGCCCGGGACAACCTGACGGTCATCACCCGCGCGCTGTGCACCGGCTTAAAGCTCAAGGGCGATTGCGCCGTGGGTGTGAATTACCGTCACCGCAGGCGCGCGCACACGGCGCATGCGCGCAGCGAAGTGTTGCTGTGCGGCGGGGCGATCAATTCACCGCAGGTGTTGATGCTCTCGGGCATTGGCGATGAAGCGATGCTGCGCAATGCCGGCATTCCCGTGCGCCATGTTTTGCCTGGAGTGGGCCGCAATCTGCAGGACCATCTGGACGTGTGTCTGGTGCAGCGCTGTCGGGAAAACATCACCTACGACAAAATCAGCGACGTGCGCGTGGGGCTGCAGTATTACCTGTTCGGCCGTGGGCCGGGCAATTCCAACATCGCCGAAGCCGGCGGGTTCTGGCAGACGCCGCTGGCCGAAGACGACCGGCCGGATGTGCAGTTTCATTTTGTGCCGGCCATCCTCGATGACCACGGCCGCAACCGCATCCGCGACAACGGCTACACCCTGCACATGTGTTATTTGCGTCCGCGCAGCCGCGGCCATCTGGCGCTGGTCAACGACGACCCGGCCCTGGCGCCGCGCATACACGCCAACTACCTGTCCAATGCACACGATCTGGCGGTCATGAAAGCCGGTGTGCAGATGCAGCGCACGCTGTTCGCCCAGGCGGCGTTTGATCGCTACCGCGGGGCGGAAATGTTTCCCGGCGAGGCGGTGCAGAGCGAGGCGGACATCGAAGACTTCATTCGCCGCAAGGCGGAAACCATTTATCACCCGATCGGCACCTGCCGGATGGGCGACGACGCCGAAGCGGTGGTGGATCATTGTTTGCGCGTGCACGGTGTACAGAATTTGCGTGTGGTCGATGCCTCGGTGATGCCGCGCCTGGTTTCCGGCAACACCAATGCCCCGACCATCATGATCGCAGAAAAAATCAGCGATGAAATGCTGGCCAACGGGCAGCAAACGCAGCGCAGCCCATTGAAACAACAAGTGAACGCATGAACGCAAACGATAAAATCAACTATCTGGAGTTTCCGGCCCGTGATCTGGACCGTGCACGGGCGTTTTTCAGCCGCGTGTTTGGCTGGACTTTTGTTGACTACGGACCGGAGTATACGGCCTTTTTTGATGCCGGCATCGATGGCGGATTTTATCGCTCGGAGCGAGCGGTCAGCTGCGCAGCCGGCAGCGCGCTGGTGGTGTTTTACAGCGCCAACCTGGAAGACACTCAAAGGCGCATCGAAGAAGCCGGCGGGCGCATCAGCCAGGCCGTGTTCAGCTTTCCCGGCGGTCGCCGCTTTCATTTCCTCGACCCCAACGACAATGAATGGGCGGTGTGGTCGGATCTGGACGCCGCAGAAAACGTCTCTTAAACTTCAACGGGCGCGCCGCCCCAGCTCTGCCACGCGGGCAAAACAGCGTTCCGCGCGGGCTGTGGGAAAGTTGTCCACACCGCCGACGAGGGTGCTGCGCACCGGTGAGACGCCACACAGTTTCAATACATTGCGGCGCAGGTTCTTTAAACCGTGGGCGCGAAAGAACAGCCGGTACACCAGCGCAGGCATGCCCATGGTGACCATCACGCGGGCGCTTTTTCCACGCAGCAGGCGTCGCGGCATGCGCTCGGTTTCGGCACTGATGGCAAACCCCGGACGCAAGGTCTGTTCCAGAAACCCCTTCAACAGGGCCGGTAAGGTGCCAGCCCACATGGGGTAAATCAAGGCCAGATGATCGGCCTCGGCGATCATCTGCTGCGCGTCTCGAATGGCCGGTGGCGCCTCGCCGTGGTTGTAGTCTTCAGCGCTGCGCAGCAGGGGGAAATCCAACGACGCCACATCCAGCAGACGCACCCGGTGTCCCGCCGCTTCGGCGCCTTTGCGGTAGGCGTCGGCCAGCGCGTGACACAGGTGTGGCCGGCTGTTGTCGGGGTGACCCTGGATGATGAGTATGTTTATGACCATGGCGCGACCTCACTGCATGCAAGCGCGTTCAATTATCCGCAATTTGCTGCAATAAAACCAGCGCAACTGCTCAAGAATCGGGTGTGCCATGGCAGCTCAGAGCCGCGCGTGTACATTCAGCGTTTCGGCCGTTTGCGCGATTTATGGTGACGTTTTCCGCGCCCTGAATGTTCCGTTGCCTCGATGGGTTTGAAGGATTCTTCCGGGGCCAACAGGCTTTTGCGTCCGCACACGCGCGCTTTGCGCAGGCGTTGCAACAATGGCGCCGGCATGCCTTCTGGCAAATCCACCGTGCTGTGGTGCGCGTAAATCTCGATGTGGCCGATGAATTCGGGTTCCAGTTCGGCTTCATTGGCGATCATGCCAACGATGTTGCCCGGTTTCACGCGGTGGGCGTGGCCGGCGTTCAAGGCAAAACGCTGCATCGGAATGTCCGGATGGTCTTTCAGGGGCAAGGCGCCGGTGTGCTCACTGCGTGCGCTTGGGGACGGCGTTGCTTGTGGTCTCGATCCGGGGCGCTCAGTGCTTTCGTCCAGCAACAGCCCGTGTTCACCGTATTGCTGATGCATCAACGCCGCCGCCAGGTGCATGGGCGAAATTTCAGCGTCCCGGGCAATGCCGCTGAGCAGGTCGCGTTGCGCTTCCAGATCAACGGTGGCGACGGTGTCAAGCAGGCGCCGGGTGAAGTTTTCAATGCGTTTGCGGTTGATCGCGCCTATGCTCGGCATCTGCATGGCTTCGATCGGTTGTCCGGTGGCTTTTTCGATCATTCCCAGCATGCGCTTCTCGCGTCGCGAAACGAACAGAATGGCCTCGCCGGTGCGCCCCGCGCGACCGGTTCGACCGATGCGGTGCACGTAGGATTCAGTGTCGTAAGGGATGTCGTAGTTGATCACGTGGGTGATGCGATCCACATCCAGTCCACGGCCGACCACGTCGGTGCCGATCAACACATCGATGTCGCCGGACTTGAATTTTTCCACCAGCCGCTCGCGCTGTTTCTGCACCATGTCACCGTTCAGGGCCTCGGCCAGAAAGCCGCGCGCCTTGAGTTTTTCGGCCAGCTCCTCGGTGGCCATTTTGGTGCGCACAAAAATCAGCACGCCCTCAGAGTCTTCGGTTTCCAGCACGCGTGTAAGGGCGTCGAGTTTGTGCAAACCGCTGACCAGCCAGTGGCGTTGCCGGATGTTGCTGGCGGTGACGGTTTTGCTTTCGATGCGCACGTGTTCCGGTGAGCGCAGGTGTTGCATGGCGATGCGTTGAATCGGTTTCGGCATGGTCGCGGAAAACATCGCGCGTTGCGTCGAATCCGGCATCTGTTCAAGAATCCAGTTGATGTCATCAATGAATCCCATGCGCAGCATTTCATCCGCTTCGTCCAGCACCAGCACGCGCAGCGCGTCCAGTTTCAGGGTGCCGCGGTTCATGTGGTCCATGACCCGGCCCGGTGTGCCGACCACCGCGTGCACGCCGCGTTTCAGCTGGCGCAGCTGCACGCCGTAACTTTGCCCGCCGTAAATCGGCAGCACATGGAAACCGGGCAGCGCGCGCGCGTAGTTTTGCATCGCTTCGGCCACCTGAATGGCCAGTTCGCGCGTGGGCGTCAGCACCAGAACCTGCACGCCCTGGGCCTTGAGGTCCAGTCGCGAGAGGATTGGCAGGGCAAAGGCGGCGGTTTTACCGGTGCCCGTTTGCGCCTGACCAAGCACATCGCGTCCGTTCAGAATCGCAGGAATGGCGGCGCGCTGGATCGGTGAGGGGGTTTCATAGCCGTTGTGTTCAATGGCTTTGAGAATTTCACTGCGCAGACCAAGCGACTGGAAAGAATTGGATGTATCGGGCTGTGACATGCGTGAAGCCGGGCGGCGCGGTGTAGATAGTGTGCGGATTATACACCACCGCGTGCAGCGATGCGCGGTTTTTAACGCGCCGCCCGCTGCGTCGAATCACTGAGTCGGGGTGTTCAGCCGTCGGGCAACTGCGCTTTGATGTCGTCTTCCAGGTCTTTCGGTTTGGTGGTCGGCGCGTAGCGTTTTTTCGGCGTGCCGTCCGCTGCGATCAGGAATTTGGTGAAATTCCATTTGATCGATTTGCCCAGGGCGCCGGGCAAGGCCTTTTTCAGATAATCGTACAGCGGGTGAGCGCCGTCGCCGTTGACCTCAATTTTTTCGAACATCGGAAAAGACACGCCGTAATTGACCAGACAACCCTGTTCAATCTGGGTGGCATCGCCGGGTTCCTGAGAACCGAACTGGTTGCACGGAAAACCGAGGATTTCCAGCCCGTCCTCGCGGTATTTGTCGTACAACTCCTGCAAACCCGCGTATTGCGGAGTGAAACCGCATTTGCTTGCGGTGTTGACGATCAACAGGGCCTTGCCCTGGTATTGCGACAAGTCGATCTCTTCGCCGCGCAGTGAATTGGCTTTGAACTGGTATATTTCTGACATGGGCTTGCTCCGAACGGTCTCGCGTGAGCTACACATGATGCCGCCAATTGCGTGTGAAATCAAGCGCTTTGCGCCGCGCTCGCCGGGGGCCGGTGGATTTGCTATGATGGGTCCTGACTCAAACACACGGACTTCAAGGCGCATGAACGGCACGCAACGCAAACACATCCACATCGGCCAGGCGGTCGCTGTGGTGCTGAAAAAAGATCAACGCAGCGGTCATCTGACCCACGGTGTGGTGGCACAAATCCTGACCCGCTCGCCACAGCACCCGCACGGCATCAAGGTGCGCCTTGAAGACGGTCAGGTGGGGCGGGTCAAGCACACAGAAACGGCTTGATGACGTATTGAAGCGCCTCATGCATTGATCGGGGCTGTTTCTAATTAGCCTGACGGTGTCTATTCTGACACCCCATCGGCGCTGCAAAAAATGCTAGAATGGCCGGGAATTTTTACCGCGCCGGATTTACGCTCCGGTCAGCCGAGGAGAACCAACATGTCCAAGCCGTTTGTGGTGGCCGCGATGTATCGTTTCGTGCGTCTGCCCGATTTTCAATCCCTGCGAGCTCCTTTGCTCGAACGCATGCAATCCCTGCAGATCAAAGGCACCCTGTTGCTGGCCCATGAGGGCATCAATGGCACGGTGTGTGGCAGCCGAGAACACATCGACGCCTTGTTGCACTGGTTGCGCTCTGACGCGCGTTTTGAGCGACTGGATGTGAAGGAATCGTACAGCGATGAGATGCCTTTTTACCGCAGCAAGGTCAAGCTGAAAAAAGAAATCGTCACCCTGGGGGTGCCGGAGATTGACCCCAACCGCGTGGTCGGCACTTATGTGCAACCGCGCGACTGGAACGCGCTGATTTCCGACCCCGAGGTGACGGTGATTGACACCCGCAATGACTACGAGTGCCGCATTGGCAGTTTTCGCAATGCGGTCAATCCAGGCACCGATTCATTTCGTGAATTTCCTCAGTACGTGGCCGACCATCTGGATCCGCAGAAGCACACCAAGGTGGCGATGTTCTGCACCGGCGGCATCCGCTGTGAAAAATCCACCGCGTACCTGAAACAATTGGGTTTCACCGACGTGTACCACCTGCAAGGCGGGATTCTGAAATATTTGGAGGAAGTGGACCCGGCCGACAGTTTGTGGGAAGGCGAATGTTTTGTCTTCGACAACCGCGTGGCGGTCAATCACGCGCTGGAAAAAGGCCAATACGATCAATGCCACGCCTGCCGTTCGCCGATCACCGAAGACGACAAGGCCGCAGCGACGTATCGGCCGGGCGTGAGTTGCCCGCACTGCCACGAACACAGCAGCACGGCGCAAAAAAACCGTTTTGCTGAACGCGAACGGCAAATGCGTCTGGCGCGAGCGCGTGGAGAAACGCACATCGGCGGTGAGGCCCGTCAGTGGATGGAAAAACACCGCCAGGCCAAGCACAAGAAACGCGCCAGCGGCGACTGATCCGGCGCCGCAGCGGTGCGTGCCTGAACAGCGCCTGGGTGCCGCACGCTCGCGCCGCGCGAATTCAGTCGGCTTTTTGATCCGGCAGTTTCGCCAGCGGCGGCTGGCATTTCAACTTTTCATAGATGTGTGGAAACATGGTGCTGGTGTGGCCGTCTTTATTGGCCACTTTGACTGCAAAAATATCGCCGTTGTCTTTGCGCAAGATTCCTACGCCTGAATAGTCACTCATGGTCAAACCCCCTGGTTTTTTTATTGTTGTGCGAACTGGATGGATGGGCTCGTGTTCGCGTGTTTTTATCGCGTGTGGCCCAGCGTCACTGCGGGGCGGACACACCACACGGTTCCTGTGTGTTGAATAAAAATTAAACTGAAAAGTCGGACATTTGATTGACGGCCGTCAAGTTTTTTACGCAATACACGCGGTGCACAGGAAAAAGAGGGGGCCATGAGAGCGTAGAACATGGCCCCGCAATGTGTTCATCCCTGAAGCAATCATGGGTGGCGGGATTTGTCGTGTCGCAGACCCCGGTGAATTTCCTCGGGGGTCCGGCGACGCATCATGGCTTCAGAATATCCGATGTCGCTGAATAAAAACTTGAATTCGATCAAAGAATCCAGAGGTGCCTGGCCGACAGTCCATGCAGAGAGTGGAGCGAAAAAAAAACAGCACCGCATGTTGCCATGCGGCGCTGCCTTCGCGCACGACCACATGTGCGCTGGGGGGTTGCTTATGCGCCGCCGGTTGTCAGGCCGACACGGCGACTTCAACGTCGTGTTGCAATGCGGCGCGCGCCTGTTGGGTCAGGTCAACCAGGGCCTTGCGCACCGCACCGGGTGAATTGGCCAGGTTTTTGAAGGGCACGTGCAGCGGCACCGCATCGCCCACATCCAGGTAACAGCCGTCGCGGTGCAGGGCAAACATTTTCACGTGCTCTGGCTGTATGCCGTGGTGGTATTCGCTCAACAGCAGCATGGCGTCCACGTGATCTGCGTTCATGTGGTCAATCATGCCGGCTTTGTCGTCGGCCCACGCAGGCGCTTCCAGAGTCCAGCTTTTGGCGTTGATCCAGTGAATCTCGCCAAAGCCGCCGATGTAGCGGATGCGCTGCGTGGTCAATCGGTAAAAATCAAAACCGTGCGCGTCGCGGTAGGTGGTTGCGTGGGGAAACGCAGTGAAATAGGCGTCGCTGATGCGTTCGGCGTCGGCCGCGGCCATGCGCTGCGCCTCACCGATCACGGTCAGTCGCGCGCCGGCGTTGGGGTCGCCCGGTTGCTGTTGATACACCGTCAGCGACATTTTTGCATCCGCTTTGAGGTTGCGCGTGTGCTGGGCGATGTCGCTGATGTAAAACACCGGATCCAGGCAATCGTCGGTGAAGTAGGTGCTCACCGAGCCGAATGGATAGCCGGGCATGGACTTGGACTGGGTCGCCAGCACGCCCTGGCACTGGTCCCGCAGCAAGCGCCGGGCCTCGGCGATGACGTCGTTTTTCTCTTTCATGTTGAATACACTCCGCTGAATGGATTGATCAAATAGGGTTTGTGTGATTGGCGGTGGTGCAGCACGTCCATGCGCACCGAAAAAGCCTGTTCGAGTATGGGTGGCTGAAACACATTGGTGCTGTAGCCTTTGGCCAGCAACCGGCCGTCCTTGAGCACCATCAGCTGGTCGCAGTGCAGGGCGGCCAGATTGAGGTCGTGGATCACCACGAAACTGGTGATGTTTTCCTCTTTCAGAGTCTGCAGTGTGTGCATCAGTCGCTGCTGGTGTTTCAGATCGAGCGCCGAGGTGGGCTCGTCCAGAAAAAGATAGCGGGGGCCTGCATCGGCGGTGCTGAGAATCTGGATCAGCACCCGCGCCCATTGCACACGCTGTTGTTCGCCGCCGGACAGCCGCTGATGATCGCGTGTGAGCAGGGCTTCGATGTCGGCCAGGTCCGCCACCCGCTGCATCAGCCGTGCGCGAGTGTGCCGGTCCAGTCGCCGCCCCTGACAGGTCAGCCCCATGGCCACCACTTCGTGCACTGGCATGGGAAAGCCCAGATGGGTTTGCTGCGGCAACAAGGCGCGCTGGCGCGCCAATTCTTGCAGCGGCCACTGTTCAATCCAGCGCCCGTTCAGTGACACCGACTGCGCGCAGCGGTGCCCTCCGGTCAGGCAATGCAACAAAGTGGATTTGCCGGCACCGTTTTCACCCACAATGCCAATCACTGAAGCCGTGTTGACTTCGAATGACAGCGCATCCAGCAGCACACGGCCGCAACGTGAGAAACTTAAAGAGTGCACTTCCAGGGTCATTTCATGTACCGGGTTGAATGCCGCTGCTGCCACAGCAAGAGCATGAAAAAGGGCGCGCCGAGCAGGGCCGTGATCACGCCGATCGGCAGTTCTGCCGGGGCAATCGCAATGCGCGACAGCACGTCGGCCGCGCACAACAACAAGGCGCCGAGCAAGGCGGCGTTGAGGATCAGGTGGTGGTGGTTGGATCCATTCATCAGCCGCAACAGGTGCGGCACCACCAGACCGATGAAGCCGATGCTGCCGCTGACGGAGACCGCCAGTCCGACCATCAGCGCGTTGAGCCACAACAGGCGGTTTTTGACTTGCGCCACGTGCACGCCCATGTGCAGGGCGTTGTCATCGCCGAGCAGCAACAGGTTGAGCGCGTGTCGCTGTTGGTGGATGGCGTAGATCACCCACAACAGCACGGGCGCCAGCGCCAGCACCACGGGCCAGCCGGCGCCGGACAGACTGCCCATCAGCCAGTAGGTGATCAGGCGCAACGACTGGTCGTCTGCAGTGTAGCTCATCACGTTGATCAGGGCCGCGGCCAGGGCGGTGATGGCCACGCCACTGAGCAACAGAATGGCCACTTCGATCGACCCGTGAATGCGCGCCATGCGGTACACCAGGAAGGTGCACAGCGCGGCGCTGAGAAACGCGCCGGTGGCGATCAGATACGGCATCAGAGCGGCTGGCAGACTGATCCAGCGGGCACAGGCAATTACGCAGACTGCGCCAGCCGCGGCGCCGGTGGTGATGCCCAGCAAGCCTGGATCGGCCAATGGGTTTCTGCACAGGCCCTGCAGACTGGCGCCGCTGACCGCCAAAGCCGCGCCGATCAGCGCGGCCAGCACCACGCGCGGCATGCGGATGTGGTGGACAATATTAAGCAAGCCTGGATTGGTGCCGTCGCTCAAACCGCTGACGCTCAACAGCCACTGCCAGGGCAGGCTCAGGTCGATGCCGGCCGCACCGATGGAGGCGGCCAGCCACAACGCGGCGATCAAGCCGAGAACTAAGCAGCGCCGCATGCGCTGTGCGGTGAGGTCCAGCGGCATCGCGTCGCTGCTTGCGCGAACCAGTGGCCAGGTGGCGCGCGATTCAATGGCCATGGTTTTGCAGTTGCGCAACGGCCTGGTCAATGCGTGCACCGAGGCCGAGAATCAACAGGGAATCCATCACCAGCGTGTCGCAGCGCTGCCCATTCAGTGCCAACCGGATGGTGCTGTTGTTGCACACCCCTTCAATGCCGCCGATGCCGTGCAACACATGCTCCGGGATCACCAGCAACTCGACGCCGGATTGGATCAGCGATTCGTTGTTAAAAATTTTGTAGCCCTCGATGTCTGCGGCCACGTTGTCCAGACCCGCGAGGCCAAACAACAGGTGCGGCACGGTGCCTTGGCCCGCGGCCATGACGCCGCGCTGTCCGGTGCCCATCAACAGCATTGCGCGTCGCGGCGCTTTTGATGTGGGATTTTTGCGCAATTGAGCCAGGGTGCGATCGATCAACTCAGCGGCCTGTTGTTGCGCACCGAAAAACTCCCCAAGCCGCTGCACCAGCGCCTGCCAGTCGGCCAAGGATTGCTGGGCTTTGGGCAGACGCAGCACGTCCACACCGCTGGATTGCACCTGCGCCAAGACTTCATCCGGGCCGCTGCCGTGACCGGCGATCAGCACGTCCGGTTGCAGAGAGAGCACCCCTTCTGCCGACAGGTTGCGGTAATAGCCGACGCTGGGCAATTCGCGCGCCGGGGTGGGATACAGACTGCTTTCGTCAACCGCCACCAGCTGCGCCTGTTGACCCAGCGCGTAAATAATTTCTGTGACACTGCCACCGGTGCTGATGACGCGTTGCGCCGCGTGCAGGCGGGGGCTGAGCAGGATCACTGAAAGGCAAAACAATACGAAAGAGTTGTGCATGTGTTGTTTCATAAATCTAAATGATAATGATTTGCATTTGCGTAAATTATCATTTATATTGGCCGCGTTTGTCAATCGGAACATGTAGCAAAATGAAAAATAAACGCATTCTATGTGTGTGCGGCGCCATCGTCTGGCCACACTTTGCCCTGAGTCAACAACTGAATCAGGAAACAGCACAGGTCTCGGCGCTGGATTTGTCATCTCTGACCGTCACCGCCACGCGCACGGAAAAAGAACTCAGTGAAGTGGCTTCAAGCGTGACCGTCATCGAAGCCGAGGACATTGAACGCAAAGGCCACCGCGACATCGCCGATCTGGTGCGCTACGAACCGGGGGTGCTGGTCACCGGATCCGGACGTTTCGGTCTTGACGGCTTCAACATCCGCGGTATCGGCGGCGACCGCATTTTGACTTTGATCGACGGCGTGCCGGTGGCCGATGAATTCACCTTCGGTCCGAACCTGTCGGCGCGCCGCAATTTCATAGACGTCGACACCCTCAAGGCGGTGGAGATTGTGCGTGGGCCGGCCTCCAGTCTGTACGGCAGCAACGCCATCGGCGGTCTGGTGACCTTCATCAGCAAAACGCCGTTTGATTACATTCGCGGCAGCGAGGGCGACCACTATGGATCGTATAAATTCGGTTTTGATTCGGCCAACGATTCAATTCACAACACCTTGAGCTGGGCCACAGGCAATGTGGACCGGGCCGTGATGGTGGTGGCTTCGCACCGATCCGGTGAAGAAAACAGCAGTTACTTCAATGACACCTCATCGGGCCCTGCGCGCCGCGCGCCGAACCCGCAGCGATTCCATGACAACAGCCTGTACGCGCAGGCGGTGTTCAACCTCAACGACGAATCGTCCTTGCGCCTGAGTGCCGACTTGTTCGATGGGCAGACGCAAACCGAAGTGCTGAGTGAAGCGGGCACGGTGGTGTTTGGAGACTTGAAACAGTCGGTGCAGGGCGACGATTCGCGTGAGCGCAAGCAGTTCTCGGTGAGCTACGACTGGCAACGCCCGTGGCTGCTGGCCGATGAGCAGAAGTTTTCTTTGTACCACCAGCAATCCGACAGTGAACAAATCACCCTGGAAAATCGCCTCACCGCCGATGCACTGGCGGTGCTGCGGCACAGGGGTTCGTATTTCAGTCAGGACAACACCGGCTTCAAGTGGCAGGCGGTGAAATCCATTGATTCGGCGGTCAGTCAGCAGTGGGTGTATGGTCTGGATCTGGACTGGGCGAAATCGGAGACCCTGCGCACCGGTCAGACTCTGGCCGTGAGCGACGGCAGTTTGCAACCCGAAGGCAGCGTCTTTCCAACCCGGGATTTTCCCAATTCAGATTACCGCAGCCAGGGCGTGTTTGTGCACAATGAACTGGGTTTTTTCGACGGTCGTCTGACCCTGACTCCGGGTCTGCGCTACGACCGCTTCAAGCTGGAGCCCAGCGCCGATGACGTCTATTTGAGCGGCAATGAAGGATCACCGCTGCCGGCCGGTTACGATGAATCCAATCTGTCCGGCCGTTTGTCCGCGCTGTGGCGCGCAAGCGATCGCTGGTCGCTGTTTGCCCAGTACGCGGAAGGCTTTCGTGCCCCGCCGATAGATGCGGTGAACGCCGGATTCACCAATTTTGCCGGTGGCTACATCGCTTTGCCAAACCCCGATTTGCGTCCGGAAAAATCCTCTTCGCTGGAACTGGGGCTGCGTTACATGGGGGAGCACCACTGGTTTGAGCTGTCGCTGTACGACAACCGCTACGACGATTTCATTGAAACCCTGGCATTTGCCGGATTCAATCCGATGACCGGTCTGCTTGAATTCAAGTCCCGCAACCTGAGCGAAACAGAGATCAGCGGTCTGGAATTGCGCGGTCAATTTGATTTGTCCAGCTGGCGACCGGGCCTGGCATTGCACTACGCCTACGCCAATTCCGATGGCGAGGACAGTGAAACCGGTGCGCCGTTGAACAGCATCCAGCCGGAAACCCTGGTGACCGGCCTGGTGTACGATGACCCGATGCAGAACTGGGGCCTGGAATTGGCCTGGACTTTGACCGCGCGCAAGGACGACATCGACGCCTCGGCGCTGGCTGGAACAGCGGCGTTTGAAGCGCCGGGATCCGGCGTGCTGGATGTGCTGGGCCATTATCGCTTCAATGACCATTTTAAGGTGCAATGGGGCGTGTTCAATTTGAACAACAAACTGCACTGGCAGTGGAACAATGTGTTGTTGACCGCCACCGGCAGCGCTTCGCTGGCGCGTCTGAGTCAGCCCGGACGCAACGCGTCGGTGACGCTAAAGTTTGAGTTTTAAAAGAGGCCCCGGGCGCTGCCTCGGGGAGTGAGACAATCACACAATAAAAGAGCCCATTCTGAAGGTGTACAGAATGGGCTTTTATTGCTGTGCAGCGACAATTATTGTCGGGCGGTTTCGCGCAATTGCTGACGGTGGGCCTGAAGTTCTTCACGCACCGCCTGCATCTGCTCACGCGCCTTTTGATAGGCCGCCTGCAACTCCGCTTCGCGCGCGTCCTGTGCGACGCGCATTTCCACCTGTCCGTGGCGCAGTTGATGATGCGCTTTGGCCAGCTCCCGTTTCAGGCGCGGCATTTCGCGGCGCATCACCTCGCGGTGCTCCGCAACGACCTGACGGACTTCTTTGCGGTGCGCCTGATCCGCGTGCAATCGTTTCGCGTGGCGCTGCATTTCATGCTGTTTTTCACGCATCTCGCGGTGCGCGGTATGCAGCGTTTCTCTGGCTTCTTGCAACGCCGCCTGTTGTTCCTCACTGAGGCTGTCCTGCACGCGTTGCAGTTGCCGGTGCAGGTGTTTCAGTTGTTGCATGACTTCCGGCGCCGGTGTGGCCACGTGCGATGGCGCGGCAATCGCTTCGGGCACTGCGGGCAAGCTCGGCGTGACGGGTTGTGCGTGCAGCATCGGCGGCGCCGGATGCACTGCGTGCACTTCGTTTTCGTGGGCGTTGAGCAGCGTCGGCTGGCTCACGCCAATCAAGACAACGCCAAGGCTGGATGCCACAAGCGCGCTGGTGATTTGCCATTGTTTCATGATGGGACTCCGGTTGGGTGGTTGCAGCACCCGTGTGAGGCGCTGATGAAGGCGGGATTGTGCCGCCATGTGGTTGCCAGCGGCGGCGACTGATGAATGCGGTCGCTGTCCGCTTTGGTGGTAAAACAGCAAGGCGCTGGCGTAGTCTGACGCGCGCACGCCGCTGTTGAGTACTTCTTCGTCGCAGCGTTGTTCCGCGGCCGTCTGCAGGCGCTGGTGGCACCACCAGATCAGCGGGTTGAACCACATCAGAATGCGCGCAATGTGGCCCAGCTGCAGCCACAACCAGTCGCGACGACGGATGTGGATCAATTCATGCAACAGCGCGTGACGCCAGGGTGTATCGTTGCTGGTGTGTTGCAGGGGCAGGGCAATCACCGGCTTGAACACGCCCCAGGACACCGGTGAAGTCAATGCCGCGTGGCGGCACAGGCGCGGGCGGCGGCGCAGCCCAAATGCAGTGCAATGCGACGCAACACAGGCCAGCATGGCCGGATTGTGCACGGTGCGCGCGCTGCGGCCAATGCGCTGCAATCGCCGCAGGGCCACAAGGTGCCGCGCACCCAGCCACAACACCCCGGCGCAATACAGGGCCAGCCACAGCGCGCGGGGCAACATCGCGTCGTCGTCCGGGGCGGGCGGTGTGCGGCTTGGCGACAGCAGGGGCTGTGCATCGGCGGCGGGCGTGAGATGGGTGGCCACTTCAATGGTCCAGTTCAAACCCGGCAGCGCCAAATGCAACAGCGGCATCAGCAACAAACCAAGCAGACAAATGCGCCACAACAGCGTCACCAGACGGGGGCGCGTGTGCACAATCAATGCGGCGACGCTGATCAGAGCAAAAAACAGCGCCATTTTCAGTGCCAGCAACACCGCCGGCTGCAGCATCCAGTGAATCGCAGCATCCGTCATCGTCCGTCCCGCCTGACTTGCTCAATCAATGCAGTGATCTGTGCCAGTTCTTCGTCGCTCATCGGCTCATCCTGCATGCCCAGCAGCGCGTTGACAGCGGCCGCCGGGGAGTTGTCGAAAAAGGTTTTCAGCAGGCCTTTCAGCGCCGAATCGCGGGCGCCGTCCTCGTCGATGGTGGGGCTGTACAGATAGCGCGGGCCATCGGGGCGATGCCGCACCAGGCCTTTGTCCACCAGCCGGGCCAACAGCGCCCGCACCGCGGAATACCCCGGGGCATCGGGCAACTGGCGGCGCACGGTTTGCGCCGAGGCGCTGCCTTCCGCCAGCAGGATGTGCATGATCTGTCGTTCGCGTCGTGACAGGGTGTTGAGTCGGTCTTTGTTCATGGGTGCTACATTTTTAACACTATGCTAAAATTGTAGCACCTTGCGACCGAATGTCAAGCGCGGCGATGAAATTTCTCGGACTGGGGTTCAGGCGGTGGCGCCCGCGCTGCGCCAGTGGGGCATCAGAAGCGCAGAGGCCGCGCACCGGTCACCCGGTTGTGCGGCCTTTGTGACGTTGAGATGTGGTAGTGCTGTGGCGTGCTCAGTGCCCGACCGAGTCGCTGTCCACAAACGGTTGAATGCCGATGCTGCGGTGCAGCGCCGCGGGCCGATACAGGGTGTTGCGCGTGATCACCGCGTGCACCCGGCGCAGCGCCGAAATGTCCTTCAGCGGGTTGCCCTGCAACAGGATCAGATCGGCCTGTTTGCCCACGTCGATTGATCCGGTTGCGGCCTCAACGCCGGCCACCCGCGCGGAGTCCAGTGTGGCCATGCGCAACACGTCGCGCTCTTTAATCCCGGCTTCCACATACAATTCCAGTTCACGCAACAGGGTGAAACCGGCCAGCGCATCGGAGCCCGGCACCAGCTGCACGCCGGCCTTGTGCAGGCGTTTGATCATCTCCAGCATGTGCGCGGCGGTGCGCCGGTAATCGTCGCGGTTGGACTCGTTGATGTCGAGCTCACCGGCGTACAGGCCGCGCCGCACCGAGGCCGGCAAATGGTCGGCAATTGCGGCGTAGGACGGGTCCAGCTGGCCGGCTTCGTTGAGAAACATGCTGTGAAAAATGGTCACCGTCGGGTCCACCACCACGCGGTTCTTTTTCAGCAGGCGAACAAAATCACGAAACGGTTTGCCGCGCAAATCCAGGGTGTGGCCTTTCTCTCCCACCAGAGTGAAGCGCAGCGGCGTGCGGGTGTCGTCTTGCGGGCCGGCGAGGAAGTTCAGATACAGCATGTTCAAATGCTGGATTTCATCGAAGCCGTCGCGCACCGCCTGTTCAGTGCGCATGAACGAAGGGATGTGGCCGGACAGGCGCATGCCGTGTCCATGAATCCGCTCGGCCAGCGGTTTGACCCAGGCCGGGTCGATGGACGAATAGATTTTAATCTGCGGGTAGTTGTGTTCGGCGTACCAGTCAACGAATTCCAGGGCTTCATCCAGGGTGGTGGCCAGGTTGCCGGTGGGCGCGGCGTAGGGGCTTTTCTGGTCAATGAAACCTGCGCGGTGCACCTGCGGACCGATCAAATCGCCGCGTTCGAAGGCCGCCATGGTTTCGCTGAGCCGGTCGTGATCGTTGGCCAGATCGCGCACATGGGTGATGCCTGCGGCGATGTTCAGCAGTCCGGCGTTGGGGCTCATGTGGGTGTGCATGTCCCACAGACCGGGCATCAGGGTCAGGCCGCTGCCGTCAATCACCACCGGGTGCTCGGCCTCGCGCGCTGCGCGGCCCAGCGCTTCGATGCGGCCATTGTGAATCAGCACCGCGCTGTTTTTCTGCAACCGTCCGCGTCGCACATCCAGCACATCCACGCCATCAATCAGGGTGCGTTCACCCAGCGACATGGCCAGCGATTTGGCCTGCTGTTGCTGGCGCGCCGTGGCGGTGGTCTGCTGTTTTTCATAGAGGGTGTCCAGATGCGTTTCCCAGCCGCTGCGGATCAGGCCCATCCAGCCGAACGCCAGGGCAAACAATTCGTTGTCTTCATCCAGCCACAGATGCTGTGGGTCCAGACCCACCCCGGTGAGTTCAAACAGGCGCACGTCGCGCAGGGCGTCCTCTCCGGTGAGGCGCAGGCTGAGCAACTCTTTGACCTGCAAATACCCGGCCGGTAAAAGGTCCAGGCGTCCGTTCTCTTGACGCAGTGCCGCGCGCACCAGCGCTGCGGTGCTCTCCGGTGCGCCGTTCATGGCCATGTACGCGCGCAGTCCTGGCGCTTCTTCGCGGCCCTGTTCAGCCGCCGACTGCCACTGGGCCACGCCGTCCTCAAGACGGAAGGACTCATCCACCGCCGCGCCCATGTAGCTGTGGCCGGTGATGTGCTGGCGGGTGATCTGGCCGCAGCGGTTGACGCTGAATTCATCGCGAATTTCAGGACCGCGGCCGCGGTCATTGAAGCTGAAAAGCGCCACACTGCGGCCGTCGTCGTGGCGCGTCACTTGCTGGCTGCCGCTGGGTTTGCCCTGGGTCAGCCATTGATAGTCCAGGGTGGTTTCGCTGTGCACAGAGAACGCACAGGTCAGTGCCAGGATGAGTAAAAGACGTTGCATGGATTAGTCCTCGCTGTCGGGGTTGATGATGAGATAGTTGATCGGATTTTGCGCGCGCGCGAGCTGCACCATGCGCCGCACTTCATGCAGCAAGGTGGGCGCGTGATAGGGCCTGCCCTGTTTGATGGTCCAGACGATGCCACCGCTGTCGGCATCGCCGGTCAATGTTGGGATGTCGCGCGGCAACAACACGCGCAGATCGGCCAGCGGATTGCCTTTGACGACCACCAGATCGGCGCTGTGGCCCACGCGGATCTGTCCGATTTCATCCGCCATGCCCAGCACCTGTGCGCCGTTGTGGGTGGCGTGTCGGATCACCTGCAGTGGGTGAAAGCCGGCTTCTTCATGCAGCTGCAACTCACGCAGGTAACCAAAGCCGAACACCTGATAAATGTAACCGCCGTCTTCACCGGTGGTGATCACGCCGCCGTGATCGGCGAAGCGTTTCAACGCCTTGAACCAGATCTGGTAATTGTTGCGCCAGTGCACTTCATCGGTGGCACTCCAGCCCCAGAAAAACGAGCCGTGGGAATCGGCACTCGGTTGAAAGAATTTTTCCAGCCCCGGGTGCAGATAATCGCGGAACCAGGGGGAACTCACCGCGCGCTGCAGATCGCGGGACGCCTCGTAGATCACCAGGGTCGGGTCCCAGGCCACACCGGATTCAGCCAGATCCTTGAGCAGCGACTCGAGCTTGTCCTCTCGGGCCTCCTGCCACAGCCGGCCGGCGTAGCGAAAGCGGTGCAGTTCGTTGCTGTAATTCATGTCCGAGGGGAAATTCTGCACGCCGTCCAGCGCCGCGTCGGGAATGCCGTACCAGTGTTCAATTGTGCGGGTGCCCGCAGCGATGTTGTCGCGCGCGTTCATGTCTTCGACCCCGACGTGGTTGGCCACCGGCAATTTGTGTTTGCGCGCCAGCGCCGAGGCGGCGAGGAAGGTCTGTCGATCCATCATGCCGAATTTGAGTCCGTCGGCGCCCTGCTTCTTGTATTGTTCTATGCGCTGTTTCAGCACGTCTTGGTCGTGGCTGCCCCAGATACCGGGGTAGGCGAGGATGCGCGGTGCAATGATTTTTCCGGTGGCGCTGGCTTCGCGGTCCGCCAGGGTGCGCTCAAGATCGCTGCCGACGTCGCGCACCGTGGTGATGCCACTGGCCAGCCATAAATAATACTGATAGGGTTGCGCCATGTCGATGCCGGCGCGCTGGTGCATGATGTGGGCGTGCATGTTGATGAATCCAGGCAACACATAGCCGCCCTCGGCGTCGATGGTGGCCGTCGCTTCACTGCGCCAGTCCGAGTCGCTGGCCGCGGGGCGCAATCCCTGAATGCGTCCGTCTTCGATCAACAGATCGAGCGGGCCTTCCGCGGGCGTGCCCAGGCCATTGACCACGATGGCGTTGGTGATGAGCAGTTTTTCCGCTGGCCGGTTGTGCCATTCAGGCGCCTCAACGGCGGCAAACAGGGTGGCGGTGAATAATACAGCGCTGTGCAACATGATTTTTGACCGGATCGAAAACGGCACTATAGCACCGATGCGCGCGACGCGCAAAACCGAATGCACGCCGCGTGCAAGTCAGCGGCGCTGCGGGCTGGAGTGCTTTGAGAATTTCCCTCAGAGCGGCGTGTAGACGAAGCGCAGCACGCAGGAGAGTGCGCGCCTGAATGTTTGCGCAAATTTGCACAAACACTGCGCGGCACAAATACATATAATGGCTCCTGTGTGTGGGTAACTTGAAGCCAATGTTAAGGAACAGGGGGCGTTGGCTTCAAGTTCATTTAATCCGCCGCCACCATTTCATTCTGCGTTTCTTTCAACTCATTTTCAATCATCGGCTGCATCGTTCGATTCCAGTTCCTGTGCGCACGCGCGAATGGCCTGGGCCAGGGCTTTGATGTGACGCATGCGGGTGTGCTGTGACATCACCACCAGGCGCAAATGCCGTTGCCCGTTGACTTCACTGGAAGACAGGTGATAGAGGCCTTTGTGCAACAGCAATGATCGGATGTTGATCTGCGCATCAGCCCCGCCGCTGTAGCGGAAACATAGAATGTTGGACTCGGGCACGCAGGGGCAGGAAAAATCCGCTTGTGTAACCAGCCAGTCGTGCGCCCGGCGGGCCAGATCGACGCGCCGTTCGATGCCGCGCCCCAACCACGCCTCACCGCGCCACGCCAGGGTCAGAAACAGCTTGGTGCCCATCGCGGTTTTGGTGCACTCAACGCTGCGGTGGATGTAGTCAATGCCGAGATTGTCGTGACCATAAAACAGGTAACTGGCCTGTTGCTGGAACGCGTGGCGCAGGTGGTCGGCGTGTTTCACCAACACCGCGGCGCACAGGCCGGACACATCCAGCATTTTGTGCGCGTCCCAGACCACCGAATCGGCGAGATCAATGCCCTGCAGACGGTGTTTGTGCTTGGCACTGAGCAACAAGGAACCGCCGTGGCAGGCGTCCACATGCAGCCACAGATTGTGTGCCTGGCAATGCGCGGCGATGGCCGGCAGGTCATCAAACAGCCCGGTGGAGGTGATGCAGGCGTTGCACACCACCGCCATGATGCGGCGGCCCTGGGCTGTGCACTGCGCCGTTTGCACGCGCAGATCATCCAGGTCAATGCGGTCCTGTGCGTCACTGCGCACGGTCACCAGCGCGCGCTGACCGAGGCCCATGATGGACAGACTGCGGGCCACCGAATAATGTGAAGTGGCCGGTGCCAGCACCGCCAGATCGGTCGGATTGCCTTGCAGCCAGGCGTCCGGCGCGACCACCGATCGCGCCGCCAGCAAAGCCGTCAGATTGGCCAGCGATCCGCCGCTGGTCAGCACACCGGCGGCGTGTTGAGCATCATCGGTGGGCTGCGTTTCGGCGGGTTCCGGCGTCCAGCCTATTTTTTCCAGCATCCAGTTGATGGTGGCAAATTCAAGCGTGGCCGCCGCCGGTCCCATTTCATACATGGCGCCCGGGTTGTTGATCGCTCCGTGGATCAAATCGGCCACCGCGGAAGGCGGCAGCGGGCTGGCCACCTGATGCGCCAGATAGGCCGGGTGTTGCAGACGCACACTGTGGCACAGATAATTGTGCAAAAACGCCAGCAGCGCCTCCCCGTGCAATCCGCCCTGGCGGATCCAGCGGGCGGGTTGCATCCATTCAAGGTTGTCAGTCAGCGGTGTGACGTTGTTGACCGGTTGCGTGCCAGCGGCTGCGGATTCGATGTGTCGAGCCAACAGTTCAGCCACCGGCCCGATCCATTGATCCAGGGTCGCTTCATCGTTTGTTTCAGGGATGTGTTGCATGCGTTTCTCCGCGCGTTGATTGGCGCCCTGTCCACACACATGCGTCGGCACTGGCGCAGCGTCATTGTACCCAAAGCGGCCGCGCCCGGGCCATCGAAATGTGTGCGCAAGTCTCACCCGGCGCGGCGACGGGGTTCACATTTTTATCCGCGATGTGTTCATCATCGATTCAGTCGAGCAGGCTACAATGGCACCATGCTTTGTAGGAATTTTCTTACACGGGATTCAGAAACAACCTACAGACATGCAGGCATGCTTTTGGGATAATGCCTATCAATGGACAAGGGGACAATGGATTTCCTCACTAAAAGGAAGGGTTTAAATGGTTTGAGCCCTTAAAAAAATTGGTTGGAACAAGGACGGTCCGGTCAAGCACACGCAGTGCGAAATTCGGGGATAAGGAGAGGGGTCTGTCTTTTTTGTGTTTGAGACCAGACTCTACAAAACCGCCATTGATGCGCAGCATTGATGGCGGTTTTTTTTTGCCCGCTGGTGTAATACAATCGATGCCCATGCGCGCCCTGATGTTCAAGTTGATGTTACAGCTCACCCGCGGCATGGGTTTGAAGCGCATCGCGTCTTTGTCCCGGATTCTGGGCGGTCTGATGTGGCGATTCTCGGCACGCCACCGCGGCATCACCCTCACCAATGTGCGCCTGTGTTACCCGCAACTGAAACCCGGGCAGCAGGAAAAACTCGCGCGCATGGCCATGAACGAGGCGGTCACTTCGATGCTGGAACTGGGTCGATTGTGGCTGCATTACGGCTCCAATGTTGAGCAGATCATCCGCGATGTGCACGGCCTGCATCACCTGAAAACGGCGATCGCGCAGAACAAGGGTGTGTTGATGGCGGTGCCGCACCTCGGCAACTGGGAGGCGCTGGGACTGTACCTGGCGCGATTCAACGGGGTCAATTTTCTGTACAAGCCGCCCAAAGAACCGGCGATCGAACGCCTGCTGCTGAAATACCGGCAAAATTGGGGGCTGAAACTGATTCCAGGCAATCACAAAGGGGTGAAAACTTTGCTGCAAGCGCTGAAGCGCAATGAAATTGTCGGCATATTGCCCGATCAGCTGCCCAAGTCAGGCAACGGCGTGTTTGCGCCATTCTTTGGACACCCGGCCTACACCATGACGCTGTTTTCCCGCCTGGCCAACAAATCGCGTGCTCCGGTGGTGTTTGCCACCGCCAGACGCTTGCCTCAGGGTCAGGGATTTGATGTGCACTTCATGCCAGGGCCCGGTGCCGTGGTCGGTGACCTGGCCGATTCTGCCGCGGCCATCAATCGCAGCATTGAAACCCTGATACAGCTGGCACCGGCCCAGTATCAATGGACCTACAAGCGCTTCTCCATTCAGCCCGATCAGAGCAACCCGTACCGCCGCTGAGCGGCCGTTTCGGCCGCTCAGCGGGTGTCATCAGTCCTGCGGCGTGATGTTGGATACCGGGGTGTTGCTGCGGTTCCAGGTGGCGTTCTCGCGCAGCGAGGGTGGCACGGCAATCTGCAGTGAGTTGATCACGCCATTGAAGCCATTGAAAAATTGCATTTGACTGCTGCCCACTTCTTCGCTGAACGCGGCCTGTTTGGGGCAATGCGGGCAAAAGGTGTTGTAAAAGCGCATGGTCACGGGGCTGTGGTCATTGGCGCCGTTGCCCAGCACCCAATAGGGTTTGCCGTTGTTGTCGTACAGGTAGTGCAGCAGCACACGGCCGTCGCCCTGGGTGCCCACGGTTTCGCCCCAGCCGTTTTCGTCCGGCGCGTACCAGATGCCGGTGTAATCGTTGCTGGTCGCCTGGCTGGAAAAATCAAACCATTCCAGCAACTCGGCACTGAAAGCGCCATTGATGCGCCGGGTTTGAATGGCGTGGGTGGCATCGATCAGCGTGGTGTGCGCCTGGCCCACCTGCGTGGTGATGCTGGATGCGCCGGGCGCATACGGTCCGGCGTATTCTATTCTCACCACTTCATTATAGGACTGATCGTTGGCGTAGCTGTTTTCAACGTCGGTGATGTACCAGATCGGGGTGTGATCGGGCAAAGCGGTGTATTGCAGGAACACCATGAATTCGCCGTTGATGAATTGCAGATCGACGCCGTTGCCGGAACGTTCAGGGTTCCACCACAGGCCACTGGCCGGGGCGATCTGATTGGCTGCTGAGACATCGCAGTTGTTGACCGGCTGGCATTGACCCTGTTGCCCCAGTTCCACAATCAATGGGATGTCCACCTCATTGAAACCGTGTTTGAATGCGCTGGCCTGATGGCGAATGATCAGGTTGTCACCGCATTGCGCCGCCGGGTCAATGCTGTAAACCAATTCACCCACGGCCTCGCTGGCTGGGGTCAAGGTGCCCAAGGCTATGGCCGGTGTCTCCAGGTAAAAATTCTCGGTGATCGGGACTTCGGGAAAATCGCGGTGATACAGACACACCGCGGTGCTGCCGTTGAGTGAGTCGGCGTCGTTGCAGGCGTACACCAGCGCGTCGGTGGCGCCGCCGGCCTGGATTCCGGTGGTGGATCCGCTGCCGTCAAAACCGGCGCCGTCGAACTGAAACACCCATTGCGAAGTGGCCGCGTACAGGATCGCCTGAAAGCGGAAGTCCTCGTTGGAATTGAAAAAGCTGACGTCGTCCCACATGAACACGTCACAGGCGATGTTGCCGGCGGTCTCGGAGGGGCGCGGACAGTTGTTGAAGTGCTGATAGTAAAAACGATCGGCGACCAGGTCGTCGTGCATCGGCATGATGCGTGCGGCGGTGCTGTCCTGATCGGGCAACACAGGCAAAGGACAGTCGTTGTCGTAGTCGCTGCCGTTGGCGTTGATGTCCACCGACAGGTAGCCGTTGCTGGAGGCGACAAGCTGGCTGTGGCTGCTGCCATACAGATTGAAGGAAATGGGCAGGTTGATCGGGCTGGTCACGCCGTCGTCTTCAGCCGGGAAAGACGGGCTTGAGGCGATCCATGGCAACTGCGAGCCTGTGCCGGATATATCAATGAATTGGTTGACGCACAGATTGGCGGTGTTGCCGAAGACGTCGCCCGACTGGCCGGGCAGACTGTTCTGATTGCCTTTGGTGAACACCGCGTAGGCGTCGATGGCGGTTTGCTTGCCGATGTTTGCGAACACCAGATTGCTGCGCCAGCGCTCGCCCGGATCGACCACGTCATCGCCGTTGCCGCACACCTCGGTGTGGCTTTGCGCGTCGGTGGACAGAATCTCCGGCGCATCGATCACCACGGCCTGTGAGATCACGCTCACACAGTCACTGGCATCGGTGACCTTGAGACGGATGTTGCCGGCCCGTTGTTTTTGAAAGGTGACGGTGATCTGATTGTCCTCGCCGTCATTGAAGCCGTCGTCGTTGATGTCCCACTCATAGCGATACGGTGGTGTGCCACCCTGGACCTCGGCAATGTAGGTTTGCGGCGCGCCGATCTGTTGCGCGCTGTTGTTGTTGAGGATGCTTGCATCCGGCTGTTCACATCCACCCAATCCGTTGAGCGTCTGCGCGCCGCTGTCGATCGGGTCCAGCCAATCACTCAGTCGACCGATGGGTTCATCGCCGTGATCCCAGGAGGCACTGAACTGGCCGTACCAGTCGGCGCTGTCGTTGCCGCAAGCGGCGAAACCCCCGTGCAACTGCCCGACCAGCAATTGATCGCTGTTCCACAAACCGGCGCCTGAAGAGCCGCCTTCGGTGGTGCCGCTGTCCCAGTCGTCGACGCGGAAATGCGAACCGTCGTCCACCGTGTTTTGCAGATACGACTGCGAGGTGACCGGTTCATTCTCATGACTGATGCGCTTGGCATTGCCCGACGGGTGGTGAATGGACACGGCGTTTTCAGGCACCAAAACCCGACGGTCCCAGCCGGTGTAGGTGACTTCAAAATTCGGGTTGGGTACCTGGTCTAGCTGCAACAGGGCAAAATCGCTGAACGGGTTGCTGGCAATGTAGCTGGCGCCGGACTGGGTATCATTGAAACCGGCCGTAGTGATTGTAGTGCCGCTGCTGTTGGAGCCGGGCGTGCGACACACCGAGGATTGATAATTCCACCAGACGTTCACCGACGCGGCGGTGTCCTGGCGCTGTTGCAGTGGCACCTGGGCATTGGACTGGGTGTAACCGCAGTGGTCGGCGGTGAGAAAATAGGGCGTGCCGTCCTGCGCGGTGTTGTTGATCAATTGTCCGGTGCACAAGAAGTTGCCCGACGGGGTGGCAAATGTGTAGCGTCCCACGGCGTTGATCTGATCGGTCCAGCCATCGCCTTCGGGGCACACCACATCGACGTTGCAACTGCCGCTTTTCACAGCCGGCTCATCCCAGAAGCGGTAAAAACCGCGCGCAGCCTGGGCCAGTGTAAAGCGCAGGTGCTCACGGTGGGACTGGTCCACTTCGACGCGGACAATGGCGTGATCACCGGGCACCGTGCCGGGCCAGAAAAACCCGTGTTTGGGGTTGCGGCTGGAATCAAACGGCCCGCGTTGCACCGCGCCATCCGGCGTGCTCACAGACAGTGTGGCGCCCGGCGGCAGAAAAAAGTCTGTAAACCCCAGATCCAGTGATGTGGCGCCCTCGGCCTTGAGTTCCAGCGTCCACAGCCAGCGCGCGCCGTTCAATTCGGTCCATTGGCCAATGGTGCCTACACCGCGGCGCATCTGCACGTTTTCCACAACGGTGGGCAGCGCGTATTTGAGCGGTCCTTTGATGCTGGCGTCAAGCGCGGCTTTTTCCGCGGCCGCATCAATGGCCGGTAAATTGAGGATGGGGGTTTTTCCGTTGCGTTCTGCGGATTGGGCTGTGCCAATGCAGGCGCAAAATAAGGTCAATATCACACCGATTTTCATGGCGCACTCCATTGAGTTATGATTTGGTTTCTTTCAATAATATGGCATGATAACCGCTTTCCCGCAACTTTCTCATGACATTGTCGGCTTGTCGGCTGGAATCAAAGGGCCCGATTCTGACCCGGTGCCATTGCGTTTGATTGACTTCGATGGTCTGTATGTGTGCAATTTGACCGTTGAAAGCAATTTCAGCTTTCAGTTTTTCGGCGTCTTGTGAACTTTTAAACGAGGCCACTTGCAACACGTATAAAAATTGATTGTCGTCCTGGGCAATTTCCTGCTCGATGTCTTCCTGCGGAATCACCACCTCCATTTCCGGCAGCAGGGTGTAAAAATCGTAGTCTTTTCTGTTGTCGCTTTTCAGTGATTCGCTTAAATCTTCAATTTTTTCCTGCCGCGCCTGTTCACTGATGCCAGGAACCGGCTGGTTGTCTTGCGAATTGGCCGGCTTCGGCACCCAGCCGAGGACGTAGGCAAGCACCGACAAGATCAGCCCCAGCAACACCCCGCTGAGCATGATCATCCAGCCAGGCATGGGCTTGTTGCCGGCTTTTCTGCGCGCCTGTTTCCTAGCCATGCTGGGCCTGTTGCTGTTCGGAAGAATACATGTGCTGCGGCGCCGATGAGCCCAGCAGTGCGAGTCCGTCGGCCAACACCGTCTGTGTGGCCAGACACAGATTGAGGCGGGCGTTGCGCAGGTTTTCGTTGTCTACGGTGATTTTGTGCGCGTTGTAGTAGGAACTGAAATGCTGCGCCAGTTCACGCAGGTAGTTGGCCAGCGTGTGCACGGTGCGGTTGTGGCCGCATTTTTCAATGATTTCGCGGTACTGTGACAGGGCGCGGATCAAATCCAGTTCATGTTCTTCTTCCAGCAGTTCCAGAGACACGTGTCCGATCTCCTTGTTGTGCTGGATGCCCTGTTCCTTGAGCTTGCGAAAAATGCTGCAAATGCGCGCGTGCGCGTACTGAATGTAATACACCGGGTTGTCTGAATCCTGGCTCATCGCCAGGTCCATGTCAAAATCCAGGTGTTGTTCGTGCGAACGCATGACGTAGAAATACCGCGCGGCATCGCAACCCACTTCCTGCACCAGGGTGTTGAGTGTGACGTACTGGCCGCCGCGCGTGGTCATTGGCAGGCGTTCGCCGTTTTTCATCAGATGGGCGAACTGGATCAGGATGATCTCGACCTTGTCCGGGTTCAGTTTCATGGCTTTGGCCGCCGCCTTGAGGCGCGGGATGTAGCCATGGTGGTCGGCGCCAAGAATGTAGATGGCGTCATCAAAGCCGCGTTCAAATTTGTTCAGCAGGTAGGCAATGTCGGAGGCAAAATAGGTCTTCAGGCCGTTTTCGCGCACAATCACGCGGTCCTCGTCGTCGCCAAAATGTGAGGCATTGAACCACACCGCGCCGTCTTTCTTGTACAAATGGCCGCCTTCTTCCATCGCCGCCAGGGCGTGCGTGAGGGCGTCGCTCTGGTGCAGGGAAGATTCAGAAAACCATTCATCGTATTCCACATTGAAGTCCTCCAGGTCTTGTTCAATTTCACCCAGAATGGATTTCAGTGCGATGGTGAAGATCGACTTGTAGCCGTCGTCCAGCAAGCGTTTGGCGTTGGCGATCAGGTCGTCGATGTGTTTTTCCTTGTTGCCGCCGGCGTTGGCGTCGGCGCTGACCTGTTGATACACCTGAGCCGATTTGAAACGCATTTCGTCGCCGTATTTTTGCCGCACGTCGCGGGCAATGTCGACGATGTAATCGCCCTGGTAACCGTTGTCGGGGAACTTCACCACCTCACCGCACAACTCCAGGTAGCGCAGCCACACTGAAGTGGCCAGAATGTCCATTTGCCGGCCGTGGTCATTGACGTAGTATTCCCGGTGCACTTCGTAGCCGTTTTTTTCCAGGATGTTGGACAGGCTGGACCCGAATGCGGCCCCGCGACCGTGCCCCACATGCAGCGGGCCGGTGGGGTTGGCGGACACGTATTCAACGCAGATTTTTTGCCCCTGGCCGCTGGCGTTTTCGCCATATCGTTCGCCCAGTTTGATGATTTTCTTGATCACCATGCGCTGACAGGATTTGGTCAGGAAGAAATTGATGAAGCCGGGGCCGGCGATTTCCACTTTCTCAATGTGCCTGGATTCGATCAGTTCAGCCACGATTTTTTCCGCGATGTCGCGCGGTTTGGCTTGCAGCGGACGGGCCAGCATCAGTGCCACATTGCAGGCGTAGTCACCGAACTCCTTTGAGCGGGTGCGTTCTATGTGGATTTCGGGCGGTGGGTCCAGTTGCAGGGATTCGTCCCTGAGCAGGTCTGCTATGGCGTTGTCCACCAATTCCTTAATATGTCCTATCATCGCTTGTGTCGTGTTAAAAAAACGCGGTCTAAAAGGTTCGTATTCTAGCAAATATGGGGGCGAAATATAAAGATTTCATGGTTTTGACATAAATCAAATTTGCCCCAAATGGGTCTTGTTTTTTACCGTGAATTGCGCAATAATGCGAACCATTCTTATTAACATTTGCATCAATGGCCCTTTTTTCACTGACCGAAGCCACCGCCGGCCGGTCCTACCAGATCAAGACCGTCAATGGACTCAGCAATCGTCTTGCACTGATGGGCGTTTCCGCCGGTGTGCTGGTTGAGCTGATTGCACTGTATCGGCACGGGGCTTTGCTGAAGACGCCCTTCGGTGAAGTGGCCCTGGGTCCTGAATTGATCAACGGCATTCTGGTCAGCCACATCTGATCCGTCGCGTCGCCCCCTTGACCGACACACCCGACATCCCCAACATCGCGCTGATTGGCAACCCCAATTGCGGCAAGTCGACGCTGTTCAATGCCTTGACCCGGCAGCAGCGTAAAACCGGCAACTGGACCGGTGTGACGGTGGACGCCTCGACCGCACAGGTGACCTTTCGCGGGGCCCAGTTCAACATCACCGATCTGCCCGGCGTGTACGCACTGTCACTGGACCAGAACAGCGCCGATGAACAATTGGTGGTGGACCTGGTGGGCGACAACAGCTGCGTTGATCTGTGGGTCAACGTCATCAACGCCGAACAGCTGGAACGCAATCTGTTCCTCACCACCGAACTGATCGCACGCAAACTGCCGATGCTGGTGGTGGTCAACATGAGCGACCGTTTCAACGACGACAACCCGGGCCCGGATTGCAACCGTCTTGCGGCCTTGTGTGGTTGCCCGGTGTTGTGCACTTCGGCGCTCACAGGCGATGGTCTGAACGCGCTTCTGGAAGGCATTGACGAACGCTTCCGCCCGCGCGGCGAAACCGATGACGGGTTTTGCCGGGTGGACGACCCGAGCGCGGTTGTGCGGGCGGAATTCAGTGGCGAGGATGCGTTCGAGCAGCGCTTGCAACTGGCGCGCGAGATGGCCGCTGAAGTGCAGACCCGTGCGCGCAGCGAAGCGCCGCGACGCTGGTTCAACGCCGACCGCTGGCTGACCCATCCGGTGACCGGCCTGCTGGGTTTTTTTGCGGCCATGTACCTGATGTTCTTTTTTGCCATCAATGTGGCCAATGTGTTCGTGGATTTTTTTGATCTGGCTTCGCACGCGCTGCTGGTCAATGGCGGCTCTCAGGCGCTGAGTTGGCTGGGCTTGCCGCAATGGCTGGTGGTGTTGCTCAGCGAAGGCCTCGGTGGCGGTGTGCAGACGGTGGCCACGTTCATTCCGGTGATTGGTTTTCTGTTCCTGTTTCTGACCCTGCTGGAACAATCTGGATACATGGCGCGCGCGGCTTTTGTGATGAACGATCTGCTGTCGTTTGTCGGCATTTCCGGCAAAGCGTTTGTGCCACTGATTGTCAGCTTCGGCTGCAACGTGCCGGCGGTCATGGCGACCCGCCAGCTGGGCAAACGCGACGAGCGCATCATCACCACCCTGATGGCACCGTTCATGTCCTGCGGGGCGCGCCTGTCGGTGTACGCGCTGTTTGTGGCGGCGTTTTTTACTGAACACGCGGCGCTGATCGTGTTTGCTCTGTACATGACCGGCATTGTGGTGGCTTTTCTGACCGGCTATCTGATGCGCAAAACGGTGCTGCCGGGCAACCCCGACCCGTTTTTGCTGGAATTGCCTCCGTGGCAGTGGCCCGGGATTGTGCTGGTGCTGAAAACCACCTGGCGCCGGCTCAAGGGGTTTTTATTTGAAGCCGGCAAGATCATTGTTTTGATGGTTCTGCTGCTGCAGGTGATCGGCTCGCTGGGGCGGGATTTCAGCTGGGGCAATCAGGACAGCGACAACTCCATGCTGGCCGCCGGCGCCCAATGGATGAGTCCGGTGTTCGAACCCATGGGCATTGACCGGGACAACTGGCCGGCGGTGGTGGGCCTGTTCTCAGGTCTGTTGGCCAAAGAGGTCATGGTTGGCACACTGGATTCACTCTACGGTCGCCTGCACGCGGACGACACGCCGCCGCCGACGGTGGGCGAAGAACTCGGCGAGGCGCTGCGCTCGGTGCGCGACAACGGCGCCGAATTGCTGGCCACACTGGCCGACCCGCTGGGCTTGTCCATACTCACCACCGGCAGTGAAATCGACATGGCGGAAAATCAGGCGGTGGATCGGCAGTTGTTCGGTCTGTTGCGGGAACAGTTCATCAGTCCCTACGGGGCCTTTGCCTACCTGTTGTTTGTGCTGCTGTATTTCCCCTGCGTCACGGTGATTGGCGCTGTGGCGAGAGAATCTGGCGTGCGCTGGGCGGTGTTCACCGCCCTGTGGAGCACCTCGCTGGCCTATCTGGTGGCGAGCAACTTCTACCAGCTCAGTCAGTTCACCGCGCGACCGCTGTTCGCATCGCTGTGGCTGGCCGGCTCGCTGGGCTTTTTGACTGCTGTGGTGTGGTTTTTGCGCCGCAAAGGGCGGCAACTGGCTGCCCGCAGTCCCATCCCGGTGGTGATTCGCTAGACGCCGTTTCACGCCCCCGCAGTGCAGGCAATTTGGTTTACAATACTGGCATGACGATACACATCCTGCCGAATCAATTGATCGATCAGATCGCCGCCGGCGAAGTCGTAGAGAGGCCCCTTTCCGTAGTTAAGGAACTGGTGGAAAACGCCCTGGATGCGGGGGCCACCAGCGTGCTGGTCGACGTGCAGCAGGGCGGCAAGAAATCCATCAAGGTCAGCGACAATGGCGCGGGCATTCCGCGCGATGAGATGGCCCTGGCGCTGCAGCGTCACGCCACCAGTAAAATCGCTTCACTGGAGGATCTGGAATCGCTGCGTTCGCTGGGTTTTCGCGGCGAGGCGCTGCCCAGCATTGCTTCGGTGAGCCGCTTTCGCATGATCTCGCGTCACGTCGACGCCGAAAGCGGGCATGAAATCTACTGTCACGGCGGCGAGTGCGAAGCGGTGGCACCGGCGGCTCACCCGGTGGGCACCACCGTGCGGGTCGACGATTTGTTTTTCAACACCCCGGCGCGGCGACGCTTTCAGAAAACCGATAAAACCGAATTCCTGCGCATCGACGAGTTGATCAAAACCATCAGCCTGTCACGCTTTGACGTGTCGTTTCGCCTGACGCACAACGGCAAGGTGATTCGGCAAACCGCGGGCGGCGAACGCGACGGCGCGCAACGCGCCCGCGTCAATCAATTGTGCGGTGCCGATTTCATCGACAACGCACTGGCGGTTGATGCGCAACGCGGCACGCTCAGCCTGAGTGGCTGGATTGCCAAACCCAACTGGAATCGCGCGCAGGCCGATCGCCAGTTTTTTTACATCAACGGGCGCATGATTCGTGACAAGCTGGTGTCTCATGCGATTCGTCAAGCCTATCAGGACGTGTTGTTTCACGGCCGCCATCCGGCGTTTGTGCTGTATCTGGACATGGACCCGGCGCTGGTCGATGTGAACGTGCACCCCACCAAGCACGAGGTGCGTTTTCGCGACACCCGGCTGGTGCACGATTTTATTTTTGGATCCATCCATCAGGCGCTGGCCGAAACGCGCGCGCAGCACGTGCGTCAGCTGGTGCAACAGCAGGGCGCGCCGGCCGCGGCCGAGTACGCGCCGTTGCAGGGCGGTCTGAATCTTGCCAGCCGGCCGCTGGCCGCAACCGGCCATGCCGGTTCGGGATTTGCAGCCGGTGCGGTGCGCGAATCCGCGACCGCCTACCTGGAACGCATGGCGCGCGCCGCCGATGATTTGAACGGCATCCAAGAATCGCACACGGCCGATGAATCGATGCCGCCATTGGGCTACGCCAAGGCGCAGATCCACGGCGTCTACATCCTCGCGGAAAACGCACAGGGTCTGGTGATCGTCGACATGCACGCGGCGCACGAGCGCATCACCTATGAACGCATGAAAGACAAATACGCCGAGGCCGGCTTGAACAGCCAGAAACTGCTGGTGCCGATCAACGTCAATCTCTCCGCGCGTGAGGTGGCCGCGGTGCCGGCGCAACAGCAACGGCTGGCGCGCCTGGGTTTTGAATTGGCCGTCAGCGGTGAGGAAAGCGTTGCGGTGCGCAAAATCCCGGCGATCCTCGGCCGCGCCGATGTGGCCGCGCTGATCCGTGACGTGATGGCCGAAATCGTAGCGCTGGGCAGTTCGGACAAGATTGAATCCAGCATCCATGCGGTGATGTCTTCGATGGCCTGTCACGGTTCGGTGCGCGCCAACCGCCAACTGTCGCTGATGGAAATGAATGCCCTGTTGCGGGACATGGAACAGACGCTGCGTTCCGATCAATGCAACCACGGTCGCCCAACCTGGACGCAATTGAGCATGCGGGCGTTGGACGGTTTGTTTCTGCGCGGCCAATGACGCCGGGCGCCGCAGGCAAAACCATTCTGTTGATGGGGCCCACAGCGGCCGGTAAAACCGACGCCGCCATACAACTGCACGAAGAATTTGGCTGCGACATCATTTCAGTTGATTCAGCGCTGGTGTACCGCGGCATGGACATCGGCACTGCCAAACCCGACGCCGCGACCCTGCGGCGCGCGCCGCACGCCCTGATTGACGTGCGCGATCCCTGGGAATCGTATTCGGCTTCGGCCTTCCGTGAAGACGCGCTCGGCTTGATGCGCGAGAGCCAGGCACAGGGCCGAGTGCCGTTGCTGGCCGGTGGCACCATGCTGTATTATCGCGCCCTGCTGGACGGTTTGTCCGAATTGCCGGCGGCCGATGCCAAGGTGCGTGCGCGCCTGAACGCCGAAGGCGAAACCCTCGGCTGGCACGCCATGCATCAACGCCTGCAAGAAATCGATCCGATCTCCGCCGCGCGCATTCACCCCAACGATCCCCAGCGCATTCAGCGCGCCCTGGAGGTGTACGTCATCAGTGGCCGCTCGCTGAGCGATCTGTTTGCCGACAAAGCACACCCGCCGCTGGCCGATGCCTGCCTCAAGGTCATCATTTCACCGCGCGACCGGGCGCTGTTGCATCGCCGCATAGAACAGCGCTTTGTGCAGATGCTGGACAGTGGATTCATCGAGGAGGTTGAGGCGCTGCGTGCCGACGCCCGCATCCAGGCCGACATGCCGTCGATGCGTTCGGTCGGTTACCGCCAGGTGTGGGCTTATCTGGAGGGCGAGTATGACCGTGAAACCCTGTTGGCCAAAGGGGTTGCGGCCACGCGGCAACTGGCCAAACGCCAGCTGACCTGGCTGCGCAAAGAACGCGGGGCGTTGTGGCTGGATCCCACCTCAGCCGATCATCTGGATGATCTCCGATCGCGGGTTGCAGCGTTTCTGGATTGATTTATTCCGTGCTCAGGCGTCGCCCGAGGACGCCCCTTTGGGTGGGCTCTGTTTGGAATTTTTGTCGGTTTTTTTGTCGGTTTTATCGCCGGCCAGATTCTTCTTTTGCCCGGTTTTAAAATCCGTTTCGTACCAGCCGCCGCCCTTGAGGCGAAAGCCCGGTGCAGACAGTTGTTTTTCCAGCGCGGGTTTTTGGCAGGCCGGGCAATCGCGCAAGGGCGGATCGGAAAACCGCTGGATTTTTTCCAATTCGTGGCCGCATTTCAGGCATTTGTACTCGTAAATCGGCATGGCGCACTTCCCGTAATTTCACGTGTCGGCATTATGGGACCGGGTGTTTTTGATTTCAAGTCTCTTGGCGATCAATAAACCGTTCGATGGCGGCCATGTTGGCCGCGCGGTCGCTGTAATCCGCTTCCATGCAGTTGGCCACCCAGCCAATCAATTGGCAGCCATCGCGGCGGATTTGTCGCGCGCTCAACAGGGCGTGATTGATGCAGCCCAGGCGGATGGCGACCACCAGCACCACCGGCAGGGCCATGGCGCGGGCAAAGTCAGGCAGCAGGGTGTCGTGGTCCATCGGCACGCACCAGCCGCCCACGCCTTCAACCAGCACCCGGTCGTGGCGCGCCCGCAGGTCGGCCAGACGGGCCAGGCAGTCGGCCGCATTAAATTGGCCGTGCGCATCGGCGATGTGGGGTGAGGCCGGCTTTTCAAACACGTGCGGGGTGATTTCATCTTCCGTCTGACCGGTGATTGCAGCCAGTTGCATGGCGTCCTCACTGCGCAGGCGCCCGTCCAGCCACACCCCGCCAGAGGCCACCGGTTTGAACGCCGCCACGCGGTGTCCGGCCTGTTGCCAGGCCTGCAAGATCCGGCAGGCGGTGTAGGTTTTGCCTATTTCGGTGTCGGTGCCGGTGATGAAGCAACTGGGCAATTGCGCCAAATCTTCAATCAACATGGCGACTTAAGCGTTCGTAATCGGCGACGCTCAGCTGCTCCGGGCGCTGCGAAGCATCGATGTTCAGTGCGGCAAAGGTGGCATCGTCGATGTGTTTTTTCAGGTTGTTGCGCAGGGTTTTACGGCGCTGGGAAAAGGCCTGTCGCACCAGGCGTTCCAGGGCATCCAGTGCAACGTCGGGGACATCACTGCGGCGCCGCAGCGACAACAGCTGTGAATCCACCGCCGGTCTTGGCGTGAATGCTGTGGGTGGAATCTCCAGCAGGGCGTGGCATTCGAAACGGTGCTGCAACATCACCGAGAGGCGGCCAAAGTCGCGGCTGCCGGGCGCCGCACAGACGCGCTGTGTGACTTCTTTCTGCAGCATGAACAGCATGTCGTGGATGTGATCGTGTTGTTTCAGCAGATGAATCAGCAGCGGCGTGGACACGTTGTACGGCAGATTGCCGACCACGCGCAGATCCGAAGCTTCGAGCGTCAGTGTGAGCGCGTCCTGTTGCACCACCCGCACGTTGTCCTGGGTGGCAAATGCGGCATTCAGAGCGGGCATCAGGTCCCGATCCAGCTCAATCAGATCGAGTCGCGCGCCGGAAGCCGCCAGCGGCAGCGACAGGGCGCCGCGTCCAGGTCCAATTTCAATGATGTGTTGCCCGGGCTGTGGATTGATGCAGGCGACGATGCGCTCGATCACGGTCTCGTCAACGAGGAAATTCTGGCCAAAATGTTTTTTAGCGCGCATGATTTGCGCTGCAGTGTTGCGCCAGCTGAATGGCGGCTTTGAGCGATCCCGGGTCGGCCTGGCCGCGCCCGGCGATGTCCAGTGCGGTGCCGTGGTCCACGCTGGTGCGCACAAACGGCAGACCCAAAGTGATGTTGACCGATTCGCCGAAGCCGGCGTATTTCAACGGCGCCAGTCCCTGGTCGTGGTACATGGCCAACACCGCGTCGCAGGCGGACAGGCGCGCGGGGGTGAACAGGGTGTCCGCCGGCCAGGGCCCGTCGATCTGTTCACCGCGCTGTTTGAAGGATTCGATGACCGGCGCGATGATGTTGATTTCTTCATCGCCGAGGTGTCCGTTTTCACCGGCGTGGGGGTTGAGTCCGCACACCGATACGCGCGGCCTGGAGAGGTCGAAGCGGGTGCGCAGATCGCGCAACAGAATTTCAAGGGTTTCGCTCAAGGCCTCGCTGCGAATCAATCCGGCCACCTCGCGCAAGGGCACGTGGGTGGTGGCCAGCGCCACCCGCATGCGCGGGTTCAACAACATCATCACCACCCGCGGGGTGTGACTCAGTTGCGCGAAGTATTCGGTGTGTCCGCTGAAAGGAATGCCGGCCTCATTGATCACGCCTTTGTGAATCGGGCAGGACACGGTGGCGCGATAGCGCCCGTCCAGACAGCCGCGCGCGGCGGCATCCAGTGTGGCCAGCACGTACGTCGCGTTGGCGGGGTTGAGCTGACCGGTTTTGGCCGCTGCACGCAGCGGCGTGTGTTCGATGTTCAATTCACCCAGTGACAGATCCAGCGAATCGGCGCATTGTTTCAGCCACTGCGCATCGCCGATGACCACGCAGTCCTTCGGCAGGGCGTTTTCACTGGCCAGGCGCGCCACCAGCTCAGGGCCAATGCCGGCCGGTTCTCCCAGTGTGATTGCAATCAAATGCGAATGTCCACGAAGGCTTCGCCGCGCACCTGACGCACCCAGTCCTCCATGATTTGCTGCATTTTGCGCTGACGGATGGCGTTTTTGGCCTGTTCGCGCTGATATTCTTCGGTGACGTCGGCCTGTTTCAGTCCCAGTCGTTTGAGAATGTGCCAGCCGGCTTCGGTCTGGAAGGGTCTGGAGACTTCGTCATCGGACAGATTGCGCAACACGTTTTCGAATCGTTCACCGTACTGGGCGACTTCAAACCAGCCCAGGTCACCGCCCAGTGGCGCCGAAGAGTGGTCGTCGGAATGTTCCTGGGCCAATTGGGCGAAGTCTTCACCGGCCTGGATTTTGTCGTACAGCGCGTTGATCAATTGCATGCCATCGCGCGGTGTGACCACTTCATTGGTTTCCACCATGATGTGTTGTGCGTGGGCCTGTTCAACCAGTTTTGAACTCTTGCTCTTTTTGTCCACCACTTTGAGGATGTGAAAGCCGTTTGGACTGCGAATCGGGCGGGTGAAATCCCCCGCGCTCATGGCTTTAATCTGATCGGCGAACAGCGGTGGCAACTGATTCACCGGGCGCCAGCCAAGCTTGCCGCCTTCCAATGCATTCTGTCCATCGCTGTATTGCGTGGCCAGCACCGCAAAATCCTCGCCCTGAGTGATTTTGCCGTGCACTTCCTCGGCTTTGCTGCGCGCCGCTTCAATGTCCTCGGGTTTGGGTTCAGCCGGGGTGGCGATCAAAATGTGCTGCAAATCCACTTCACCCTGATTGAGTTCGTTGTCGGCGAGAAACAGGTCGACTTCGTGTTCGGAAATTTTCACTTGTGAACTGGCCCAGCTGTAGCGCACCCGTTCGGTCAGCATGTCCCTGCGCATGTCCTCACGAAAGGTGGCAAATTCAAAGCCGTCGGCTTCCACGGCCTGGCGCATCTGCTCCAGGTTGATGTTGTTTTGCCGGGCGATCTGACTCAGGGCGGTGTCGACTTCGGCGTCGGAAACGCGAATGCCCGCCTGTTGCGCGCGCTGCGCCAGAATTTCAGTGATGATCAGGCGTTCCAACACCTGACGTTCCAGAATGGAGCGGGGCGGCAACTGTGTGTTGCGCGCTTCCAGCTGCTTGCTGATGGATGCAGTGGAGCGATCCAGTTCACTTCTGAGGATCACGCTGTCGTCGACAATGGCGACGATTTCATCGAGCAATTGCTGGGCCATGCCCGCGCCGGCCAGCGACAGCATCAGCCCCAGTGCCAATAATTTTTTCATGTTTAAAACTCCTCGGTGTAACCGCGAATGGATTGTCTCAGGACACGTCTGGGGTTGCGGCCGATGGACCCCAGTCCGTTCAGCTGCAATTCCAGATAGATGCCGTTGTTGGACTGTCCTGTTTCATCAATGATGTAATGCCGCGCCATCACCCGTGTGGCCCAGCAGCAACTTTTGTATTCATAGCCGAACAGCGCTTCAATGGTCTTGTCATCCAGCAGCGAATAGTTCCAGCGCGCCAGCCAGCGGTGCCGTTCATTCATGGGTATGACAAGCGAGGCGTCGACCTGTTCAATTTTATCGCGCCGCAAGCGATAGGCCAGATTGAAAATGTGGCTGTTCTTTTTGCGCTGCAGTCGCACCAGGGCGCGTTCCGTTTCATTCAGAACTTCGTCGTAGTGCATGCTCAAAGTGACCTGCCACGGTCCGGGCAGGTTGTGATTGTATTCCGCGATCAGCGGGGAACGGTCGCGCTGTTCGGGCGCGCCGGACAATTGCACATCCAGGGTCTCGAAGTATTGGATCTGGCCCAGGGTGAAATTCCACTTTTCCTGGCCCTGTGCATCGAAACTTCGGTGCGTGAGCGCGGTGGACAGCTGGTTCATGTCGCCCTGACGGTCGGCGCCTGAGAAGCGGTTGGTTTCGAACAGCAAGGCGCTACCAAAGGTCAACTCATGGGTGTCAAACAACGGGATGTCATCTTGCCGCCGGTCCGGCACATAGGCATAGAATACGCGCGGCTCCAGAGTGTTGTGCGCGCCGCTGTCATGCCATTTCTCAAAGGTCAGACCGGCGTCGATGGAATAGATCGGCACATCGCGGGTGATCGAATCCCTCTCGTCGTCAAAGCGGTAGTGGGTGTGGCGCCAGCTGTAGCGCGGCGTGACCCAGCCCCAGGCGTTGGCGAATTTGCGTTCGATGAACGGTTGCACATCGCTGCGCCAGGCGTCCAGTGAATCTTCGCGGTGGAAATTGACCCATTGGCTGCGCAGACCATAATTGATCTTGCTGCGCAGATCGAAACGCTGCCAGTTGTAGCCCGCTTCAGGCAGCCGCTGATAGGGTTCGGAACTCGGACTGATCTGGTCGCTGATGACCTGAAAATCATCCGCGGTGAGATAAAATGTCCAGTCGCGGCCCTGACCATTGAGTCGCACACTGCTTTTCAGATAGGGCGTGGATGCCAGCAGCGAGTTGCTGGAAAAGTCTTCAAAATACTGGCTGTCCGACACATGGTCCAGGTTGCTGGAGAACGACCAGTTGGGGTTGATGCGGGTGCGGTGATCATAAATCAGCCGGGTGCGGTTGCGTCCGCGGCGGTCGTCGTCGGGCAGAAAACTGGCAAACAATTCACCGCGTGAAGCCGCGCTCAGGTAGCGCAGTTCAGCCGCCAGCATGAGCCCGTGATGCTGCAGGAAGCGCGGCGTCAGGGTGAGGTCCACATTGGGGCGAATGTTGAAATAATAGGGCAGGGAAAAATCCAGGCCGGTGCGGTCGGAAAAGGCCAGATCCGGCACCAGAAATCCGCTGCGCCGATCGTCGTTCAGCGGCAGGGTGACGCGCGGAAAGTAAAACAGCGGCATTTTCTTGAAATACACTTTGGCACCGCGGAAAGTGCCGGTGCCGCGTTCGTGGTTCAACTCGGCGCTTTTGGCCGTGATGCGCCAGTCGCGCTGTTGCGGCGGACACGAAGTGAACAACAGCTCATCAATGTACGTGCGCTCATCGGCGATGCGCATGGTCTCGGCTTCGCCGTTGAATTCAGAATCGGCGATGGTGAATCCCAGGGCGCTGAACTGTGCGGTGCGTGCCGCCGAATCGATGTGCCCGGTTTCCGCCCACAGGCTTTGCGTGCCGTCGCTGAATCGGATCGGCCCTTCGCTGTCGAAGGTGCGCGTGCTGCGGTTGAACAGCAGTGCGGGCGTCTGCAGACGCATGTTCTCTTGTGCAATGCACACACGGCCGGAGAATCGCACGCGTTCATCGTCCACCCGGCTGGAGCGTTGCGCGTGCAAATGAATCTTGTCATCGCCCGGTGGAGCCGCCGCGCAGGCCGCATCGTCGGGCAATGTCCCGGACTCATTGGCGGGGGCATTGCATTGGGCCGTGGCGGTGCCAATGGACAAGGTCGCCAACAATATGCACGGGTGTAGACGGTTCAAGAATCGGTCGCTGATGTGTTGATAAAATTCTGCATTATCTGTTTTACATTACAGGTCGGCTATTTTAATATGGATCCGGGTAAATGTCTGCACTGGATGTTTATTTGTTTAACTTCAACGACGACAAAGAGGATAGTTTATGGCGGGTAAATTTGTGGTGAGCAAAGGCAAAGACGGCAACGATTATTTTGTGCTCAAAGCCGGCAACGGTGAAGTGATTCTGCAATCGCAGGGATACAAATCGGCTTCCGGCTGTGAGAACGGCATTGATTCGGTGCGCAAAAACAGTCAGGACAAATCAAATTTCGAAGTGCGTGAAGCCAAAGACGGCCGAACGTACTTTGTATTGAAAGCCAGCAATGGTCAGGAAATCGGCCGCAGCCAGATGTACAAATCAGAATCCGGCTGCAGCAACGGCATGGATTCGGTGGCCAAAAACGCCAAGGATGCCAAGGTGGTGGACGAACGCTGAAAGCCCTTATTCATTGCAACGGCGTGAATCGTCCACAGCGCGCCGCTTTCACAACGATCCCGTCTGCACCCATCGGTCAGACGGGATTTTTTTACGCGATTGTACCACCGGGTGAGGCGATCGGTGCACAGGAGTACGCATGAATTGGTATGCCGATGACGACATGTGGCGTGATTTTTATCATTGCATGTTCGATGAGGACAGCTTTGCCGAAGCCGCTGAACAGTGTCAGGCCATGCTGAACTGGCTGGATGCGCCGCCACAGCGGGTGCTGGATGCGGCCTGCGGTCCGGGTCGGCACCTGTGTGGATTTGCGCAGTTGGGTCTGCAGGTCCAGGGCGTGGATTTGAGTGCCTATCTGCTGGCACAGGCGCGGCAGCGACTTGAACGACAGGGTCTTGCCGCGCAGCTGACGCAAAGCGACCTGTTGCAGCACCGCCCGCAACAACCGGTGCATCTGATCACCCACCTGTTCAATTCCTTTGGATACTACGCCGATGAGTCCGACAACCGGGCCGTGCTGAAGCGCTTTTGCGATTGGCTGGAGCCGGGTGGTCACCTGGTGATTGATGTGTTCAGCAAAGAGCTTTTGGCGCGCAGCATTGAACCGGTGCACCTGACCGAATACGACAACGGCGATGTGCGCATCGAACGGCCGATCCTGATCGATGACATGTCACGCTACAGCAATGAGTGGATGCTGGTGCGCGGCGATCAGGTCATTCGCTGGGCCTATTCACACGCGGTGTACGCCGCCACCGAATTGCAGGCCGCGTTGCGCGACGCCGGATTTGAAGTCGTGCAGACGTTTGGCAATTTCGATGGCGATGCCTATGACCTGGATGCTGAGCGCCTGATCGTACTGGCGCGCAAAGTCGCCCGCTGAGGCGTGGCGCGCCCTAGGCGGCGCTTTTTTTGCGCCGGCTGAGGCTGGTCTGCGGGTACGGAATGGAACATCCGTGCAGTTCCAGTTCAACTTTCATCCGTTCCAGCAGATCGCTGCGCACGGGCCAGAAATCAGCGGTTTTGACCCAGGATCGGGCGGAAAAATTGACGCTGGAGTCGGCCAGTTCCATCATCAGCACCTGCGGTTCCGGATCGGACAGCACGCCGCTGTGTTCGCGCATCACTTTAAGCATGACGTCGCGGGCGACTTTAAGGTCGTCCTCGTAATCCACGCCGATGGTCAGATCGATGCGGCGCGTGTCCAGGGCGCTGTAGTTGACGATGGGGTCGGAGGTCACCAGATTGTTCGGCAGGATGACTTTTTTGTTGTCCGGAGTTTTCAGCGTGGTGTTGAAGATGCCGGTTTCAATGACGCTGCCGGACACGCCGGCGACTTCGACAAAGTCGCCCAGACGAAACGGCCGAAAAATCACCAGCATGACGCCAGAGGCAAAATTTGACAGCGAATCTTTCAGTGCCAGGCCGACGGCCAGACCCGCGGCGCCGAGGATCGCCAGCAGCGAAGTGGTTTTGATGCCCAGCTGCGACAGCGCGGTGATGATGACCACCACCAGCAAAACGTAGTACACCAGCTTGCTGAGAAAACGCACCAGCATGACTTCAGTGTTGGCACGTTCCAGCCCGCGAGTGGTCCAGCTCGACAGCATCCGGGCGATGCGTTTGCCGATCAGGAATATCAGCAGGGCAATGATCAGACCCTGAGTCACGTCCCACAGCGCCGAAGGGTCATTGATCACTTCTATGGCGTTGTCTTTGAGGTCTTCAATCAGTGTGGTTTCATCGCCGCCCTGTGCGGCGTCACTGCCCGCGGTGTTTTCGGCCGCTGTGCTTTCGCTGTTGTCGGTGTCTTGGAACATGTTGATTGCAATATCTGTGATTTCAGAATGCGCGCATTGTAACAGACGCGCCGTGAAGGGCGTTTCACATCAGACGAAACCGGCCACCATCACGCGTTTTTTGTGGCGGTGCTGTTCATAGCCGTCTTCCGGCACCGGCACCAGTTGCACGTCGCGAAAGCCGACCGCCCGCATGATCCACATCAGCGCTTCAATGCTCGGTGCCAGACAAATGCCGGTGGTGCTCATTTCCGGGCCATGCACTTCTTCGGTTTCATCGATGATGGCAAAGCTGCCCATCATCGGTTTGACGAATTCATAATGGCCCCAGTCAAGCTGGCCGGAGAGATTCGGGGCCACCTGCGTTTCGATCAGGCACACTTCTTTGGTCAGTGAATGCGCGGTGCGAATCGCGCCCACCGGGTTTTCCAGGTGATAGATCAGCCCCAGCATGAGCACGATTTCAAAGCGCCCGTATTTTTCCGGCATCACGTCGTGCACGTCGACCTGACGGGCCTTGAAGCGTTCCTGCAGTTGCAGGCCACGGGCGATCAGGTTGGCATCGTCGACGTGATCCTTGCGCGCTTCCAGTCCCAGCACATCGGCGCCTTTGGCCGCCAGTTGGGTGGCAAAATAGCCTTCATGACAGGCCAGGTCGACAGCGCGCACCGACTCCCAGCGGCCGGCGAACAGCGGTTCCAGCACACCCGCCATCATGTCCAGCCGGGTGCTGTGCACTTTTTGGGCTTCAGCCGGCAGATAAGATGTGGTGCTGGAGCCGTCCGGCAAATGAAATTCATAAAACCATTGCTTGCTCAGAATCTGTTGCAGTGTGTCGTCGTTCATGTGTCCAGGTTCCCGTGTTGGAGAAAATGCAGCACCCATTTTCTGGCTTTTTTGTTGGTCAGAAGTCCCAGGTGATTGGTGTGGATGATGCGGTGGGCGTCAATCCAGTCGGCTTCGGTTTCCTGCACCGCGACGGTGCCATCGCTGGCCCGGTCCATGTGTTTGACCAGGCGCCCGACGCCCCAGTGCATGTTGCCGGCGAGCATTGCGGTGGGCCGCAATGACTGGCCTTCGGTGACGCCATTGATCAACGGTTCGGTGGCTTCCTTGAGCAGCCATTTGTGCCATTTGCGTCGATGCAGTGCGCGCGCCACGGACGAGCCGTTGATGGGTGAGCCAAGCATCACCAGTTTGCCGGACTTGCGCACCCGCGGCAGCGCCCGCATGCACAGAATGCCGCCCATGCTGTGCGCCACCAGGTGCACCACCTCTTCGGGGCGGCTGTTGATGCAGGCCACCAGCGCGTCGACGTTTTCTGCAAACGGCCGGCCGGTGGTTGAATAGCCGAAATCCTGGGTTTGGTAACCGGCACGACGCAGACCGCGCGTCAGTTTACCCATGGTCCATGGAAACATCCACAGACCGTGCACCAGAATCACCGATTCATTCTTCATCGTCCTTGCGAACGGTTTGAATGTGCAACTCCTGCAGCGCCGCGTCGTCCACGGCCGAGGGTGCACGGGTCATGTTGCAGGAACCGCTGGCGGTTTTCGGAAACGCGATCACTTCGCGAATGGA
>JBNLBT010000005.1:0-76974 GCA_050303435.1 Marinicellaceae bacterium
AAGGTTTTGCCGGCGTTTTCGCCGCGCGCCACGCGGGTGTGCAGGCCGTTTCCCAGCAGAGCCAGGTGATAATTCAGCGCGCCGCTGGCCGCTGAAAATTCAAGCAGAACTTCACCGTTTGCAACCGTCAGGGTCAGGCTGCCAGGGCGCGCGTCGCTGCGCGGCGGGGAAAAACTCACGGCGCGGAAAGGCTCCCGCCATTCCCGACCGTTGACCACAAACCCAGGGGTGTAAACGTTGTTGATGCCGCCGATGCTGCGATGCTGGCGCTGCCGCGCGCTGAATTGCGCCTCGGCGAACACGTCGGGCCAGCCCAGATCGTCCCAATAGTCCACGTGCAGGCCCAGTGGGATGAATGCTTGCCACAGACCGGTGTCGGATTGCAGGGAGGACAGCCAGCGGTCGGCCGGCGGACAGGAGGAACAGCCTTCGGAGGTGTACAGTTCGATCAGCGTGACCTGTTGCGGGCCGCTGGTGAATTGCTGTTGCGCCATGGCGGGCTGACAGACAAAAACGGCCAGGCAAAACAACAGTTGAAACGGTGCGCGAATGTTCATGCGTTCAGCATGCCACACTCAGCGCAGAGAAATCTTCACAAAAGAATCAAAAACAGAAAAAATTTCGCCCTTCAAAACGCAAGCGCTGAAGGGCGATTTTTTATTAACTTTGGAGTGAAATTTACACTTCCAGCGCGCTTTCAATGTCCATGACCTTTCTTCTGGCCAGTGCCAGGTTGGCCTGTTCCTTGTTCAGCGCCAGATAGATGAACAGCCCTTTGTGTTTTGACAAGGGACGCAGCACGTGGTACTGGGTGGCAATGGTGAACAGGATGTCTTCCAGTTCATCTTTCAGGCCCAGTGATTTCATGGTTTTCAGCTTGGCTTTCACCACTTCTGAATTGCCGGCCGCGGCCAGTTCCATGTCAATGCCACTGCCGGCTTCACCCAGCACCATGCCGGACGTATAGTCCACGATGGATGTGCCTTTGGCGCCGTCGATGCTCATCAGTGCTTCCAAACTTTCATTGATAGTTGCCATAATATTTTCTCGCTCTCAATTGTTGTTATTTTTCCCCCTGAAAAAATACCGTCCCGATCTTTTTCAGGATCGCAATCACTCTGACGAATGCAAAACGGTGTTTGCTCGCATATGGATTGCGCGCATGGACCATGAGTCCATGGTGGCACGGCCCTGTGCCACGCCGTCGACCTGTTGAATGCCTGGCGAAGTCTGTGTTCTGGTCAAAAACTTGATGAAAAAAATTTTCTCCACCATTCGCTTCAATTCAGGCACCTTCCAGAGTCGACTGATTATTCTTCTTCGTCTGACCGATTGTTTTCCTTAAGCTGTACGGCCAGCTGGTTGGCAAAATAGCGGGCGTGCCCGAGATTTTGCTTGGGTCCTGTGACCAGACACAGGACGCACGGTTTGCTCTCATACGCGGTGCTGATCAGAAACATGTTGCCGCCATCGGTTTCAATGTTGGTTCTGACCAGAGGCGCGCCGATCAGGCGTTTGGCGGCCACTTTACTGAGCGCGCTCAGCGAGCTGCTCAAGGCGGAAATCTTTTCTTTGTCGACGTTGTATTCGGTGTACACCTTGGTGTAAATCGGCAGCCCGTCGGCCGAGGTCACCGACATCATCTTCAGATCGGTGAATTTGTGTTCCAGTTCTTGAAACAGCGCCTTGATTTCGGCCTTGACGTTGTCGTCGCTGTCATCGGCGGGCGCGGCTGGGGCGGGCGCCGACTCAGCGTGTTCGCTGCGGCTTGGCTGCGGCAACGGCGCCTGGCCAGTGGCCGATTGCGGCGCGTCGGTCCGGCTTTGCTGTGGCAACGGCGTGGTGCCTTGCGCGTCTTGTTCGTTGTTGTGCTCCAAAATATTCACTCCAAAATAATCAAAGACCTCAATAAGTCCAATCCTTGCTGCGCATCGCCTTCAGCGAGTCGATGCACCGGCAGTGCCAGCTTCATGGTTTGCTGCATGTCGTCCAATGCGTCCTGAAAAGCGGCATCGATCGATCCGTTGCAGTGCGTCACGGCGATGGCGCAGGCCATGGACTCCGGGGCGTCTCCATGTAAACCAAAATGCTGCAAAAACTCGCCCAAATCCTGCAAAGACTGGGTGTCGTTGTGCTTCACCATGGCCACCAGGGCGGTCAAGCCGTCGCCGACGTAGTCCCATAAAAAGGAAAAGCGTTTCTGTCCGGGCACGCCATACAATGCCAGCGTGAGGTGTTCATTCAGTTGCACCTGGCCATAGTCGATGGCCACCGTGGTGTTGGGCTTGCCTATGTCCTCGGTGGAAGCCACATCGGTGTTCAACGGCTCAATTGCGCTGAGCGAGTTGATCAAGGTTGTTTTGCCGCAGCCGGTGCTGCCCACAAAAGCCACTTTCTTAAACATGCCTTTAGCCTTTCATGACGCGGGTCGGTGTCGGAGATGATCCATGCGCTTTTATTTATTCCGGTGCACCTAACGTTCGCACAAGTGCACCGACTCTTTGAATACATGATATGAAAGCCATTATTGAAAAACAAGCGATTTCAATATTTTGTAACACTTTCTGACATTTGTGTGCGAAGTTTCAGGGCAAATTCTCCCAGCCGACAAAAGCGCTCAGCCGCCTCATGTGTCAGAAGTCACGGTGTGCGCCGGACACCTGTACATTGCCTGCATTTCTGCTATGATCATCGGGTTTCCGGCTCGCCGGTGTTCCCATCAACAAGCAAACAGTAGGTGCCCAAGATGATCAAGTCAATTCATTACCTGTTGCTGGCGGCCTGTGCGCTCGCCGGCCTGCACCCGGTCGCAGCCCTGGCGGCCAAAGACAACGAAAAACCCCATCCACTGGCCGGCATGCCGTTGCGCAACATCGGCCCCGCGCTGATCTCCGGACGGGTGTCTCATTTTGTATTCAATCCGCGCAAGAAACACGAATTTTATGTCGCCACAGCCTCGGGTGGCATCTGGAAAACCAGCAACAACACCCTGACCTGGGACCCGGTGTTTGATCACGAAGGGTCCTATTCAGTCGGCACCATGGCCATGGACCCGAACAACCCGCTGATCCTGTGGGTCGGCAGCGGCGAGAACAACTCGCAGCGTTCGGTCGCATTCGGCGACGGCGTGTACAAATCCGTGGACGGCGGCAAAACCTGGAAAAACGTGGGCTTGAAAGAGTCCGGCCACATCGCGCAGATCTGGATCAACCCGAGCGATTCGGATCACGTCAGAATCTCGGCGCAAGGCCCCTTGTGGAACGGCGGCGGCGATCGCGGTCTGTACGAAACCCGCGACGGCGGGGGCTCATGGGAGCGCCTGCTGGCGGTCGATGAATACACCGGTGCCAATGAATTCGTGGTTGACCCGCGCAACCCCGACCACATTGTGGCCAGCACCTACCAGCGACACCGCCACGTGTGGGTGTTGATCAACGGTGGCCCCGGCAGCGGTCTGCACAAATCCACCGACGGCGGCAAAACCTGGCGCGAGTTGAAATCCGGTCTGCCCAAGGAGCAGATGGGCCGCATCGGCCTGGCCGGCGCGCCTTCGGCACCGGACACGATGTACGCCATTATTGAAGCCAACGACAAGGAAAAAGGCGTGTACCGCTCCACCGACTTCGGTGAAAGCTGGCACAAGCAATCCGGCTACATGACCTCCTCGCCGCAGTACTACAACGAGATTGTGGTCGACCCGCACAACCCGGATCGGGTGTATTCCATGAGCACGTTCACCAACGTCTCCGAAGACGGCGGCAAGTCCTTCTCGCCGCTGTCAGTGAAATTCCGCCACGTCGACGACCACGCGCTGTGGATTGATCCGGACGACACCGACCATTTATACATCGGTGGCGACGGCGGTGTGTATGAAACCTGGGATCGCGGCCAAACCTGGCGGCACGTGCGCAATCTGCCGATTGCCCAGTTCTACCGCATCCAGCCGGACAACGACACGCCATTTTACAACGTCTGCGGCGGCACCCAGGACAACAATTCACTGTGCGCTCCGACCCGCACCACCACGGTGCATGGCATCACCAACACCGACTGGCGCATCATCCTCGGCGGCGACGGCTATGAGCCGCAGATTGATCCCACCAATCCCAACATCATCTACACGCAATACCAATACGGCGGCCTGGCGCGCTTTGACAAGCGCACCGGCGAACGCGTGTACATCACCCCGCACCCGGGCGCCGACGAATTGCAGTACAAATGGAACTGGAATACGCCGCTGTTGATCTCGCCGCACAACCCCCGGCGTTTGTATTATGGCGCCGAGAAACTGTTTGTTTCCGATGACCGCGGCGATTCCTGGCGCGTCATCAGCCCCGATTTGACCCGTCAGGTGGACCGCAATACACTCAAGGTCATGGGCCGTGTGTGGAGCGTGGACAGCATCGCCAAGAACGACTCAACCTCGATGTACGGCAGCCTGATCGGCATCAGCGAGAGCCCGCTGACGCCCGGCCTGATCGCGGTGGGCAGCGACGACGGCGTGATCAGCGTGACCGAGGACGGCGGTGAAAACTGGCGCAGCGTGGAAAAATTCGCCAAAGTGCCGAAGCACGCCTACATCAGCGATGTGCAGACGTCTCTGCACGACGCCGACCGCATCTACGCCACCATCGACAACCACAAACGCGGCGATTTCAAACCGTACGTGCTGGTGTCCAACGACCGCGGCCGCAGCTGGCAGTCGATCAGCGGCAACCTGCCGGAGCGCGGCTCGGCGCACACCCTTGTGGAAGACCACCTGAACCCCGACTTGTTGTTTGTGGGCACCGAATTCGGCGTGTTTTTCACCCAGAACCGCGGCAAGGACTGGACTGAACTGAGCGCATTGCCAACCATCGCGGTGCGTGATCTGGAAATTCAGCGTCGTGAAAACGACCTCGTCATCGGCACCTTTGGCCGCGGCGTGTACATTTTGGATGACTACAGCGCCCTGCGCACGCCCCGCAGCGACCTGGACAACGCCGCCACGCTGTTTCCGACCCGCGACAGCTGGTTGTACATCGAAGGCGATTTATACGACGACCGCGAAAAAGGCTCCTCCGGCAGCGCGTTTTTCACCGCCTCGAATCCGCCCTACGGCGTGGTGTTCTCCTATCACCTGAAAGACGCCTACAAATCCGCCAAAGACACCCGGCGCGCGGCTGAAAGCAAGATTGAGAAAGACGGCGGCGACACGCCCTATCCCGATTGGGACACGCTGCGCGCCGAAGACCGCGAGGACGACCCGGCCCTGTGGCTGGTGGTGCGCAATGCGCAGGGCGAAGTGATCAAACGCGTGCCGGCCAGCAACCGCGCCGGTTACCAACGCGTCAACTGGGACATGCGCCTGTCGCCGCCGGACGCGGTGAGCCTGAATCAGCCGGGCTTTGTGCCGTATTGGGTCACGCCGCCGATGGGGCCGCTGGCCACGCCGGGCGAATACTCGGTTGAACTGGTGCTGCGACAAAATCAGCAACTGACCACCCTGGCTGAAGCGCAAAATTTCACCCTCAAGTCGCTCGACAACAGCCCGGAAATCAGCCGCAATCCAGCCGCGGTTCAGGCCTTCCAGAAACGCGCCGCGGAACTGCAACGCACGCTGGAAGGTGCGCGCGGCAAAATCTCTGAACTGGACGAGCGCATCAAGCACCTGAAGAAAGCCCTGGAACTGACCCCGGCGTCGGACGAGCCGATGCAACAGCAATTGCATGGCCTGGAAACACGTTTGCAGGATCTGCGCGTGCACATGTACGGTGACCGCAGCGTGGCCTCACGCAATGAACCGGTGAAATGGTCGATCAGCAACCGCGTGTTCAACGTCTACGGCGGCATCATCGAGTCGCAGTCGGACGTCGGCGGCAATTACCGCGCCTCAGCGGACATCGCCGAAGCACAACTGCGCCAGGCGCTGTCTGACCTGCAAGCCATCGACACCGATCTGCTGCAGTTTGAACAGCGCGTCGAGGCCATCGGTGCGCCGTGGACGCCGGGCCGCATGCCGGCGCTCAAAGGCACGCAATAAGGCCGCACTCGGCCAGAAATAAAAAAACCGCCCGGCATGCCTTCCATGCCGGGCGGTTTTTTTATTGGCATCACTGAAAGTCGATTTCTTCCATGTTGGGCATCGGTCCGATCGGGCGGTTCAGCTCGCCGGTTTGCGCCTGCCCCGAATCCAGTAACAGGGTTTTGACTTCCGCCGGCGTCAACGGCGCGCCCTGCGCGGCCAGTGCCTGGCCCTGCACACTGGCGGCGCAGGCCCCAATGATTGGCGCGGCCGATGAGGTGCCACCAAAATTGGGCCCGTACAGGCGGTCATCCCCGGCATTGAAAATCGGAATCTCACCGACCCGGAGAAACTGCAACGCCGCCACCGATTCACCCCAGGCGTGCAGGTCAACCCGCGCACCGGAATTGCTGTAACAGGTTGGCGTGCGCGAATCATGCAAGCTGGCACCGGCCCAGATTGAGCCGGAATCGTTGGCTGGATCGCTGTACATGCCCATCAAAACCGCATCATCCAGATCCACACAGCCGTTGCCGGCCGATTGCACCACGGTGATGCCCGACAGCGTGGCCGAATGCACCACGTCAAACTCATCCGGGTAAAATTCCAGTGGCATCATGTTGGCCTGGGTCGGATTGCACGGGCAGGCAAAGCCCAGGGCATTGACTTTGCGACCGATCACATTGACCATCACATCGCCGCTGTTGAGCTGGTTGACCGCGTTCAGCATGTTGTCGGCGTTGGACTCGCCGTTGCCCAGCGAACCGGCGCGCTGAAAGCCGAATTGCGCGTCGTACACCCCGCCTTTCAGTCCAATGCCGTTGTGTTTGGCACCGACAATGCCCAACACCGCAGTGCCGTGGTGTTCATCCACTGGATTCTTCGCGCTGCTGTAAAACAGATTGGGCAAATCCTCGTGTGTGGCGCGGTAGTTGTTGTCGTACACCATCACCTTCACGCCGGCGCCGGTGCCACCGGGGTGCTGCCAGGCCTTGAACTGGCCCACGCCGATCGGCGCGTCCTTAAAATAATCCTGATGATTGACCAGCAACGGCGTGGCGCCAGGATTGACAAAGTCATCGAACGGCGGGTCCAGATCCAGCACCACAAAGTCCATCGGCTTGATGTACGCCACTTCAATCACCCGCAATTGATTCAGCCACTGCACCGCGTCACGCAATGCCACGCCGCGCGCCGGCTCAATCGGCACATGCGCATAGGCATTGAGATCCGCCGGCCACACACCGCTTTGACTGTGAATTCTTTGCCGGCGTTGATCCAGTTCTTCCGGTTTGGCACTGAACAGGGGCTTGATGACCAAGCCACGCGCAGCCAGCCAGCGATTCAGTCGGTCAATTTCTGCGCGCGTGGTCGCATTCATTCGACCGGCCACCTGGGCCCGTCCATGCTGCGCCCGCAGCGCGCTGCCTTCGACAAATTTGATCACCAGCCGATGGTGCATTTGTGTGCTTTCGGCCAGGCGGTTGGCCAGCGCCTTGGGCATCGGCGGCTGACGCCATTCACTGGACTGTGCCTGCGCGGGCAAACCACTCAGGCACAGCAGCCATGCGCACACAAGGCCGGTGACCCTGCCCCGCATTGAAAGGCCGCTTGCCGCTTGACGTGCATCGCGTTGCATGGGTGCAGGGTGTTTTTTATTGTTTATTTGCATGTTGCATTCCTCTGTTGATTCTGTACACCTATCGATGTCTGCAGCAAAACACCGTGCATTTTTTTCCTTTGCCTGCGACCGACCGGGGCCAACCCATGAACCAACGCCGCCACGTGCGGTCAGAATTTTTAAGGCCGCCGGCGAACAGAGGCCACTCAATGCGACCGCAAACCGCTGCGCTTGCAGCACCAGCCAAGGAGAATCAAAATGCACAGACAGAGCAGAGAACTCGAGCCAAGCGAAGGCGTGAACATCACACCCATGCTGGATGTGGTTTTTATTTTGTTGATCTTTTTTATCGTCACCACCAGCTTCGTGCGCGAAACCGGGGTGTCATTGCAACGCGGCCACGGATCAAACCAGCCCACAAATCCGGGCACCAGCGCGGTGATTCGGCTGGATTCGCAGCAGGGGTATACGCTGAATGGTCAATCCGTCACAGTGGAAGGGCTGAATGCGCGGCTGCAACAGCTCAAGGCCAGCCGACCGGATCTGCAGGTCGACATCTTCGCCACCGGCGATGTGCTCACCGGCGATCTGGTGGCGGTGATTGATCAGGTCAATCGCAGCGGCATCCGCGATTACCGCGTCGCCAGTCAATAGCCGCGCCTGCGCAGGCGCGCATCACAATTCGATGCCGAATTGCCGCAACAGCGCCAGCATCAAGCCATAGGCCGCCACGGTCAGCGCCATGGCCGCGCCCAGGGCCAGATAAAAATTCACCCCGGCGCGCAGCAACACCGGCAAAGCGATGAACAACACCAGCGATGGCAACACCAGCCAGAACACGCCGGTGGACAGGCGCGCCACCTGCTCCACATCGCGGGTGTCCACGTACAGCCACACCATCGCCAGCACCGACAACAATGGAATGGACGCCAACAACGCGCCGGCCAGACTGCTGCGCCGCGACACTTCGGCAATCAGCACCACCAGCAGCGCGGTGATGATGACTTTAACGGCCAGATAAATCATCGCGCATTCCCGTGAATTGCCTGCGCATGGACTGGTTTCATGGTTCACTCATCGCCATACATATCGACAAACAGTGGCGCGCCGTTCGCGTCGGTGAAGCAGGTGAAAAATTCATCCATGACCTCCGGGTTTTCCCACAGCACCGCTTCCACGTCGGCGGTGCGCTCGTCCAGCAGTTCGCTCAGACCGCTTTGCTTGTGACAGCTGCGAATCTGAGGCTCGGCCTGGCTTTCGCAGTTGGGCGTTTCGGTCAGTTCACACAACACGATCAAACCGACGCGCAGATCAATCGGCGAAAGAAACACCCGATCGCCGTTTTCATAGAGAAAACAGCCGATGAAATCGCGTTCAAATGCCGGTTTCAGGGCATAAAATTCTGCCTCCGTCATGTTGTCCCAGTCGTGCGCTTCCATGCCACTGGACTTCCAGCAGATGTCCATCTGATCATCCACCGTCTCTTCACACATCTCATTGCCCATACAAATGGCATCACTGTCGTATCCGCCCATGTACGTGGCCGCCGCGGCGATGCCGCCGATTTTCAGCAGCTTGAACAATCCCAGTTTCTTGCCGAACAGCAATACACCGCCCAGCGCGGCCCCGCCCCAGGCCAGCAGTTGTTTGCCGGAATCACCCAGCGCACGCTTCGCCGTGGGTCGATTGTTCTTGAATTCACGCGCTTCCTCGTCGCGACGCCTTTGAGCCGAATCGACGCCGGCCTGTTCACTGCGTTGCGCCTCCTCGCGCGCCAGCTCCGCTTCTTTCTGCAGATCGGGTTTGGATTCCAGCGTCCATTTTTTATGTTCCTTGAGACTGGCCACATCCACTTTCGCCGTGTTTGAATCGGTTTTGGGCGGCGGTTTTTTTGGCAACACACCGGCCGGTTCGAGCCGCGCCTGCATGCCCATTTCTTCCAGCGCTGATTTGAAGCCGTAGGCTTTGACGTGCTCCGCCCGCTGTTTGAGCACCACTTCCTTGCCGCTGTGCACGATGCGCTGCGCTTTTTCCAGTGGCAGCCTGAAGCGTTTGGCCAATTGTTCAGCGACGGCTTCGGGCTCGTGCCCGGGCAGCAACTGACCGGTAAAAATGACTTTGAACTGATTGTTATCCAAGTGTGAATCCCCCTGATGTCCTCTGTTGCCGATGACCGGGCGCGCAGTGCGCCGGTCCATCCCTGATGCGTCGGTTCTGTTTCGGTGCGTTCAACACCGCCGGTGCAGAGCACATTATAGTCAGGGCCCAGGATGGATGTCCACCTCGCTTCAGGCAAACACCGCCTGCTGCGCTCTTTAGAGATTCAAGCGCTGATCAACGGACCTGCTGCGCCCGCGGCGAAACCCGTGTGTGCTGCGTGCAATCCAAGTCGCGCTTCCGGGCAGCACAACTGCACACCGTCCAGCAGTGTGGCTGCGGTGACTTCAACACCGGCGCCCGGTCCACGAATCACCAATGGCCGCCCGCGATAGCGACAGGTTTCCAGGCTCAACACGTTGTCTCCGCCGGCGCGCGCCAGCGACGCATCGCAGGGCACCATCTCCAGCCCGGCGCGGGCACCCGTGCGCGCGTCGTAGCGCGCCACGTAGCGCAACACGGCGCCGGCGGCTTGCGCCTGCCGGTGCAATTTCTTGAGGCGCGTGTTGAGCGATTGCGTTGATTCACCCGGGCGCATCAACGGCGTGCAATGCACCGCGCCGCGCGGCAACATCAGTCCGGCGCTGCGCAACAGAATCAGCAATTTGCGCAGCACATCGCCGCCGCTCAGGTCCACGCGTGGGTCCGGTTCGGTCAAACCCTGTTGACGCGCCGCTTCCACCGCGTGCCAAAAAGGCGTGCGGCCATCGTAGGACGACAGCAAAGTCGCCAGCGTGCCCGACAGAATGCCCTGCAGGGACCACAGCGCATCGCCGCCGCGTGTCAATTGCCGCAAAGTCGAAAGCATGGGCAATCCGGCGCCCACTGTGGCGGCGTCGTGGTAGGCACCCGCGCTGCACTCACTGACGCGTTGAATGCGGCGGAATCGTGACAGCGCCTCGCCGGTGCCGGCCTTGTTGGCGGTGACCACCGACAGGCCCTGGGCCAGCCAGCGCGCATGCCACTGCGCCACGGCATCGCTGGCGGTGGCGTCCACCACCACCCCGCCCGGCCCCAGGTGTTTGGCCAATCGGCGCAAGCCGTGTGGACGGCTGTGAGCATTAAAAGTCGGCAACAACGACGCCAGGGTCGCCACCGGCAACTCGCCGATCAACGACCCGCGGGAGTTGGCCACCCATTGCACGGCATCGTGCGGCCGCAGGCGTTCCAGGCGCTGCACAAAAGCGCGCCCCACCCCGCCAATGCCCAGCAAGGCCAGCCGTGGCCAGCCCGAGTGCCCGGCGGCACTCACGCCACGCCCCGCTGGGCGCGCGCGCAGCCGACCTGCGCCAGTGCCGCGCTGAGGTCGGCGCACAAATCAACCGCGTCCTCGGTGCCAACCGATAGCCTCAACAGTTGATCGCTGATGCCGGCGCGGCGGCGCGCTTCTGCGGCCATCGCCGCGTGGGTCATGCTCGCCGGGTGCGCAATCAATGATTCCACGCCGCCCAGCGATTCTGCCAGGGTGAAACATCGCAAAGCGCGCACGAAATGATCCAGCAAATCGGCCTCGCCGTGCAACTCGAAACTCAGCATCGCACCAAAACCGCTTTGCTGAGCCCCGGCCAGCGCGTGTTGCGGGTGATGCGACAAACCTGGGTAATGAACTTTTCGCACCGCGGGATGGCTGTGCAGCAACGCGGCAATCTCGGCGCAGGTGGCCTGTTGCATTCTCAGGCGTGGACCGAGCGTGCGCAATCCCCGCAAGGTCATCAGGGCATCAAACGGGCTGCCGGCCAGCCCCAGGGCGTTGGCCCACCAGGCCAGCTGTTCCGCCACGGCCGCATCGCCTGCAATCACCGCGCCGCCGATGACGTCGCTGTGGCCGTTGATGTATTTGGTGGTGGAATGCAGCACCACGTCGGCGCCCAGCGCCAGCGGCCGCTGCAACAACGGCGTCAGAAACGTGTTGTCAACCACCACCAGCGCACCGCGTTGATGCGCCGCATCGGCCAATGCACGGATGTCGCTGATGCGCAGCAATGGATTGGACGGCGTCTCAATCCACAGCACATCGACGCCGCGCTGCATGGCCGCACGGGCGGCGCGCGCATCGCTCAAGTCACACCATTCAATGTCAAAGTGGCCTTTGTCCGCCAGCGCGGTGAACAATCGCCAGCATCCGCCGTAGCAATCCTGCGGCAGCAACAAACGCTGTCCCGGTTTCAGCAGTTGCACCACCAGCGTCACCGCGGCCATGCCCGAAGCGGTCACCACCGCGCTGTGACCGCCCTCCAGTTCAGCCAGTGCACAGGCCAGCTGGTCGCGCGTGGGGTTGCCGCTGCGGGTGTAATCGTAGGCGCGTTTTTGGCCGAGACCGGCGAAAGAAAAATTGCTGGACAGCACCAGAGAAGGCGTCACCGCCCCATGCACCGGGTCGCAATCGATGCCCGCACGCACCGCGACGGTGTCGGGTTTAAATGCCGGGTCAGTCATGTGCGCCTCCGAGAAAGTCCTGCAACACCTGGCCAACCTCTGCCTCGGCCTTGATGAAGGCGTCGTGCCCAAACACCGAATCCAATTCAATCAGCGCGTCCGCCTTGGGCAAGCGCCGCCGCAAGGCCCGCAACTGCGACAGCGGCACCAGCCAGTCCTGTTTCACGCCCACCAGCGTGACAGGGGTGTGAATCGTCCGCGCATCCACCCAATGGCCATCCAGCGAGGACGACAGGCGCGCGCAGCTTGCCGCGTCGAAGCGTTCGGCGTGGCGCGCCCCGCAGGCCGCCAGCCAATCGCCCAGAATGGCCTCGACGGACGCCGCGCCAAAGCGGTTTTGCCGGATGCGCTGGCGCAGATCGGCTTCACTTCGGTAGGTCAGCATCGCCAGTTGGCGCGCCACTGAAACGCCTTCGGCTTCAGCCGCCGTGCCCTGGGTCAAGGCCAGAATGCGGCGTTGCACCAGGCGCAGTGCCAGGCCCATCGGGTGCGCCCGATCGGCCGCTGAAATCACCAATGCACGGCGCAATCTTTGCGGGTGTCGGTGTGCAAATTGCAAGGCCACGCAGCCGCCGTAGGAACAGCCGATGAATGCCTCAACGCGGGGCAAATGCAGCGCGTCCAAGGCCGCGGCCAGCAAATCCGCCTGATCGGCGGTGTCCACCGGCCACGGGGTGTGCGCATCCCCACCCAGCCAGTCCACTGCGATCAGGCGATGGCGACGCGGGTCCAGAGAACGGCCCCGACCCACCTGGGCTGACCACCAGCCGGGCGCCGGATTGCAGGGGTTGGCGGCCAGGTGCGCGTTGGCGGAAATGCCGCCCTGCACCAGCAGCGCCGGCGCCTTCCGCGGACCCCAGTCCAGCACCCGCGCGTGCACGTGCAGTGCGGGGCCATGACGCAATTTAACCGACAGGGGCAGGCGCCGTTCAAACGGCCGTTCAGGGGTGACTGGCCGCGCCTGGCGGGGCTGAAGTTCAGGCCGGATGGCCTGGGAAATCGAAGTGTTGTGTTTCATGTTGCTGCACTCATTGGGTTGAGCCAACGAGTCTGCAAAAACGTGAAACCGGTCAGATACGCGTCACACCGGACCGCGCCAGTGTGGCATCCATCTTTCGGCAGACTGACGTCTCCGCAGGATTTGGCACCTTCTTCACAGCGGGCTGTGAATGGGTTGCCCCGGTGTCTTCGGGCCTGTCCCTCTACCGGTCTCGATGGCAATTGGGCACAGTGTGACAGAATTCAAGCGCTCAGTCAATCTCTTTATCAAGATATAAAGATATAATGTGCTTCGACGCGCTTTCAGGGGTTTCGGGGGCGCAGCGGCAGCTCCCGTTGTTCACCCGGTCGCTGCAGAAAGTCGGCGCCTGTGGCCGTCAGTTCAGGCGGCACCTGCACCGGCACATGCACGCCAATCGACTGCGTGGCGTTGATGCGTTGCTGCAGAATGGCGCGGCCGTCGGGGCTGAGAAAGAACCAGTAGGGCGGAAAGGCCAGATCGGTGCGCAGCGCCTGCCAGTGATCATGCCATGGGGCAAAATGCGCGTCATCGGGATCGGCGTCGCCCAGATGCATGACCGTGGCGCCGCCATCGGCCTGCACGCGATAGACCAGATTGACCACCTCCGCGCGGGCCGGCCACCCGGCGTGCGGTATGCGCAGCGCTTCAATGCTCAGGCCGGCCAGCTCAATGCGTTCGGGGCCCTCGCCGTAGACCGGGTCCAGGGCATGCAGACGGCCCGGATCAATGGCCGCAAGGTCCTCTATCTGGGCCACCGCCTGGGCCGGCGCGATCAATTGCACCGCGGTGTGGGCTTTGAGAAACCGCTGCATGTCCGCGGCATCAAAATGGTCTTCGTGCGCGTGTGAAATCAACACCAGATCGACGCCATCGAAAGGGGCACGTGCGGCGAAAATGTCGGCGCGCGTGGCGGCCGGCACCAGCCTGTAGATGCCGTAATCGTTGTGATAAAACGGATCAAACAGCACTTTGTGCCCGGCGGCCGCAAACAACAGCCCTTCATTGCCCAGGTAGGTGACCGTTGCCTCGCTCGACGGGTGTGCCGCGGCCACACCGGCACACCACAGACACAGCATCAGCAGCGCGGCGCGCATCAAAACACCCAGCCGATGATGATCACCGCAACAATGAATACGGCAAACCATTTGTACACCGCCGTTTTATCCACCGACGGTCTGCTTTGCCCCTGTTCCAAGATCAGACGACTCATCAGGGCCTCCACATCCTCCGCACCCGAGATCGGCGCCGAGTCTTTACGCGCGGCTTCGCGCTGTGGCGCAGCCGGGTTTGTGGCGCGAGGTGTCGGCGGTGATTTGAGCGGTGGCACGGGTGTGGCGGCCTGGGGCGGCGTCTGCGCGCTGGGCATCGGCGGCGGCGCGGGCTTCGCCACTGCCGCGGGACGCGCGGTTGAACGCGCCGCGGATTGAGTGGCATTGGACTTGAAGGACAGCAACAAACGCAGCAAGGCGGCGCGATCCCTGGCCGGCAATTGCGCCAGTGATTCGGGGTCTTCGGCGTTCAGTTGATGGGCCTGACCGTGAATGATCACGGTGATTGTGGGTTGTGACATGTCGGGCACCCGGAATTTCCTATGTGCCGACCATGATACCCGATTTGTTGCCGCGTTTCACGACGCCGGTTCACAAAATCCGCGGCCGTCAATCCAGCGCACGCAGCGGAACGGCGTAGTCCATGGCCGCCTCTTCGCTGTGCGGATGCCAGCGGTGATCGTACACTTCCAAATCCGCGCCGCCGCCGTGTTGACGCGTGCTGCCGAGCAGCCAGTCGGCATAGATGCCATCCACCGTGGCATTCAAATCTTTGACCGCACCGCGGTGGGTAAACACCGCGTATTCTCCGGCGGGAATGTGCAGTGCCCGCATGCCCGCCGGCACTTCGCCGGGCGAGGGCACCGCCGCACCGGCGCAATACGACAGGCGTTCACTGCGCGCGGCGGTGGCCTGCACCAGGCCGTAACAGACCCCGGGTTGCCGCTGTTCAATCTCCTGCAGGCGTGGCAAAAACGCCGCCCACAGATCCGGCAACAAATCGGCCACGTTGTTCTTCTCCGATCCAACGCCGTAAAAATGCGTGTGCAGACCGACCAGTGTCATCGCCGGCCAACGGCGAATCTCCGGCGCCGGCAGCGCCGGCCGTGCGCGCGCCAGTTGCGCCTGATCGATTTCAAGTTTGCGAGGAAACAGGGCGTGCTGGCCTTGTCTCCGAAACGCGCGCGGACTCATGCCGAAGGCGGCGCGAAAGGCGCGTGCAAAACTTTCCTGCGATTGATAGCCCGCCTGCAGAGCGATGTCCAGCACACGCAAATCGGTGCCGAGCAATTGATCCAGGGCCTGCGACAGTCGCCGGGCACGGATGTAATGTTTCACGGTGACGCCGGCCAAGGCCTTGAAGGTGCGCTGAAAATGCCACAGGCTGAAGCCCGCCACCGCGGCCACATCGGCCAGCGAAAAAGGTTCATGCAAGCGCGACTCGATGCAATCGATGCCGCGCTGAATGCCCTGCAGACGATTCACGCCGGCGCCTCAAAAAATCCGCACATGGTCAGCAGCCGGCCGTCCTCGGCGTAGCGCACATGACTCACGCCTTCACCCAGGGTCTCACCGGCCCCATCCCGCCAGCGCCAGCGCGCGGCGCCCTGGCCGTTGTGGGCATTGAACCACAGCGTGTCGAAGCCGGCGCCGGGAAATTGGCGCTGAAAATCCAGCATGCAGGCGATCAGTGCTTCCCGGCCCTGCGTTTGGGTCAAAGGATCGGTGTACAAACAATCGGCGCTCACGCATTCGCTCAGCGCCGTGTGCATCTGCTGCGCATCGTTCATTGACCACACCTCGGTGTATTTTTGCCACATGGGCAAAGCCTTGTCTTGCATCGTCATCTCCAGTGAATTGTGTTCACCCATTGTGCCCGGATCTAAAGCACGCTTCTGACATTTTGTGCGCCGCTGGAAAAAAATTCCATCGCTTTTTATTCGCGGCCCGGCCGGTTGCAAGGCGCGGGGTTGCGCCGCCGACCCGGTGATCTGCCCCTGCGCAGGTCCATAATTTTGCCGCGTTTGCGTACTCTGGGGTGAAACGACATCAAACGGAGTCTGAACATGTTTAAACTGATCATTCAATGCGCGGCGCTGCTGACCCTGGTTTTGGCCACGGGCGGTGCGCGCAGCGAAATCTTTTGGGTCGGGGATTCACCCAACTGCACCGGCAGCAACGTGCGACCGTCTTTGCCGGCGGCGTTGTTGAGCGCCGGCCTGAACAGCGTTGACGATGAAATCCGCCTGACCGGCACACTCAGCTACACCGGCGGCGGCAACGCTTACACCTTGACCAATTTTGAACCCGGCAGCAACGGCGCGCTGCGCCTGGTGGGTGGTTACAGCGACTGCTTCACCTCGGCGGTGGGGCGCACCGCGGTGGGCAACGTCAGCGGCACGGTGTTCACGGTCAACGCCACCGCCGGCCGCAGCGCATCGGTGACCTTTGTCAATTTGCAGATTCAGGGCGGCACGGCTCGCGGTCTGGTGGTCAACGGCAACGCCGATGTGGTGCTGGAGAACAGCCGCGTGTTTGACAACGACGCCGGCGGCGTGCAGATCAGCGGCGGTGGGTTTGTGCACCTGAAAAGCAACAGTGTGGTGGAAGACAACGGCGTGCTGTTCAGCGGCGACGGCGGCGGGGTGCACTGCAGCGGCAGCAATTCGGCGCTGGAGTTGGACGGCGACTTGCGCCACAACAAGGCCAACCGCGGCGGCAATCTGTACCTGGCTTCCGGCTGTTTTGCCGCTCTCAACGGCGGTGCCAGCATCGACGGCGTGGCCGGCTCTGTGTCCGCCGACCGCGGCGCCGGCGTGTACATTAACAATGGCGGAGAATTGTTTGGCAACGGCGGCGCAGCGCGCGCCGTGATCAAGGACAACACGGCTTTTTCCGGTGGCGGCTTGCTGGTCACCGGCAGCGGTCGCGCCACCCTGATCAACACCGTGTTGTTGAACAACCAGGCCCTGGACGACGGCGCGGCCATTTTTGCCTCCAACGGTGGCACCAGCCAATACCAACTGGTGATGGACCGCACCGGCCCCTGCCCGTTTCTGATCAGCTGTTCAGAAATCGAAGGCGGGTTCTACGACGTCGGCGTGGTGTTCATCACCAACTCCAAAGTGCAGATCAACCGCAGCATCATCGAACTGGCCCAACCTTTGACCGGTGTCAGCCATGCCGCCGTGATTCATGCACAAAACAACAGCGTGGTGCATCTGAACCGCGTGGGCATCTTGCGCAACGTCGCCCTCTCCATGATCCAGCTCGATAACAGCACATTGGAAGCCGTGCACCTGACCGGCGCCAGGAACACCCACATGGCCAGTGCCGGCGGCTCGCCGCAGGACGTCTATGTGCTGGAATTCAACGACGGTTCGGCCGATCTGCGCAACTCGTTGTTTCAGGACACGCGCGGACTGGATTTCAACCTCGGCAGCCTGGGCGCGGTGTGCAATCTGGTCGACGACACCAGCGGCTGGGGGGCCGGCGTTTTTCTCGGCACCGCGCAATTCAACAACATTGGCAACGGCGATGCGCGGCAACTGGCCGCCTCCCCCGGTGTGGACATGTGTGTGAACGGCGACTATCCCTGGTCCGCCGGCACCTTGCGCGACATTGAATATCAGCTCTCACCGGTGAATGAGAACACCAACCCGCAGGGCGCGCCGGGGCACAGCAGCGGCTTGTACGACGCCGGATTTGACGAAGTGTACGACAACATCGGACCGGATGAATTTCTGCTCTCGGTGCAAAAAACCGGCAGCGGCAATGTCCTCAGCACGCCCTTGGGCATCGCCTGCGGCGTGGATTGCTCGGAAGTGTTTTTTAACGGCACCGGAGTCACGCTGTTTGCAGTGCCAGAATCCGGGCATCGGTTCGACGGCTGGAGCAATTGCCCCATGGCCGACGACAATGAATGTCAGATCACTGTGACCCAGTCAACCACCATCACGGCGCATTTCGTTGCCGACGATCTGATTTTTGCTGATGCATTTGAGTGAAGCGATGGACCGGGCGCTCAGCGTTCGGGTTTAAGTTGCTGCAGGCGCGTGCGCAAGGCGTCCGCCTCCTCACCCAGCGACGACAGCGCCTCAGCAATGCGCTGCAGCGTCTGGTCGGATTCTTCAGTCCGTCCCAGGCGCTGCAGAACTTCGGCGCGGTCCAGTTGCACGGACAGTGTTTCCGGGTGCGCTGCGCCGTAAATTTCCAGGCAGCCGGCCAGGGTGTCTTCCAACCGCGCCAGGGCCGCGCTGTCATCGCCGGACTGCATCAGCCCCTGCGCCAGCAGATGCGTCACCATGTAGTAGCGGGTTTCCGAATGGTCAGGCCATTGCGCGGCCAGATCCTGCAACAGCTTCACCGCCGACGGCGCGTTTTCGCCCTGCAGCAGGATGCGCGCCAGCACCACCTGGGCGTTTTGCACGAATGGCGCGGTGGCATCAAAATGGGCCAGCGAGCGCTGCACATTGCTTTCAGCCACCCGTCGGGCTTCCAGCAAACGACCCGCACTGGCCAGTGTCAAGGCCAGCGATTGCTCGGTGAGCAAGGTGTTGCGGTGATTTTCACCCAGCGTCTGACGTTCAATGCTGAACACGTGCTGCAACAGCGGCAGGGCGTCCACCGAGCGGCCAACCGCGTTGAGAATGGTGGCCAGATTGGCTTCCGCCGACAGGGTCTCGGGGTGATCCTGGCCGAACACGTGAACCAGAATGTCGCGCGATTGCGTGAATTGTTGGATCGCCGCATCGTGCCGGAATTCCAGGTAATCCACCATGCCCAGATGGCTGAGCGCCTGCGCCAGTCCGGCGCTGTGCTCTCCATACAGATTGAAAAACAAATCGCGGCTTTGTTGCGCCACCGTGCGGGCCGCTTTGAGATCGCCGGCGAGGCGATGAAACACCGACAATTCATTCAGCACCGCGCCCAGTTGCGGGTGCCGCTCCCCCAGCAGGCTGCGGTACTGCTCAGCGGTTTCCAGACTCAATTGAATCGCTTGACCGAATTCACCCAAGCGGTCGTAATAATGAATCAGATCGGTGTTCATGCCCAGATGCAGGGTGTGGTTCGCTCGCAATGTGGATTGCGCCTTGGCCGCCTTGAGCACGGCCACCGACCGCTCCGACTCACCCATCAGGTAATAAATTTCCGCCGCCAGCATTTCGGTTTCCAGGCGCCCGGGCAATTCCTGCGGCAGAGTTCGCAGCGTATTCACCGTGTCCAGCGCCGCCTGGTATTCACCATTCTGCGCGTGCAGCAGGGCGCGCACGCGTTGCACCCGCGCGCGATCGGCAGCGTTTTCAAAGGCCGCCTCATCGATTTTCCCAAGCCATTGCTGCAGGGCGTCGCGGCGATCCGAATTCAACAAAAACAACGCCAGGTGCGACAGCGACGTGCCGTCGTCGGGCTTCAGGCGCAGTGCCTCGATCAACAAGTCACTGGCCCGGGTCAGATAGCCCAGCCGGCCAAACGACAGGCCCAGCGCTTGCAGCAGTTCATGGCGGATGGAGGCATCCAGGTTGTCGGCCGCGTCAAGGCGCACGCGCGCAATGTCCAGCACATCGCGCGCTGAAATGTCCACGCCTTCGTTGACGTCCGGATCGGTGACGCTGAAAGCATCCAGCATGAACTGCTTCACCGCCTGAGCTTTCTGCGCCTCAACGCGGGTCTGTCGGTACTGCCAGCTCAAGGCCGCAATGCCGACCAGCACGGTCAGCGTCAACGCCGTCAATGAAATAAACAGGGCGCGTCGGCGCTCGGCAAATTTGAACAAACGATAGGCCATGGAATCGGGCGTGGCCGAGACCGGCTTGTGCTGCAACCAGGCGCGCAGGTCGTCCGCCAGCGCCTGCATGTGGCTGTATCGCCGTCCAGGCTCTTCGTGCATGGCCTTGTTCAACACATTGCCCAGATCGCGGTCAACCCCGGCGCGTTTCAACACCGCGCGCAACTGCGCGGTGTCGCCGCGACAGCTCTGGGCGATGCGGTTGTGCGGCAACGGGTCTTCTCCGCTGAGCAGGCACGCCGCCAGCGCGGCCAGGGAAAACACGTCGGTGGCCACGGTGATGCGACCGCCGAGGATTTGTTCCGGCGCGGCGTATTGCGGTGTCATCGCCAACAGGGTGTTGTGGTTGTCCGGCTGTTCCGACGAAAGCAGCTTGGCGATGCCGAAATCGACTATTTTCAGCACGCCGTCGGCGCCAACGATCACATTGGATGGTTTGATGTCGCGGTGAATGATGAGGTTGTTGTGCGCGTGCGCCAGGGCTTCTGCCGCCTGGATCACCAGACGCATGGCGGCGCGCTGCGACAGACCCCGGCGTGCAACGTGTGTGGTCACCGGCTCGGCCCCTTCCACCAGCTCCATGACGATGAATGGATGCCCGCTGTTGGCGGTCTCTCCATACTGCATGGCCACGATGTGCGGGTGCGAAAGACTGGACAGCATGCGTTGCTCGGCGAGAAAACGGCGCTTCAGTTCATCGCCGTGGTGCTGCGGACTGAACACCTTGAGCGCCACCGGTTTTTGCACCTGGGCATTGACGCGTTGCGCGCGATACACCTGGGACATGCCGCCCTGGCCAATTTTCTCCAGCAGTTCATACTCGCCCAGGCGTTGGCCGGTGAGGTCTTCATCGCCCCAGCCGGACGTCGGCCGGTACACAGAGGCCACCTGTTGTTCAAACACTTCGCTGGGCTGGTGCGCGTTGTGGATCAGCCGTTGCACCCATTCAACGACCGGCGCTTCCAAGCCGTCCATGGCCTGCAAAGCCGCCAGCGCCTGTTCAGGTGGCAACGCCGCCAGCTGTTCAAACACCCGGTTGGCCAGCTTGAGGTGATCCAGATCCATTACCCGCGCCCCAGCAAACTCAACAACAGGGCTTTGGCGCGGGTCCACAGGCGCACCGCGTGACGTTCGGTGACTTGCATCAGTTCAGCAATTTCTGCATGGGTGAGGTTGAAAATCAGCTTGCACTGCAACACCTCAGCCAGCTGCGGGTCCACCGCTTCCACGCGGTCGAGCATGCGCTCAATGTCCAGCACGCGCAGCTGAATGTCGGAATCGCCCACCAGTTCACTCAAACCCTCCCCGACGTTCTGTCCCTTGCGCTTTTGACTTTGTTTGCCACGCAATTCATCGATCAGATAGCGGCGCATGGCTTTGCCCAGGTAGTGCATGAAGTGGCGCCGGTCCAGCGGCGGCAATTGGCGCACTTCAGCCAGTTTAAGATAGCATTCATTGGCCAGTGCGGTGGGGGTGATGGTGTGACCGGGGCGCAGATTTTTCAGCTGGTGGCCGGCCAGCGCTCGAATGTCCTTGTACAGCGCAGCGAACACGCGATCCAATTGATCGCCCTCACCGCGCCGGTGACGTTGCAACAGCTGTGTGATTTCATTGATGTCCATGCCTGACCCCCGCAAACCAGCCAATTCATTCGGTGACGGGGCCCCATTCTGACACGGCGCGGGTGGCTTTTCCACCGCTTTTTATTGCACCGCCGGCGCGCAGGGGGTCGTTCAGATCACTGCAATTGAACCTGTTCGCGACTCACAGTGCTGGCGCCTTGCCCCGGCGTGGGCAGATTGTGGGCCCGTCGCACCCGATCCACCCACAAGCCACGCACGCTGTTGGCCTGTTCGTGCGGCGCAAACGGGGCGCACACCTGATCCAGCAAATTGACGCTGCTTTCCAGGCGCTGCCGTTGTGTTTGGTTGAGTCGGTCTGCGCTCATCAGCGGCTTGATGATCGACAAGGCCAGCTCCATGGCGGCAATGTCTTCCGGCAAGCCTGAGCGGGTGCTCATGCCGTAGGCGCCGTCGATGAAATCGGACCACTCCGATTGCAGGTGTTCCGGCAAACCATGATTGAAACGTGAATCCTCGCTGCTGTGCCCCTGCAGTCTGAGGCTGTTGAGCCGCGCGCGGTAGCGTTTGTTGAACACCGCATTGGCCAGGTCGGCGTGTTGCAGATCCTGCACTTCAGCACACCAGTCAACCAGCCCTTTGGGATAAAACTCCACGCGTTCATGCGCCTGAAATTCGCCCATGAATGACAAGCCTGAATACTTCAGCTCCAACTCATAGGCACACACGGGCATCACTTCACACGCCTGCAAGCGGGCCAAACCGCCCGATGGCAGTGCGCAGCGCGAACGCAATTGTTCGCGGGTATAGAAATGCCTGCACAAATAGTTCAGCGTTTGCATGCCGATCACACCCCATTTCCCTTCATTGATGAGAATCATTCTACAAAAAAGCGCGCAACGTGAAAGCCACAAGGGCTAAATAGGGCCCGAATGCACGATTCTGGGTCCGATTCAGTGCTTTGCAGAGGGGACGGGAACACAAAAGTGACGCATTTGGGACATTCAAGGCAAATCAATGACCGGCTCTGGGCCCAGTCTCACGAGCGCGTGAGACACTTCGGACGCGCGCATTGGGGGGTGAATGAGTGCGCCCCTTGATTCAATGGCAACAGGGCCGGATGAAGAGCCCGTTGTTGCCGGCCGCAACCGAAGTCCCCACACACTTCAGTCCAGCGCCGGTCTGTTCACTATGGTACGCCTTCCCCGACGCCTGCGGCAGGGCAAATGCGATGAACCGTCCGATGGCTGCGATCAATGGCCGCTCAAGCTCGCCTCAAACCACAACCCGTGCGATGAACACAACGGTCAACAGCGCGGTCAGGCACAACAGGCCGGCCAGCGAGCCTGCGTAGCCCGCGATGGCCACGGCCTGTGAGGGCCGCCGCGGATTCACCCGAATCGGCAGCTCCTGACCCGGGCGCAGGCCGCGAATGTATTCAAACGCGGCCCGGTAGTCTCTCGACCAGGGCAAGCCGTAGGCGATTTTGCCGGCGCGGTGGGTGCGGGATTTAACGCGGTATTCAAACAGCAGATGCGCGCGACTGAGCACCGGCTCCTCTGCGGTCTTAAGCTGCATGATGCAGCGCAGCACGCGTCCGCGCATCGGTCGCCAGTGCCGCGAGGCCCGACCCAGCACGCATTGCCGCCATTCATACACCAGCACCGCACCCATGAACACCCAGAACCACAATTCAGGTCGCACGGCGTGTATCCGTCGGGCGCTTCACGGCCTCAGCAATGCTTGCAGGGCAAAGCTGCCCAACCAGTGGCCGCCGGCATAATCGTCGCCGATCAGATGGGGCAAGGCCTTGCGCACGTGGCGATTGCCCAGCACACGCAAGTGCTGCAATGAAGGGTGTTGTCTGGCCAGGCCGTAGAACACCCAGGCACGCGAGAAGTTCAAACCGTCCAGGTGCACCAATTTACCGTCGGCGCGGTCACTGACCTCGGCCACCGGCCAGTCAAAATCGGTGCGCTTGAGGGCCGGCAGAAAGTCATCCAGCCAGCGCAGAAAGGCCGGCGCGTCCAGCACCCGCCGCATTAAATCCACTTCTTCCAGACACGGCGAAAGAAAATCATAGCCGCTCGGCTCCCAGTCAATCGGGCAATTGCGGTCCTCCAGATAATGCGCCAAGGCCCAATCCCGCACAGCGCTGCGCAATGCCGCGTGCTCACGCGCCACCGCGTAATCCCAGGCGAAGGCCAGCCCAAAGGCCGTATTGCTGTGTTCTCCCACGCGAATCGGGTAAACCAGTTTGGGCAAAAACGCCAGGTACCGCTGCACAATGCGTTCGCTCAATGGCGCCAGGTTCGCAGCCAGCGTCCGGCCCAGTGGATCGTCCCAGGCGTGCAATGCCTGGTCAAGTTTCAGCAGCCAGGCCCAGCCGTAGGTCCGTTCCCAGGACGCACTGGCTTCGATTTCGTCCAGATAGCGCACTTCGGCCAACACGTTCTCGGCGCTCAGGCTTTGCGCCAGTTTGGCGCGCAATTCGTCGGCCTGCAGCAGATCGGGAAAATGCGTCAGCAACACCACCATCGACCAGTGACCGTGCACCGAAGAGTGCCAGTCAAAACACCCGTAAAAGGCCGGGTGCAGGCTGCGCGGTTCGGCCAGGTGTTGCGCGCCGCCCAGGGTTTGACCGAGTTTATTCGGGTATTGCTGGTGCACACAGGCCAATGGCAGACTCGCCAGTCTGGCCGCTTCATCCGCGCCCAGACGCATGGCCGCTTCGGGCGCCGGACGGGTGCCACCGAGGCCGGCGCAGCCAAGCGGCAAGGCGCCGATTAAACAGATCAAAACACTGCGTGCAATTTTCATGCCATTCTCCAAGTTTGTATGAATCAATCAGTGGCCCTGCGCGGCCGGTTTTTTGCGCCGCTCCAGCTGCTGCAACTGCCGGCGGGTGTACAACCACATCAGCAGTGCACTGGCCAGTACAATGCCGACAATCGACCAATAGATTGCGTAAACCGGGAAATCCAGCCACACGATCAATACACCGTTGGCCAACAGCGGCAGGACGATTTGACGCAGCACACCGATCACCATCGGAAACAGCGGCTGCTTGATCGCCTGCAACACCGCCACGCAGCTGAACAGGGTGATGTAGCCATAAAAAGCCAGCGCGTCCACGCGCAGATAATACACACCCATGGCGATGATTTCCTCGTTGTCGGTGAACAGGGAGAGCATCAGCGGCGAAAGAAAAATCATTGCCGGGATCGCCGCCAGGGAAACCCACAGCCCCAGCCACAGTGCGCATTGCCAGGTGGCGCGAACCCGCGCGTAATCTTTCACCCCATAGCTCTGTCCGGCGACCGCCATGATGGCCGCATTCAAACCCATCGCCGCCAACAGCAGCAACTGCTCAATGCGAATGCCCACCGAATACCCGGCCACCGCCGCGTCGCCAAAAAAAGCAATGAAATACACCGCGATAAAGGCGCCGACGATCACCGTCAGCATGTTCATACTGGCCGGCACGATCTGGCCGAGCAGATGTTTCCATTTGCGCCAGCGCAGCTGCACCCGCGGCCAGGCGCCGATCTCACCTACAAGCACATACAGCAACCAGGCGGCCGAAGCCAGTTTAATCACCACCGTGCTCAGCGCCAGCCCGGTGACGCCCAGATCAAAGGTGTAAATGAACAGCGGATTGAGCAGCCAGTTGAGCACAAACCCAACGATCAGCACGTTGCGGTTGCTGCGCGTGTTGCCGCAGGCCATCAGCGCTCCGGCGGCCATGAACGACAGACAAAAACCGAGGTTGCCCAGCAGCACAGTGAAGGTGTAGTCCCAGGCCAGGGCGACGGTTTCGGCTTGATCGCTCAATTGCCCCAGCAGCCATTCGCCGCCCAGCGCGCCCAGGCCGGCGATGCCCAGTGAAGCCAGCACGGCGATGCCGGTGGCGTTGTGCATCCACTCGATCGCGCGTTTGTTGCGGCCACGGCTGATGTCCGGAGCCATCATCGCCGAGGTGCCGCTTTGCAGCCCCATGGCCAGCACCAGAAACAGGGCAAACACCGTACTGGCAATTGAAAGTCCGGCCAAAGCCTGGTCCGAAATGCGCCCGGCAAACCAGTTGTCGGTGAGGTTGTACAAGGTGTTGAACACCATGCCCAGAGACGCCGGGATCGCCAGACGGATCAAGTGCCCGCGAATCGGACCTTCCGTGAGTTTGCCGTTTTTGCGTTTGTCGGCGGATGTCATTGCAGAAATTTTCTTTCATTGCGTGCCATGGATGTGCCATTCAATCCCGTTCAGCGGTCAAAGTCAATGCCCGCGACGCACAGATTCCGCCGCGCGCGCAGACACCGGCACACGCGCACGCATTGCAAGAACTGCGGCGTGCGTTAAAATAACCGGCATGACCCCCTGGCATTCCATTGGACACCCCTGGCAGGCGCTCGCGCGAGAACGCCTGATGGGCATGCGCGGGTTCACTCAATTGTGCATCGCCGCGCTGGCCGCCCTGGGCCTGGGTTTGTATTGCCTGGGTCACGGCCTGCTCACCGATGGCCGCCTGCATCCGCACGCCACACTGGCCTGGGCCTCGGCGCACGCCGCTGGCGCGCTGGCGGTGCTGCGCACGGCCTGTGCCACAGGGCCGCGCGCCGCGCTGGCGCACTGGGCGCTGACGGCACTGGCCGGCGCGGCGACTGCGCAAGTCCTGTATGCCTTCCTGCATTGGATCAAAGGCGGCGCCGGTGACTGGCTGTTCAATTACCCGTCCACGGCGGTGCTGCTGCTGGGCGCCGGCGCGGCGGTGCTGTGCCTGCGGGCGCCGCCTGCCATGACGCCGCTGCTAATCAGCATTGGACAGCACAAGCGGCGCGTGGATGTGCGCCAGATCCAGTCCGTGCACGCGGCGCGCAATTACCTGGAGTTGCATCTGCGCGGTGAATCCCAGACGGCGCTGTTGCGCATGACATTGCAGCAACTGCTGCGAGATCACCCCAACGCGCTGCTGCAGGTGCACCGCTCACACGCGGTTCATCCTCACGCCGTGCAACACCTGGAACAGCGCCGCGGTCGCTGGTGGGTGAGGCTGCACGGCGGTGAACAGGTGCCGGTCAGCCGATCGCATTGGCCCTTGCTGCAGCAGCGCCTGTCATCCGTCCCGCGCACGCGCCATTCGTCCCACACGACTTGATCCGGTGGTGCCTTCGCTGGACACTGACGGCGTCCATCAAGCGGAGAATTCACGTGTTTCAAATCATCCCATTGTGCGCCCTGCTGACGGCGCCATTCGCCCTGGCCGAGCCTGCGGCGGACGACCGCGCCGTGCTGACACGGCTGAAAACCACCCTGTGGCCGCAAGCCTACCGCACCCGGGATCGCGCCCTGTTGGCACAGATACTGGACGATGAATTTCAATTGATCAACCAGCGCGGGCAGTGGAGCGACAAGGCGCAGGAGTTGCAACGCCTGCCAGACTATGACTGGCCGCATGAAGACTTCAGTTACACCATCAAACGCCTCGACATTTACCATGGCCACACCGCCATCGTCGCCGGCGAGGGGCGCGCCCACGGCCGCGACGCCGACGGCGTCTATTGCCTGCGCTACCAATCCAGCAATGTGCTGATCAAGCGTGATGCCGGGTGGCAAGCGGTGTCATCGCACGTGTCCGGTGTGCACAGCGAATGCGATGAGACTCAAGCCAAATGATCAGCGCGCGTCGCTGGAACGCGGCCCGAACAACTGGATCACCGCGCCGTCCGGGTCGCGCACGGCGAAAGTCCATTGACCGTCGTGCGCCGCCACCGGCGCAAAAAACACGGCCACTCCGGCCTGTTCCAGGCGCTTATATTCGGCGTCTATGTCTTCAACCTGCCAGCCGATTTTCATCGGCCCGTGCAGGCGATGAAATTCCGCCACAGGCCAGACGTTTTGCAATGGCACGCCGTCGCTGAACGCCGCCAGTTCCAGCATCAGCCCCGGGCGTTGCAGCAGCGCCCCGGCGCGCGTCGCGTTGTCGCCGCGCGAAATCACCTGGAATTCAAAGTGCGTGCTGTACCAGTCAATCGATCGATCCAGCTCAGCCACCGAAACGGCAAAAAATGCCCCTTGATGGGTGACTTGGGCCAAGGTCACACCGACCCATGCCCACAGCGTCAACCCTTGTAAAAAAACATGCATGGCAACACCCTGAAAACTTCCAGTGTAAAGCCAGCGCTGAGTTGTGAACAGTTCACTGGTCACTCGCCTGTCTGTGTTGATCCCAAAGGGGCAATAAAAAGGGCGATCCGAAGATCGCCCAGTTCACTTTGAGGTCAATTGCTTGAAGCCTCCGAGCGGCCGGCAACTGTTCAGCTGCCTTGCAACCCGTCATTTATTTAAACTTTAAAATCAGGTCCAGTTGCAGCCGGTCGTAATCTGTTGGATCACTGGAACTCTGATTCAGTTCCGAAGAAATCCAGGTCAACGACATTTCGGTGTTTTTGGTCAGGCCCAGGCCGCCTTTGAAGATGTGGCCTTTGCTGTCGGTGTCACCGGCACCAAAATCCGAGTCATTGAACAGCGCATACACCGCGTCCGCTTCAATGTCCAGGTAGGCGTACCCGAATTTCCAGTCCCAGGCGTTTTTGATTTTGCCGTATTCAAAACCCAGGGTGAAAGCGCTGTCCTCGGCGTCGGCGTCGCGGTTCTGGATGGCGTTGCCGTACAACAGCAGCGGACGTCCGGCGAGGGATGTGCGGTACTCCACCAGGGCTTCAATCAGGTTGAAGTCGTTGGCAATGCGGCCGTTGGCATCCAGCGTGTTGCCGCGCGCGTCGCCGTCGAACAAGGGCAATTGACCCTGCAGATCGCGGTAGTCGTAATAGCCGAGTCCGGCGATCAGGGCATTCTCGCCCAGATCGAATTCACGCGTCACCTGCAGTGCCAGCAATTGGGTGTCGTCGGCGGAAGAGCGTTCCTCCACTTCGAAGCCGGCCATTGTGGCTTTCCAGGGACCGTTTTTATAGCCCAGCGCCCAGCCTTCCGGATTCAAATCGCCGTCCCACATGATCGGGGTTTTGCCCGGCAGGTGGAACGGGTTTTTCATCTTGCCGCCGATCAGCTTGAAGGCGTCGTTGATGTCCCAGCTGAAATAGGCCAGATCCAGGCGAATGTCTTTGGTGGAAAAGGCATCGTCCAGCGTCTGGTTGGTTGAGACCGGATCGTCGCCGCCGGAGGCCAGACGAAAACCCACTTCCAGATCGTCGGTGACCTGCGCGGTGGCGCTGGCCCGCAAGCGAATGCGATTGCGCGTGCGGGTTTCCCGACCGCGTTGGTCGATGTATTCCAGCCGGTCGCGAAAATCGCCGGAAAACTTGATGCGCGAAGCCCAAGAGGCCGCGTCTTTGGCTTTCTTTTCAGCCACTTCAGTGGCGGACTGCTGGGCCGCGTTGTCATTGTTTGCCTGTTGATTCTGTTCCAGCCGTTCCAGTTTTTCTGTCAACAGCTTGACCTGAGCTTTCAGCAAGGCAATCTCTTCATCGGTGGAGGCAGCCTGGGCTGAGGAAGCCACCGCCGCGGCCAATGCGATGGCCACAGATATTTTCTTGATCATGGTGTATACCCGAATGTGTCTAAAATGAAATCGGTGTGAATGATAAGTCTCAAATATGTCATTTGCGTGACATTTGCATTTAAACCGCGTGACGGGTGTGGTTTTTTTTCTTTGGCGCCGGGCGCTTTGACTGGATTTGTAATTTTCGGCTGCGCTACAATGGCCGGTCATGAAACACACCGCCTTCTGGTTCAGAGAAAAACTGTACGCCGCATTGTTCATCGCCCTGGCGCTGGTGAGCGGTTTGCTGACCGGTCTGTGGGGGTTCAGCCTGTTCGCCTGGAGTGCCGTGTACATCGCCTGGAAGTGGGTGGAATTTTACCGTTTTTTCAGCTGGTACGATCGCGGCGCGTCTTCCCGGGCGGTGCCGGACAACAGCGGCCTGTGGGAAGAATTGGCCAGCCAGGTGCTGAAACGCAAAAACGCCGATCTGAAAACCCAGAAAAAATACCGGGCTTTGCTGCAGCAATTCAACACCACCGCTCAGGCGCTGCCCTTTGCCACGGTGCTGCTCAACAGCGACAACGAGATTCAATGGGTGAATCGCATCGCCGAGGGCATCCTGGGCATCAGCGAGGGGCGCGATCTGCACCACCGCATTGACAATCTTTTGCGTGAACCCAAGTTCAAGGCGCTGCTGAACCAGCGCGAAAAGGACAGCCAGGTGAAAATGATTCATCCCCTGGACAAGGACAAACGCGTGTTGATTCGTGTGATTCGTTTCGCCGCGGACCGGGCGCTGCTGGTGGCGCGCGACATTTCAGAACAGGAAAGCCTGCAAAAATCCCGCAAGGCATTTGTCGCCAATGCCTCGCATGAACTGCGCACCCCGCTGACCGTGATCACCGGCTATCTGGAAATGCTGTACGGCGACGACGACTTGCCGCCGGCCTGGGCGAAGGCCATTGAACAGGCCCTGGAACAGTCCAGACGCATGAATAAAATCATCGATGACATGCTTAAATTGTCGGCCATTGAACACGAACGCATCGACGACGAGCACGACGAGCTGGTGCAAATGCCGCAATTGCTCAACGCCGCCTTCAATGACATCCGCAATGCACCGCAGGCCCAGGGGCATGAATTCAGTGCCGAAATCGATTCACAGCTGGACGTCCTGGGGGATAAATCGGAACTCACCAGCGTGATCATGAACCTGCTCAACAACGCGGTGATTCACACACCGCCCGGCACACACATACAGGTCGCCTGGTTCCTTAAAGACGCCGAGGCCCGCCTGCAGGTCAGCGACGACGGTCCCGGCATTGAAAGCCAGCACCTCCCCTATTTGACCGAACGCTTCTACCGGGTCAACAACGCGCGCAACAAAAACCTGCACAGCACCGGACTCGGGCTGGCCATCGTGAAACACATTTGTATTAAACATCACGCAAAATTAAAAATTGACAGCCAGCCGGGCCAGGGCACAACCTTCACCGTGTCCTTCAGCAAAAGCAGCATCCATCTGGACCGCGCCAGCTAAAGCCCCAACGCACAGCACCGCTGGAAAGCCAGGCCGTTGTCATCCGATTGTCACATAGCGTTCATATAATCTTCACAAATGCGCCCTATGATGTGCGCAAATCGTTTTAACCTGAGGATTATAAACACCATGAAAAAAATCGCCTTGAGCGCATGGCTGCTGACCGCGGTAACAACCGCAATGGCCGCCGGCCGCGACTACATCTCCATCGTGGGCTCGTCCACTGTATACCCGTTCGCCACCGTGGTGGCCGAGCGTTTTGGCAAGTCCAGCGATTTTAAAACACCGAAAATTGAATCCACCGGCACCGGCGGCGGCATGAAGCTGTTCTGCAAAGGCCTGGGCGTGGACACACCGGACATCACCAACGCGTCTCGCCGCATCAAATCCGGTGAGTACACCATGTGTCAGGAAAACGGCGTCACCGACATCATTGAAGTGCTGATCGGCTACGACGGCATTGTCATCGCCAACGACATCAACGCCGTGGAATTCGAACTCAGCCGCAAGGACATCTTCCTGGCCCTGGCCAAACAGGTGCCCGGCAAAAACCCCGGTGAGCTGATCGACAACCCGTACACCAACTGGTCCGAAGTCAACCCGGCCTTGCCTAACAGCAAGATCGAAGTGCTCGGCCCGCCGCCCACCTCCGGCACGCGCGACGCGTTTGTTGAACTGGCGATGGAAGGCGGTTGTAAAAAATTCGACTGGATTGCCGAGTTGAAATCATCGGACAAAGACCGCTACAAATCCGTATGCCACGCCATTCGTGAAGACGGCGCCTACATCGAAGCCGGCGAAAACGACAATCTGATTGTACAGAAACTGCAGAAAAACCCGAACGCGCTGGGCATTTTCGGCTTCAGCTTTCTGGACCAGAACGCCGATCTGGTGAAAGGTTCTCAAGTCGACGGCGCCTTGCCGGAGTTTGAATCCATTGCCTCCGGTGAATACCCGGTGTCCCGGCCGCTGTATTTCTACGTGAAAAAAGCGCACATGGACACCATCCCCGGCATCACCGAGTTCCTGCATGAATTCGTCAGTGAAAACGCCATGGGTGAAGAAGGGTATTTGACTGACAAGGGACTGATTCCCCTGGACGCCGACAAGTTCTCCGGCGTGCAGGCCACTGTTCACGGCATGAAGCGCCTGGAATTGTAAGCTTCTTGCAAACCGCCGAACCCGCGCAGGGCCCACCTCTGCGCGGTTTCTGGCACTGAATCAACGCCAGGGCAGACATCGCAGATGTGTGCCCTGTGCCATTGAAGACGATTGAAAAATGAGCTTTTCCGCGCTGTTATTCATGCTGTTGTTGCTGGCCGGTTTCGGGTATTTCATCGCCCGCAACCGCATTCACACCCAGTACCAGCAGATGTCCCGCAAAAAACGCATCCTGACTTTGCCCAAATACTTTGGTTACGTGGCGGCGTTGTGGTCTCTGCTGCCGGCCCTGGCGGTGTTGCTGGTGATGCAGGTGATCGAAGAACCCCTGATCAACCGCGACATTGCCCGCCATCTGGTGAGCGCCGAAGGCGCGGCCGTTGAACACCCTGAACTGCTGCTCAATGAAATCAGAAACCTGGCCGCCGAAGACGGGCTGCCGGACGACGCCGACAAAGCCACGCTGGTGCAGCGCTACCGGCACTTGCACAACACCGCCGACACCGCCAAAGCCATTGTGGTGCTGTCACTGGCGGTGCTGATGCTGATCATCGGACTGAAACGCATACACACCGGCACGCCGGCGCGGCGTCTGGTGGAAAAAACCCTGGAGGGTGTGCTGTTGCTGGCCGCTTCCATCGCCATCATGACCACCGTCGGCATTGTCTTGTCGGTGCTGTTTGAATCGCTGCGCTTTTTTGGTGAAGTGCCGATCTTTGATTTCATGTTTGGCCTGGAGTGGTCGCCGCAAACCGCCATCCGCGCCGATCAGGTCGGTTCCTCGGCTTCCTTCGGGGCCGTGCCGCTGTTTGTTGGCACCGTGCTGATTTCGTTCATCGCCCTGCTTGTTTCGGTGCCGTTGGGGCTGATGAGCGCCATTTATTTGTCGGAATACGCCTCGTCGCGTTTTCGTGCCATCGCCAAACCGGTGCTGGAAATTCTTGCCGGCATCCCCACCGTGGTGTACGGCTTTTTCGCCGCCCTGACGGTGGCGCCTTTCATCCGCGATCTGGGCGATGCGCTGGGCATTTCGGTGGCTTCGGAAAGCGCGCTGGCGGCGGGCCTGGTGATGGGCATCATGATCATCCCCTTCGTCTCCTCGCTGTCCGATGACGTGCTCTCGGCGGTGCCCAAGGCCATGCGTGAAGGTTCATTGGGGCTCGGTGCCACGCGTTCTGAAACCATTCGCAAAGTGCTGATTCCCGCCGCCCTGCCGGGCATCGTCGGCGGCGTGCTGCTGGCCGCATCGCGGGCCATAGGTGAGACCATGATTGTGGTCATGGCCGCCGGCCTGGCCGCCAACCTGACCGTCAATCCCCTGGAAGCGGTGACCACCGTGACGGTGCAGATCGTCACCCTGCTGACCGGTGACCAGGAATTCGACAGCGCCAAAACCCTGGCGGCCTTTGCCCTGGGTCTGATGCTGTTTTTGACCACCCTGGTGTTGAACATGATCGCGCTGTACGTGGTGCGCAAATACCGTGAACAATATGAATAAGACCGAACAGATCAAATTGAGCCTGCGCAAACGCTATTTCGTTGAGCGCTTGTTTCGTGGCATGGGCCTGGCTTCCACCGGCATCGCCTTTGTGTTTCTGCTGATACTGATCAGCGACATCGCCATCAAGGCCGCACCGGCCTTTGTGCAAACCCGCATCGATCTGGACGTTCATTTTGACGCCGAACGGCTGGGCCTGGACAGCGCGGCGGTCCACAATGCGGACGCCGTGGCGCGCGCCAACTATCGCAACGTGCTGCGCGACGCGCTGCAGGCGCGCTTCCCCGAGGTCAAATCGCGAAGCGACAAGCGTGCCCTCGCCTCTCTGGTCAGCATGGACGCCGAATACCAGTTGCGCGACCTGTTGCAGGCCGAACCGGGGCTGCTCAACCAGACGCAACGCGTCAGCCTGATGGCCGACGACGACGTCGATGCGGTGGTCAAAGGCACCATCGACCGCGCCTTGCCGGAATCCGAGCGGCGGGTCAAGAACACCCTGCTGGGCTGGATTGAATCGCTGGAAAAAAGCGGCCAGGTGAACACGCAGTTCAACGCCGATTTCTTCAGCAACGGCGATTCCCGGGAACCGGAACTGGCCGGCATCAAGGGCGCATTGCTGGGATCGTTCTACACCCTGCTGGTAACCCTGATGCTGTCGTTCCCGGTGGCCGTGGCGGCGGCGATATACCTGGAAGAATTTGCCCCGAAAAACCGTTTCATTGATTTCATTGAGATCAACATCAACAACCTCGCGGCGGTGCCGTCCATTGTGTTCGGTCTGCTGGGTCTGGCGGTGTTCATCAATTTCTTTTCCCTGCCGCGCTCGGCGCCCATCGTCGGCGGCATCGTGCTCAGCCTGATGACCCTGCCGACCATCATCATCGCCAGCCGTTCGGCCATCAAGGCGGTGCCACCGTCCTTGCGCGAAGCCGCGCTCGGCCTGGGCGCATCGAAAATGCAAACCGTGTTTCACCACGTGTTGCCGGCAGCCATTCCAGGCATTTTGACCGGCACCATCATCGGCATGGCCCAGGCTCTGGGGGAAACCGCGCCGTTGCTGATGATCGGCATGGTGGCGTTCATCGTGGACATTCCGCAATCCATCACCGACCCGTCCACGGTGCTGCCGATTCAGGTGTTTTTGTGGGCCGATTCACCGGAACGCGGCTTCCTGGAAAAAACCTCGGCCGCGATTCTGGTGTTGCTGGCCTTCCTCGCCGTGATGAATGCGCTGGCCATCTACCTGCGCAAAAAATTTGAGAAAAAATGGTGATCTGACTTATGATAGAAGCACTCGACATGAACAAGCACTCCGAAAACAGCGACGCCCTGGCGGTGGACCTGGACGATTACCAGACCATCGGCAAACCGCATTGCGAAGAAGCCAAATTCCGCGCCCGCAACGTCAACGTGTTTTACGGCGATGCGCAGGCCATTTTTGACGTATCTCTGGACATCGGCCGCCACGAAGTGATTTCACTGATCGGCCCGTCCGGCTGCGGCAAATCCACCTTTCTGCGCTGCCTCAACCGCATGAACGACACCATCGACATCTGCCGCATCACCGGTGAGATCAGCCTCGATGGCGAAGACATTTATGCGCGCGGACAGGACCCGGTGCTGTTGCGCGCACGCGTCGGCATGGTGTTTCAGAAGCCCAACCCGTTCCCCAAGTCGATTTACGACAACGTGGCTTACGGGCCGCGCATTCACGGGCTGGTGCGCAGCAAGGCGGAGATGGACGATCTGGTGGAAGACGCGCTGCGCAAGGCCGGCCTGTTTGACGAAGTCAAGGACCGCCTGCACGCCTCGGGCACCGGGCTGTCCGGTGGTCAGCAACAGCGATTGTGCATTGCCCGCACCATCGCCATTCAGCCGGAAGTGATCCTGATGGACGAACCGGCCTCGGCGCTGGACCCGATTGCCACGGCAAAAATCGAAGAACTGATTCATGAACTGCGTGAAAATTTCACCATCGTCATCGTCACCCACTCGATGCAGCAGGCCGCACGCGTGTCCCAGCGCACCGCCTATTTCCACATCGGGCGGCTGATTGAAGTCGGCGACACCGACCAGATTTTCACCAACCCACAACATCAACTGACAGAAAAATACATCACCGGAAAATTTGGATAAGACAATGGATACACTCGAATTCGGTACACACACCAGCCAGGAATACAACCTGGAACTGGAAGAAATCAGAAACCAGCTGCTGAACATGGGCGGACTCGTTGAAAAGCAGGTGCGTCGCGGCATGCAGGCCTTGCTGGAGTCGGACGAGCGTCTGGCACGCAAAGTCATCGACAAAGACCTTGGGGTCAATTCCATGGAAGTGCGTATTGATGAAGAATGCACGCGCATCATCGCGCGCCGTCAACCGGCGGCCAGCGACTTGCGCCTGATCATCGCCATCATCAAAAGCATCACCGATCTGGAACGCATCGGCGATGAGGCCGAAAAAATCGCCAAAATCGGCCTGCGCCTGAGTCAGGCGTCGTTCAGTTCGGAGTTTCTGCCGGACCTGGAGAACCTCGGCAATCTGGTCAGATCACACCTGTCCAAAGCACTCAATGCACACGCCCGACTGGACGCCGAGGAAGCTTTTGAGTGCGTGGAATACGACCACATCATCGACGTGGAATTCAAAAAGCTGAACAAGGCCCTGATTGATCACATGCGGGCCAACCCGAACGAGGTTGAGCACATCATCAAGCTGACCTGGTGCATCCGTTCACTGGAGCGCATCGGCGACCACACCAAAAACATCTGCGAATACATCATTTACTTGATCAAAGGCAAGGACATCCGGCACACCAATCCGGACGTCATTCGCGAGAATTACTTCGATTGAACCCGCGCGGCCGGACCGATCCGGTCCGGCCGATCACCGGGTCTTACAGGGACACCACCCGCAGCGCCTGGATCATCCAGGTCACCGCAATGCCGTACTGAACCAAAAACAGCAGCAAGCGCAGGCGCACCGCATTGGTCTGGGTGGAAATCATGTGCACCGTGCCTTGCGCCAGACGCGCGCCCAACAGCCATAAAGCCAGACCATCGGTCAGGTGCTGCCAGTCCAGCGCCAGGGCCAGCAACATCAGTCCACCAAAAATTGGAAAGTGTTCATAGCAATTGGCGTGCACCCGGGTCAGACGCACGGCAAAAGGTGAAACGTCCACCCCGGTGGGATCAAAAGAATTCGGCGCCTTGCGTTTTTTGACCACGGCGTGGATGCGCACCATCAACAAAATAAACAGCAGCAGCAACATCCAGCCGATGTAGCCGAGCAGTGACAAAACCGTTGGACTCATGGGGAAACCCTCTTTTTTCGGATGCAGCCACTATAACCGCTGGGGCGTCGCGGCACAACCGCTCGCGGCTTCAGTTGACGATCTGCCAGAGTGCCCCTGTGCGCACAATGACCCCGGCGCGCGCCGCGCCATTGACGCCAAACAGGGGTTTGCCGGCACCGGCCAGTCGCTTCAGGGTGTCGAACGGTTCCACCCCGGCGCGTTGCCCGGCGTCGGGATCCACGGTGGTCATCACACAGCGCTGACAGGGTTTGAGCAATTCGATGCGCGACTCGCCGCAGGCCAGCGCCGTCCAGCGGTATTCATCGCCAGGCTTTGCGCCTTGCAGGTGCACGTTGGGACGAAAGCGGCGGATGCTCACTGGCGCCGGCAACTGTGAATTCAAGTCGTTGAGACTGGCCTCGGTGGTGATCAACAAGGGATAACCGTCGGCAAAAGCCACGTCCGCAACGCGGCCATCGGGGGCGGTGACGCGGCGCCGCGCGGCGTCGCCAAAATACACCAGACGGCAATCCACGCCGAGGCACGCGCTGAGCCAGCGGTCCACCGCCGCGTCGGTGCAACTGGCCTCCACGCGGTCGGCCCACACCTGCACTGAAATGGTTTCGCCCCGCACCCCGGGCACATCAATCCGCCCACTTTCGGGGTGCTGCAGGGTGAGTTGTTCAGGCACGTCGCCGGGCAGCGCCTGAATCCGCGCCATGTCCGGAAAGCGGCGCTGGCTGAGAAATCGCCCCTGCGCATCCACCGCCATCCAGCGGCGATCGTGCAAGGGGCCCAGCGCGTCCATCGCCAGGCTGTCCACTTCAATGCCGGCCATGGATTTGACCGGGTAATGAAATAGGCGCGCGATGCGCACACTGGCGTCGGCCGCACTCACGATTGATAGCGGGTTGGGTCGGGCAGGCCGGCCTCTCGGAAGCCCTGCGCGCGGTAATGACAGGAATCGCAGCGGCCGCAGGCACGACCGGCCGCATCGGCCTGATAGCAACTCACGCTGAGGGCGTAATCCACGCCCAGTCGCACGCCGGTGCGGATGATGTCGGCTTTGCCCAAGTCGATCAGCGGCGTTTCCACGTGCAGCTTTCGGCCTTCCACCGCGGCCTTGGTGGCCAGATTGGCCATGCGCTCAAAGGCGGCGATGAATTCCGGCCGGCAATCGGGGTAACCAGAATAGTCAACCGCGGTCACACCAATGAACAGGTGATCGGCGCCCAGCACTTCGGCCTGCGCCATCGCCAGGCACAGAAACAGGCTGTTGCGCGCCGGCACGTAGGTCACTGGAATGCCTGCTTCGCGGGTTTCCGGCACCGCGATGTCGTCGGTCAATGCCGATCCGCCGATGGCGGTCAAATCCATGCTGACCACGCGGTGTGACTGCGCCCCCAACGCTTCAGACAAGTGCCTGGAGGCGTCCAGTTCGGCGCGGTGGCGCTGGCCGTAGTCCACCGCAATGGTGTGGCATTCAAAACCGCGCTCGCGCGCAATCGCCAGCACCGTGGCGGAGTCCAGACCACCGGAAAGTAAAATCACCGCGCGTTGTGTATTCATGTGCCCGGCCGGTTGCCCCACAAATGTTTGTGCAGCTGAATCTGCAAACGCACCTGCAGCTGATCGGCCAGGATCCATTCGGCCAGTGTCTGCGCCGGCAGTTGATCGGCCACCGGTGAGAGCAGGAATTCGGCCGCCGTGTCTTCGGCGCAGCGCGCGTGCACGTCGCGAAACCACAGGTAGTCTTCGCGGTCCGCCACCACGCATTTGAGCTGGTCGCGGGCCGTCAGAAACGGCAGGTTGTCCCACAGATTCTTGTCCACTTCACCGGAACCCGGGGCTTTCAGATCGACCACCTTGATCACCGCCGGGTGCACCCCGGCCACGGACACCGCGCCGCTGGTTTCCAGCGACACGTCGTGCCCTGTGTCCACCAGTTTCTCGAGCAGATCAAGGCAGCGTTTTTGTGCCAAAGGCTCGCCGCCGGTGACGCATACACGGCGGGTGCCGTGTTCGGCCACCGCGGCCAGAATCTCATCGAAATGCATCCACGCGCCGCCGTGAAAGGCGTATTCGGTGTCGCACCAGACGCAGCGCAGCGGGCAGCCGGTCAGGCGAATGAACACCGTCGGCAAACCGACCAGCGTGCTCTCGCCCTGCAGCGAATGAAAAATTTCAAAGACCTTGAGGCGATCTTTGCGCGATTCATTCAATTGATCTTGCCCTCGCGTCGCAACAGACTCAGGCGGTTCTCTGCCAGGCGCGCCACCGAGGTGCCCGGGAACGAATCGACCACTTTGCGCAGCGCCGCCTGGGCCTGCACGTAATCTTCCAGCTCATGGTAGGTGTAGCCAATCTTCAGCAAAGAATCGGACAGCTTGCTGCTCAGCGGGAACTGCGACTCGACCGACTGGAATGCCGACAGCGCGAGCGGGTAGTTGCGCGTCACGTAATACGATTCGCCGAGCCAATAGTAGGCGTTGTCGGTCAAATCGTGGCTGGGAAATTTCTGTGTGAAATCCTCAAACATGCGCGCCGATTCGGCGTAGCGGCCGGATTTCAGGTGATTGAAAGCGGCGTCGTACAAGGCCTCCGCCTCGGCATTGCCGGCCGGTGTTTCACTGGCCGACACACTCGGCGTGCCCAGGCTTGAAGTGCTGACTTCGGCGTTGATCGGTTCACGCACTTCAGGTTCCTGCATTGTTTGCGTGACCGGACGATCACCGGTGACCTCTGTGGCAGTACCTGCGACGCCGCCCTGCTCCAGTTTGTTCAGCCGCGTGTCCATGTCCACGTACAGCACCTTCTGCCGCTTCTGCAGTTCATTCAATTGATGCGACTGTTCTTCCAGTCGGCCCTGCAAGGTGGCGATCTGTTGCTGCAACTGCTGCACCTGGATCACCAGATCGGCGACGTTCTGCTGGTTGCCCTGTTGCGCCTCCAGTTGCTGCAAGCGTTCCTGTATCGACAGTTTCTGCCCCCACGCAGCAAAGCTCAACCACACAGCCACCAACACCACACTCATCCTCATCATTCTGTACACCTTTTTAAGTTCCAGTAAAAAAAACCCGACGGGCGGTCGGGTTTTTGACAATCATCCGGCGCGCGGGTTCAGCCTGTGCCAGACCGCCGCGCGCGCCGTGTGTGCAATTGCGGATCGTTCAACCCGGATTATTTCGCGGTGTAAACGATCACCACGCGGCGGTTCTGCGACCAGCAGGACTCGTCGCTGCACAGCGCCGCGGGGCGCTCTTCACCATAGCTGACCACGGACACCTGGTGCGAACCGGCGCCCTGGGCGCGCATCAGATTGGCCACCGCGTTGCCGCGGCGCTCACCCAATGCCAGGTTGTATTCACGTGAACCGCGCTCATCGGCGTGGCCTTCCAGCACCACACGGGCGCCGGGATTTTCATTCAGGTAACGCGCGTGCAGAGCCACCAGCTCACGGTAATCGGGCAGCACGGTGGACTGATCAAAGTCGAAGTAAATCACGCGCTTGGACAACAGGGATTCGGGGTTGTCCAAATCGGCCGGGTTGCAACAGATCGGGCCGTCATACCCGCCGCTTTCGACCACTTGAGTGTTGTCATTCTGGTTCATGTTGTCGTCGCCGTCGTCTTTCATCGTGTCTTTTTTTGTGCAGGCCGACACGCTGACGATCAGCGCCAGAACCATCATTATTCTGAAAATTTGAGTCATAGATCACTCCAAGGCAGTGTTTGTGGTTGATTTCAAACGCATAGTTTACAATAAATGTCAGCGAATTAAATCCTTTTTTCAGAAATTCTACGCGCCGCCGCGCGCGCGTGTTTGCTGGCTGCGACCGCCTCTTTACCGTGTCCGGACGGGGCCGATCAGGTCCTGTGCAGCGCCTCTTCAAACAGCCATTTTAGAGTAAACAACCCAATTTGGTACAAACGTTTGAAAACGCATCGATTTTGTGAAAGCGATCACATTTTAATGTGAAATTTTGGTTAACAATGGTCCTCCGTACCGACATAAAAATACACACAATCCCGGTACCAGCGTTTATCCAAAACCAAAAAAAGAGAGAGGTCTTCACATATGAAAAGAAATCGATGGATTGCATTGATCCTGTTGATCAGTGCGCCTGTGGGCATGCTCAGCGCCAACACCGGGGTCGCCCTGGTGCACGGCACCGGGCACCAGACCAACGCCGCGGCCGACTACTGGCAGTGGGACATGGTGAACTCCATCCGGCAGGGTTTGTCGGACCAGAACAATTACACCGTGATCAACTGCAATTTTGAAAAATACATGTGGGATTCAGCGGCCGCCGGTTGCCTGGCCGGCCAATTGACCAGTTTCATCAACAACCGCAACATCACCGATCTGGTGGTGATCACCCACTCCAACGGCGGCAACGTGATGCGCTGGATCATGTCCAACCCCACCTGGGACAGCCGTTACCCCAACATCATCAACAAAATCCGCTGGGTCAATGCACTGGCGCCGTCCTCCAAAGGCACGCCGCTGGCCAATGCAGTGATGCAGGGCACCGTGTTTGAAGCCGCGCTGGGTTGGCTGCTGGGCTACCAGTCGGACGCCGTGCGCATGCAACAAACCTCCTGGATGGCCTATTACAACAGCGATTACCTGCTCGGCACCGCCGGTCGTCCGGCCCTGCCGAAAGGCTTCTGGAACGTGGTCGGCACCGACGTTGAAACCGCCATCTGGGACGGCGATTCCTACTGCGGCGGCTACACGCTGAATGTTGGGCTGGAAATCACCCAGGCCTGGCTGAACAGCTGTTCCGACGGCTTCCTCGATTGCAGCAGCCAGGAAGGCGCGGGTTCTCTCTGGTTCAGAGACACCCAGGTCACCAACGGTGACGAGCCATTGAGCCACAACCAGTCTCGCCGCAAGTGCTTTGGACTGGACGTCATTCTGCGCAACGACCTGTAATCCGAGGGAGAACACCATGAAAAAAACACTGATTATGGCGCTCGTCGCCACCGCTTCCACCGCCGGCGCAGCCGACGCGCAATGGCGCACCGCCCTGCCGGCCGTCCAGCTGGACGACTTCACCCACAAAGCCGCACCGGCGCTGGTCAACCAGAACCGCGAACCGATCCAGTTCAGCTACGCCCTGGCGGCCGACGCGGCGCTGGATTTCACGCCGCGCCCCTACGTGGAAGAATCCCGCCAATACTGGTTTGATGCCAGCGGCGAAGAGTTGAGCCAGGGCGTGAAACTGGCCTTGAGCAGCAGCGAAGCGGTGATTCGCATCAGCCCGATGTCGCTGCAGGACAAGGCCGTCGAGATCAGCGCGCCAATGCTGCAAATGTCGATGGCCGGCGAACCGATTGAAGCGCGGGTGTTTGCCGACAGCGCCTCGTTGAAAGCCACCGGCGCGGCATTCTCGGACCACACCATCGCCTTCAAAATCGACAACCACCCCGGCACCCTGGACCTCAAGGTCAACGGCCTGACCGGTGGCGATGCGCCGTTTGTGGTGCACGTGCTGGAACCGAAATCAAGCCACGTGTTTGAACTGACCACGCAACGCGCGGTGCAGAAAAGCGGCGCTGCCATGACGGTATTCACCGCCATGCACAGCGACGGCGGCCTGCTGGACGCCAGCGTGCAAGGCTATGTCAGCAAACCGGACGGTTCGGTGGTTTCAACACTGGACTTTAAACGCCGCGCCGATGGCCGTTTTGCGGCCGTGCTTGATTTGCCGGCCGGTGAATCACTGGCGCATGGACTGTGGCAGATTCACACCTACGCTGAAGCGATGAATGGCGGCGTGAAGGTGCTGCGCGATGCGCAAAGCGGCTTTGCCGTGACCCACAACAGCGCGGCCTTCAATGGCCGACTTGCACTGGAACAACAACAGCTGAGCATCGGCATCACCGCCTCACTGGCGGGCCGTTACGAAGTTAAGGGGGTGTTGTATGGTCACGACAGCAGCGGTCAGGCGCGACCGCTGGCAATGCTGATGAGCGCGAACTGGTTGCAGGCGGGAGACCACAACATCCCGCTTGCACTGGATCAAAACCTGATCACGCAATCGGGATTGAACGCGCCCTTTGAACTGCGCAACGTGCAACTGTTCAACCAGAGCCTGATGGCCCCGGTGCAAACCGTTGAGCAGGGCATTGCCATCAATGCCTTGCCTCTGGCGGAGGCGCATCGCCGTTGAGCTGCACACAACACGCGTTGAAAAAACCCCCGTTCGCGGGGGTTTTTTTATGCCCGTTCCTCGGCATCCGTGCGAACGCGCACTGGGCCCTGGTTGGCCGGTCGTTTGCCCTTGAACGGGCGGTAGTATTCCCGGATCAATGCCATGTCACTCTCGACATCGCCGCTGGGCATGAAATGCGTGCGCAGGCCGACGGTTTTGCTTGAATAGTCCATGAAACACAGGGCGATCGGCACCTGCGCAGCCAGGGCGATGTGATAGAAACCGGATTTCCAGTATTCTGTGCGCGAACGCGTGCCTTCCGGCGACAGCGCCAGCACCAGCGCATCGGCGGCGGCAAAGCGTTCCACCATCTGATCCACCACGCGATGCTTGCCGCTGCGGTCCACCGGCATGCCGCCGGTTTTGCGGAAAAACCAGCCCAGCGGAGATTTGAACAGGCTGTCCTTGCCCAGATAACGCATCTGAAGGCCTTCGGCCCATTTGGTCAACACGCCAATGATGAAGTCCCAATTGCTGGTGTGCGGCGCCACGATCATCACGTATTTGGCGGTCTCGGGAAAATGAAAATCCCGCCGCCAGCCCAGCAGTTTGAGTAGTGCGCGACTGAACGCTCCGAGCATCAGTCCTCCGCGAAGGGTTCGCTGTTGGAAGCCACCAGGGTCAGCACGTCGTACTGCGCCACCACCTCCTCGTTCTGGTTGCTCACGCGCAGATCCCAGCGCACTTCGCCGTAGCCCTTGCCACGGCGGTAGGATTTCTGTTTGCAGGTCAGTTGCACGGTCAAATCATCGCCCGGATACACCGGTTCAGTGAAACGCAAATCGTCCAGACCGTAATTGGCCAGCACCGGCCCCGGCTCGGGGGCCACAAACAGCCCGGCGGCCAGCGACACGATGAAATAGCCGTGCGCCACGCGGCCGTCAAAAAACGGGTTGGCGGCGGCCGCCGCTTCGTCCATGTGTGCATAGAATTGATCACCGGACAGATCTGCAAAGCGTTCGATGTCTTCCAGAGTGATGGTGCGCGGCGCGGTGGTCAGGCTCTGGCCAATCTGCAATTCTTCGAAATGCAGTTTGAAGGGGTGCACCTCCAGGCTCCGGGTGTGACCGCCGGGCAGGTATTTCTGGCACACCACGCCCAGGGTGGTGGGCGAGCCTTGCAAGGCGGTGCGCTGCATGTAATGCAACACACCGCGCACGCCGCCCATTTCCTCGCCGCCGCCGGCGCGCCCGGGTCCGCCGTGCACCAGGTGCGGCAGGGGCGAACCGTGGCCTGAAGATTCGGCCGCTGAATCGCGGTTGATCAACAGCAATCGGCCGTGAAAACTGGCGCAGCGTGACACCAGTTCCGCGACCTGCGCGTCGTCGCGGCCAAAAATCGAACCCACCAGCGAGCCTTCGCCGAGGTTGGCCAGTTGCGCGGCCTGTTCAATGCCTTCATAGGGCATCAGGGTGGACACCGGACCAAAAGCCTCCACGGCGTGCACCGCGCGGTGCGCAAATGGGTCTTCGCAGGCCAGCAGCACCGGCGAAATGAAGGCGCCGTCGCGGTCGTTGCCGTCGGTCACCTCAATGTGTTCGGGATCGCCGTACATCAATTCGCAGTGCCTGCGCAATTCGGCCACCCGTTCACGCACTTCCTGCTGCTGCGATTTGCTCGCCAGTGAACCCATGCGCACCGCTTCATTGCGCGGGTCGCCAATGGGCAGTTTTTGCAAGCGCTCGGCCACCGCTTCGGCCACCGCCTCAAAGTGCTGCGCAGGCACAATGGCGCGTCGGATGGCGGTGCACTTTTGCCCCGCCTTAACGGTCATTTCCTTGACCACTTCTTTGACGTAGAAATCAAACTCCGGGGTGCCCGGCGCGGCGTCGGGCATCAGCACCGAACAATTCAGTGAATCGGCTTCCATGGTGAAGCGCACCGAATTTTGCGTGATGTTGGGCTTGCTCTTCAGGTACTGGCCGGTTGTGGCCGAACCGGTGAAGGCCACCACATCCTGACAGTCCAGGCGGTCCAGAAGATCGCCGGTGGAACCACAAATCAACTGCACCGCGCCGTCCGGCAAAATTCCGGAATCAACGATGGCATGAAACATGTGCTCGGTCAGGTGCGCGGTGTCAGAAGCCGGCTTGACGATGGCTGGCACCCCGGCCAGCAAGGTCGGTGCCAGTTTTTCCAGCATGCCCCAACAGGGGAAGTTGAAGGCGTTGATGTGCACCGCCACGCCCTGCAGCGAGGTGCACACGTGCTGGCCGATGAATCCGCCTTCTTTTGACAAATGCTCGGGCGGACCGTCGATGTACACGGTGTGGTCGGGCATTTCCCGGCGGCCTTTGCCGGAGTACACGAACAAGGTGCCGATGCCGCCATCGATGTCGATCCACGAATCCAGCTTGGTGGCGCCGGTGGCGTAGGACAGCTCGTAAAAGGCGCGCTTGTGTTCCAGCAGGTGCAAAGCCAGCGCCTTGAGCATCAGCGCGCGCTGATGGAATGTCAACGCCCTGAGCGCCGGGCCGCCGCGTTCACGAGCGTACGCCAGCATGCCGGAAAAATCCAGCCCGTGACTGGAAATTTCTCCGATCTGCTGACCGCTCACGGCGTTGTGAAACGGCTTGAAACCATCGCTGGCGGTGTGCCAGCGGCCTTGTGCAAAACTTTGTAGTCTGTTCATGGAATGTCATTCATCAGCGGTTGCAGGGATTCAGGCCGCGCTTGGGCGCGCCGTCAGGGTCCCCATGATACCCGAACTCGTTGGCGCAGGACAACGCCGTGGACGCCTCATCGTCGGGCCAGCAGCCAACGCACGGTGACCGTCGCCACTGTATCGTTGTCGGCGTCACGTATCACCGCCTGCACGGTGTGCTCCAGGCGCTCATCGGTCACCACCGGTATTTCAGGATTGGCCTCGGCCAGCAGATCGCCGCGCGCCTTCTTGCTGTACTCGGTGGCGATGTGGGTGACGATGCCGCGCACGTCCGGCGGCAACCCGGTGAGCATGGCCAGACCGCTGCACAGCTCGCCCAGATTGGTCAAGGCGACGGCGTGCACCGAGCGCAAATGGTTGGTGTTGCTGCGCCGCAGAGGCAGCGCGATGCGGGCGCAGCCAGGCTCCAGTGTTTGCACCCGGGCTTTGATGCTGCCGCTGTACGGCACGGTGAATGCCAGCACGCGGTGAAACAGCCAGCGGCCCAGCGGATTGTTGTGCAGTTTCTGCCACAGCGCCAGGATGCGGGCGCCGGGGGCTTCGTTGTTTTGAGTCATGTCTTTATTATAGCCATCTGCGCTTCCATCAGCACCTGTTATTCGAGAATCGGCAGGCCCGGTCGCTGAGCTGGCATGGACATTTGCACAGCCGCTGAGTATACTCTGATGCGCACACACCCCGCCGCCGCAGGCGTCATCACGCCCCATTCATCGGCTTTGAGCGGCGACCTGAGTCGTTGGCATGCCGCGTGAGAATTGCTGCGCGAGTCCCCGCCTCAGCACCGTGCCATGACGGGATGTGCTGCCAGGATCAGAGGGAGAAGAGGATGATTGCAACGCTGCGCCGCTGGTCGCAGGCCCTGTTGTTTGTGATGTTGACACCGCAAGTGGCCCAACCCCAGGAGCACGCGCCGGTGCTTGACCGGGTGCTGGTGCCGGTGGTGCGTCACGACGTGTACAACGGCCTGCCACACAACCGCATTCTGGACATACGGCAAGACGCGGGCGCACGCCTGTGGTTTGCCACCAACAATGGTCTGACGCGCTACAACGCGCGCGAATTTCTGACCTTGAAAAAAGACGCCCTGAACCCCGACTCCCTGCCCGGCAACAGCATCAATGGCCTGTTGCCTGCCAGCGACGGCGCCTTGTGGCTGAGCCTGGATGAACTGGGCCTGGCGCGGGTGCAGCCGGACACCCTGGACATCACCGCCGTGCCGGTCGATCCCGCCGGCCGCGAGGACGCCTTGCTGGCGGCGCACGTGTTCGCAGCGGTGGAGGACGCGCGGCAGCGCTTGTGGTTTTTTCAGTATCAAAGCGGGGTGTCTGTGCGCGACGCCGCGACGGGTCGATTTGTACACCACCGCATGCACGCAGAGGACGCGCTGGACCTGGGCAGCGGGCGTTTTTTTGACGCCGAAACCGACGGTCAGACGATTTGGGTGGTGACGCTGGAAGGCGAATTGATTGAGATCGACGCCCTCACCCTGCACAGCCGCGTGCACCGCATCCCCGCGGATGCGCGACCCGGCAGCCTGGGGCTGTATGACGTGCACCTGGCGGTGGGCCGCACGCTGGTGGCCGGTTACAAAGGGGTGTTTGAATTCGATGCGCACAGCGGGACCTTCTCTGAACTGATTTCTGAAGCCACCCTGACGGCGCAGTTTGGTCGCCAGGTTTCAGTGCGGCGCCTGTTGCTGGACCGTCAGCAGCGCCTGTGGGTGGCCACTTTGCAAGGTCTACTGTTGTGGCAAAACGGCGTTTTGCAGGCGGTGGATTTTTATGAAAAAGGCCTGCGGGTGGATTCGGCGCTGTACCTGCAAAATTTGTTCCAGGACACCGAGGGCAATGTCTGGCTGGCCAGCGATGCGCAGGGCGCCTTCAAAATTCCGCACAACTGGAATGAGCTGTCCGTGGTGCTGGCTCAGCAACAGAATGCGCGCAAAGGTCAACCGCTGGCGGATGTGCTGCAACACCACCGCGCCGATGGCGATCAATTGCTCATCAGCCAGGCCTTTGCGCCGGACCTGTTGCGCTACAGTTATCGCGACGGCGCCCTGCAGGGACCTGAGCCCCTGACGCTGCCAAACGGCGTGCACCTGAAAGTCACCGCCATGGCCGGCGATGCAACGGACACCTTGTGGCTGGGCACACTGTCCGGCCTGTACCGCGTCGACGGCGGTGCGCGCATTGAAGCGGTGCCATTGCAGGACGCGCCCATCGAAACGGTCAATCGCATGCACCTGCAAAGCAGCGGCGATCTGTTGCTGCACCGCTTCGGTGAAGCGCGCCTGATTCGGGTGCCCGCCGGTGCACGGCGGGCGGAATATCTGCCCGATGTGCGCCTGCGCGATGAGAGCCTCATTGATCTGTTGCCGAGGCCGGACGGCGGGCTGTGGCTGGTCAGCCAATCCGGCATTGACCGCCTCTCGGCAGACTTCCAAGAACTGACCCCGATACACTTGAGTGAATCCACCGTGCAGGCCATCCACATGCGCCCAGACGGCGCAGCGGCCTGGCTGGCGCTGGACCACGGCGTGCAGCTGTTGCAGCACAGCGGTGCAGGCTGGCACCCCAGCACCGACCGCGGCATGCTGCAGATCAATGCACTGGCCAGCCGCTTTCAGCCCACGGCCTTGATGCTGGATGCGCAGCAACGCCTGTGGCTGGGCTCGCAGGAAGGGCTGTTGCGCATCGACCTGATCCGTTTCGATGCACGCCAGTACACCCTCACCGAAGGGCTGCCCAGCAACGAGGTGCTGTCCATTCATCGGCTGCACGATGAGTCCGTGCTGGTGTTGACACCGGCCGGTCTGGTGCACATGCCCAACCGCGAGGACAGCACCGCCCTGCCGCGGCCGTCTCTGGTGATAGACCGCGTGCGCATCAATGGTCAGGCCCACAACAGCCAACCAAAGAACGCGCCGTTGCTGCTGTCGCATGACTACGGTGTGTTGAGTTTTGAATACACCCTGTTGTCATATCTGAAACCCGAATCCCACCGTTTTCAATACCGCCTCAACGCGGCCGACGCCTGGATCGACGCCGGCACCGATCACCGCCAGTCATTCCACGCCCTGGGCGACGGCGATTTTCTGTTTCAGTTGCGCGGCAAGGGCAACCTCGGTCCGTGGTCCGATGTGCAAAGCGTGCCCTTCACTGTGCAACCCCCTTTTTGGAAGTCCTGGACCGCTTACGCGCTGTACTTTTTAACCCTGGCTCTGGCCCTCTTCGCGCTGATGTATCTGTACCGCAAACGCCTGCACTACACCAACGAGGTGCGTCAGGCCAAAGAAAAACGGCGCTTCGCAGAAAATCAACTCAATCTGACCTCCTCTCTGGTCAAAACACTGGACATCGCCGCCATATTTGATCACCTGACCGAACAACTGCAACAACAGGTGCCGTGCCAGGGCATCGACATGGTGTACTGGCACGCGCAGGATCAGCGCGCGGTGTACAGCAACAAACACTTGAGTGAAACGCAACAAACAGAACTGCTGCACACCGTGCACGCGTTGCGCACCGCCGGCGATTCGCATCGCCTGGAGCGCGGCGCCAACGGGCAGTGCCTGTCGGTGCTGATCAAGAACGCCCAGCAGCGCATCGGTCTGATCCAGCTGCACCGCGCGCAGGGTGGTTTCAGTGACAAAGAGGTGATTCTGGTGACCGCCTACGCCATGCAGTCACGCATGGCGCTGGAAAACGCCCGGCTGTTTGAGCAGGTCAACGAACTGGCGCGACAATCGCGCGCCGCCAGCCAGGCCAAGAGCGCGTTTCTGGCCCAGGTCAGTCACGAGGTCAGAACACCCATGAACGGGGTGCTGGGCATGAATGAACTGCTGATGGACACCGCCCTGGATGAAGAACAGCAGATTTACACGCGCGCCATCGATGAATCCGGTCATCACCTGCTGAACATCATCAATGACATCCTTGATCTATCCAAGATCGAGGCCGGCAAACTGGAACTGGAACACAAACCCATGCATCTGGTGAACCTGTGTGACCAGATTCTCAATCAATTCACCGCGCAATCCAGAAACAAAAAACTGCTGTTTTATTGCGACATCGATCCACGCATCAACCCCAGCCGGCTTGGCGATGCGTTGCGGGTGCGACAAATCATCTACAATTTGCTCAGCAACGCCTTCAAGTTCACCCACAGCGGTGAAATTTCATTGCACCTTGAACCCCACAAAAACAACCTCAACCGCGTCTGTTTCCGCGTCAAAGACAGTGGCATTGGCATTCCGGCCGATCAGATCGAACGGGTGTTTGAGCCTTTTTCCCAAGCCGACACGTCCACCACCCGGCGTTTCGGTGGCACCGGACTGGGGCTGTCGATTGTGCGTCAGCTGGTTGAGAAAATGCGCGGCACTCTGCGTCTGCACAGCCAGCCCGGCACCGGCACGCGGGTGGATTTCAGCCTGGATTTGCCACCCGATTCTGAGCACCCGCACACCCGCACCGCCGGCGCCTGCACTGTGGGCCTGAGCATCCGCCACCCCGGTTTACGCCGCGCCACTGAACACGCACTGCACTGGGCCGGTTTGACCGCAGTATCGGGCCTGCACGCGCGCGCAGACTGGTTCATTTTTGGTCCCGATGGCGAGGATTTGCAGGACGCGCTGCAGTGGCGTCAAAAGACCTCTGTAAACACGCCGCTTGAACTGCTGTCAACCTCCGGTACGGCGCCGGCGCAACAGCAGTTGAACGCATTGCAACCGATCGAGGTGCTGGCCTTGCCCCTGACCCACCAGCGTTTGCGGGCCGGCGCCGGACGACGTACGAAAGGGATTGAACAACACGCAGAGCAGTCCCCCGATGCACACACACAAACAAGTCAACGGCTGCACATTCTGGTGGTCGAGGATCACCCGATCAATCAACAGCTGGTGCTGGATTATCTGCACGACGAGGACCACGCGATGGAAATCACCGATCGCGCAAATGAAGCGTTAGAACGCCTGCATCTGATTGAGTACGACCTGTTGTTGACCGACCACCATCTGCCGGACATCAGCGGCCTTGAACTGATTGCACGCCTGCGCGGGCAGGGCCTGAAACTGCCGGTGGTGGTGATGACCGCCGATGTGTCAACGGCGGTGCGTCGTGACCTGGAAAAACTCGGGGTTGAGGCGCTGTTGACCAAACCCTTCAGCCGGCAGCAATTGCACACGGCCATCCGCTTGGCCCTTGAGAGCACGACTGTTTGAGTGCCCACGAACTAAAAAACCCCGACCAGCCTGTGCAGGCCGGGTCGGGGTCGATAAACTTGCGGAACCAACGCCTGTTGGTCGAATCGTACGCGGCGGGTGCCACGCATGGGTGCGGTTTATTTTTCCAGCTTCATGTTGATTTCATTCAGCGTGGCGTTCAGCCGGTCCATGATTTTCTTCTTTTTTTCCGGATCGATGTATTTGGATTCCAGCTTGGCCTGGGTTTTTTTCAGCCACTCGTCGAAATTTTCAAAATTGAATTCCGGGTTGAATTCGGGGTCTTTGTCCGCGCCATCAAACAAGCCAATCCACGATTCGGAGGCTTTGCCGTAACTGAGCAAACGGTATAAATGCCGGCCCGGGTTATCGGCGTGCCGCAGCAAACCGTACAGACTGGCCAACAGGGCCATGGGCATCAGCAACAAATCGCGAAATCCGTCCACCAGCAGTTTCAGTTGCAAAACCAGTGTGTCACGAATCACTTCCATGCGATCCGGCGGCGTGTGGCGAATGGCCGGTGTGTGCTCTTTTTGTGGATCATCAGGCTGCATGCCGACCCTCCCGTCGCTATTAGATGTGCATCAATTATACGCCAATGGGCGCACCGGCAACATGGGTATTTTGTCACAAACTGACACACCAACAGCGCGGGTTTCAATCGCGAATCTGTGCGCTGTTGACGTGTCGAAAAGTCAGATTGAAACGGTGCGCGCCCAGCCGCGGATGCGGCGCGGAGCGCAGTGGCTGCACCGCGTGATACATGCCACGGGCAGAACGCCCCCAGACCAGCACATCGCCGTCGTGCAGATGCAGGTCTGCGGCCGCAGCCGCGCGGCTGTTGCCCCACATGCGGAACACCGCAGACATGCCCATGGAAACCGACACGATGGGCCAGCATTGGTCGCCTTCATCCAGATCGCGGTGGGCGCTGAGGCGTTGACCCGGCCGGTAGTGATTGATCAGACAGACTTGCGGCGCAAAACCATCGAATCCACACAGCGCTGCGGCCGCGCGCGCCAGGGCGCTGAAGCCATCGGGCATGGATGGCCACCGTTGACCGCTTTGCGGGTCACACCGCCGGTAGGCATAACCGCGGTGATCGCTGACCCAGCCGCACACGCCGCAATTGGTCATGGCAATTTGCAGCCGGTGCCCAGCGGCGGTGCGCATGCGCCGGAATGGCGCGCGGTCGATCACCGCGCGAATGCCCGCTTGCAAAGTTTCGGTGCACACAAACCCATGCAGGTGAAACACGTCGGTGCGCACTTCATTGACTGTGTTCTGCTGTGCAAATAGATCCATGATTCAATGCCGGCCTGTCCGCCCGGGCCGAGCAATGGTCTCGCCGCAGGGCGCCTCAGACAACACGCATTGAAGCGTTGCAACCTCCCCGCGTTTGGGTCTGGCCCGACAACTTCGTTTCAAAAATGTGTCCACTGGACCTATAATGTTCTGCACATAAACCATTAAGGATTTTACTATGAAAACAACCGCACTTCTCAGCCTGTTTCTGTGCATCAACATCGCGGCCGCACAAACGCCAGTGCAGCATCCCTACGACTGCATTGAAATTAAACTGTTTGACGTTGACCGCAACGACTTTTCCAGCAACGCGATGACCCGGGCGACGGAAATCCCTGAAGAAATTTTGCACGACGTCCAGCACGTGATTGTGGCAGAAATGAGTCGCGATGCAGACAACGGCTTGCGCGCCGTCAAATCAGACGACCCGGAAAACACTTGCGATGCTGACAGCAGCACACTGGTGCTTTCAGGCAAAATCACTGACTATAAGAAAGGCAACCGGGCCGTGCGCTATCTGGTGGGCTTGGGCTTTGGCAAGCAAAAAATCCAGGTACAAGCCGAACTGCACGACAAAGCCACTGGCCGTTTATTGAAAAACGACCGCGTGGTGGATCGAAAATTCGGCGGTCTGGCTGGCGGCAGTGCACACAAAGGCAAGCGCGATTTCGCCGAAAAAATCAACAATTTCGTGCGCACCGCACTGGGCCTGAAAAAAGGCAAACTGTAAGACGACCGCGGCCGGTCGCTCGCACCGTCGTCGCGACCGGCGCGGTATTTATTCTTCGCTGCGCGGCAGCAACACCCACCGGTGCAAATGCCGGTGCGGTCCGTTGACCGTGACCTGATAGAGGCGATCGTAGGCCTGTTCGGACAAGCCCTCAACCGGTTCCGCCGAGAGCAATTGCGCCAGTTGTGGCGTGGTGTTGCTGTGGCCGACCACCAGCACCGGTCCTTGCAGCTTGAGCAGTTGCTGGGCAAACGCATGCAGATCACGCGGATTGTACGGTTGCACCGTCAGTCCCAGTTGCGCCGCCAGCGGCGCTGCGGTTTGTTGCGTGCGCCGATACTCGGTGCTGAACACATGCTGGATGCCGGCGCGCGACAACAGCACGGCCAGATTCCCGGCACGCACCTGGCCGGCCTCGCTGAGGTCCGGATCGCGGGTGCCGTCGTCCTGCTTTTCTGCGTGACGCACCAGATACACGGTCAGGGGTTGTGCGGCCTGCGCCATTGCACCGGCACAGCACAACAACAACACACACCACATCGCTTTTATTTTCATTTGCATGTCTTCTCCTCAGCGGCCAGGCGCCGCGCCATCAGTATGCCGCATGCACCGCTGAAAAGCCACCCCGTGCAAAAATCGGTGGACACGTGCACCGGGCGGGGCAGGCAAAACACCGCGCAATAGACCTCACCTTGATTCCATTCTTGTGTCACAATGAACTGGCACAAAAAAACACACACACCATGAAATATCTCACCGCCATCGGCAGCCTGACGCTGCTGTGCAACGCTTCCATCGGCTGCGACACCCCGGAACCCAGCGCCGACCTTTCAATCGGCCTGCAGATGCTGAGCATTCCCGCGCCACAGCAGCAGTCAGACTTTGTTCGTGTGACTTTGAACAACAGCGGGCCGGACCCCATTGGACCGGTAAAACTGACCTTTCAGGCCGACGCACGCAGCACCCTCAGTGCAGAATTTGAGGACGGACTGGGCCACTGCGACTGGCAGATGGATTACATGCTGTTGCAATGCACCATTCCCATGCTGTTGGTGCATTCACAACAGGACCTGATGTTGCAGGTGCACAACCCGCAAAACGCCACCCTGCTCAGCGGCCTGATCAGCCCCCAAACGGTGTACAAAGAATTGGATCCGAGCAATAACCACGCCAAATTGATTGTTCAAGTCAGCGAACAAACGTCCCCCGGTGGATGACGGCGATCACGGCCCGGCTTGCCCCGACCGTCGGCGGCCTGCAGCAGTGAACCCATGAACTGTGCGTTGCAAGACCCGCGACGGCCGTTTTCATGCAAACCGCAGGCATCGGCCTTGCTGACGGCGGGTGGAATTGGGCCCATTCACATCACCGGCGGGTGCCGGCCTGAAGATGTCCGAAAATATCCGATTTCTGCACCAGTGACCCAGCGCAATCTGTGGCACAATACGCCATGAATAAAAGCGAGGAGTGGACTTCATGAGAAAAATTGCATCCATCACAAGCTGCCTGGTGCTTGGCCTGCTTGTGCACGCGCAAGGATTGCAGGCCCAGGACCTGACCGCCGATTTGTCGATTCAGATGACTCAGGAGATCAATCCGGTGCCGTTTGCCCAAAATGGACGGGTGCGTGTGGTGATCAAAAACGCCGGGCCGGACACCATTGCACCGGTGCGCTTCAGTTTTCAGGCTGCAGCAATGAGCCTGCTCAGTTCGCCGGGTTCGGCCAGCTGTCCGTCCACCGCCGCGCCCAGCATCGAATGCGAGTTCGCTTCGCTGCAATCGGCGCAGTCCTATGAATTCAGTGTGCAGATCCAGAACCCGCAGAACGGCAGCGCCTTCACCGCTCAGATCACCGGTGGCATCGATTACACCGACAGCAACCCGTCCAACAACAGCGACTCTCTGATCCTCAACGTCAGTGAAGGCCCCAGCGTCGATGATTACGCCAGCACCTTGCTGCAATCGCTGCCGGCCAATGAACGCGCGCGTTTTGCCCGCGCGGCCGAAGTGCTGGCCCTGTATTGCTCCGGCGACAATTTCACCGGTGGCATCGATGGCAACTGCGATGAGCTGTACAACGAAGCGCTGAACGGCGGCGCCGAATCGGTGGCCCGTGCGCTGAGCTGGATGCGTCCCAGAGAATCGGTGCACCAGGCCAAAACCGCCGCCGGCATGGCCAGCACGCAACTGGGCAATCTCGGCGCGCGCATCGCGCAGTTGCGCGCCGGCGTGCAAGGCCTGTCCGTGTCCGGCCTGAATTTCAGCGACGGCGATGACACCCTGTCGGCCGGCATGCTGGCCTATCTGGCCGACGCCGATGGCGGTCGCAGCGACGATCAATTGCGCTCGCCCTGGGGGTTCTTCATCAACGGCTCACTCAGCAGCGGCGACTTCCGCTACGCCGACGACGCCGTGGATCGCTTCGATTTTGATTCGGATCACGTCACCATCGGTGTGGACCGACGGCTCAGTGATCGCAGCGTGCTGGGTCTGGCTCTGGGCTACACACAAACCGACTCCAACGCCGGCGAAAACATTCGCATGCGATCTGAAGGCCTGACTTTCAGCGGCTACGCCTTGTTCACACCGAGCGAAGCCTGGTACCTCGATGCCCGCCTGGCGTACGCAAAACCGGACATTGAACAGGTCCGCGTTGAATCCTTCTCTCTGCTTGGCACACCCTTCAATCTCACCGCCAACAGCGAAACCGACGGCAGCCAGTGGGTCGCCGCCATCAACACCGGTTACCAAATGCAGCTTCGGCAATGGCAATTCACCCCGTCGTTGAGCATCGAACACCTCGACTCGGATTTGGACGGATTCACTGAAACCGGCGCCGGCCCCTGGAACCTGGTGTTCCGCGACCAGGCATTCAAAACCACCAAATACAGCCTGGGGCTGCAACTGTCCCGTGCCATCAGCCTCTCCAATGGCGTGTTACAACCGCAGCTGGGGTTTTTCCACGTCAAAGAGGACCAGGACGGCAGTCAGATGGAGATGCGTCTGATCGGCATGCCGGACGATGAGTTTTTCAATGTGACCAACCATTTCACCGACGACAGCTACAGCCGCTATCAACTCGGGCTCAGCTACATCGCCGCCGGCGGTCGCCAGTTTTACCTGAACTACCACACCGTCAGTGGACTGAACAACTACAGCCAGGACACCTTCAGTCTGGGTTTCCGCTATGAATTTCAATGACCCGGGAAACAGAACAGACGCATGAACAATTGCACGGCACTGTATCCACCCATTGAAGCCAACCGCAGCGGGCATGTGCAGGTCAGCGACACGCACCGGGTGTATTGGGAAGAATGCGGCAACCCGGCGGGCAAACCGGTGGTCTTTGTGCACGGCGGTCCGGGCGGAGGCTGTTCGGCGGCCACGCGGCGATTTTTCAACCCTGAAAAATACCGCATCATCCAGTTTGATCAGCGCGGCTGCGGGCGCAGCACGCCGCACGCCTGTCTGGAGGAGAACACCACCTGGGATCTGATCAATGACATGCAGGCGTTGCGCGAGATGCTCGGCATTCAACGCTGGTGCGTGTTCGGTGGCTCCTGGGGCAGCACCCTGTCACTGGCGTATGCACAGAAACACCCCGAAGCGGTGAGCGAACTGGTGCTGCGCGGCATCTTTCTTCTGCGCCGCGAGGAATTGTTGTGGTTTTATCAGGACGGCGCCAGTCGACTGTTTCCCGAAGCCTGGGCCGAGTATCGGGATTACATTCCAGCGGCGGAACGCGGTGACCTGATGGCCGCTTATCAGAAAAGGCTGCTGTCGGACGACCACGAAACCCGCCTGGAAGCGGCGCGGCGCTGGTCGGTGTGGGAGGGCTCAACCTGTCATTTGTACCCCGACGCCGAACACATCAAGGACACCGCCGATGCGGAGTTTGCGCTGGCCTTTGCGCGCATTGAAAATCACTATTTCATGCACCGCGGTTTTTTCCGCCATGAAAATCAGCTGCTGGAAGACATCGACGCCATCCGGCACATCCCCACCGTGATTGTGCAGGGCCGCTACGATGTGGTGTGTCCAGCCACCACCGCCTGGGATTTGCACCGCGCATTCCCAGAAGCGCAACTGGTGATGGTGCCCGATGCGGGTCATTCGGCCTTCGAGCCGGCGATCTGCGCCGCGCTGGTGCAGGCCACCGACCGCCTGGTCGACTGCGATGGGTCAGGCTGAGGCCAATGTGGCCTGGTAAATGTTCACGGCCTGCTGGAAAAACGCCACATCGGCGTCGCTGAAGCGCGCAGCCACCGGACTGTCAATATCCAGAACACCGCGCAAGGGACCGGCAGAAAACGGCACCACGCATTCCGAACGACTGGCCGCGTCGCACACGATGTGGCCCGCAAAACTGTGCACATCGTCCACTTTCATTGCAACATTGTCTGTGAATGCCGCCGCACACACGCCAGCATCCAGGGGCAGGCGCGTGCACGCCGGCTGACCCTGGAACGGCCCCAGCACCAGGGCATCGTCGCGTAAAAAATAAAACCCCAGCCAGTTCACATCGGTCAAGTTCTGAAACAGCAAGGCGCTCAGATTGGCGGCGTTGGCGATGGCGTCTGTCTCTGTCGACAGCAGGGCCGAAAGTTGTTTCAACAACAGCGCGTCGTTGGACATGGGTGTGAATCCTCTCTGAATGAAATTGATCTGAAAAAGACCGCCCGGTGACGGGCGGCCTTGCATTTATTATCGATTGACGGTCAGGACCTGCCTGCGTTCAACTCACCCCATTCTCTGCGTCTACCGACATCGCACTGGCCGATGGACGCATCTGAGAGTCGGGCGACTATTTGTTTTTCAACAGGTCACGAATTTCAGTCAACAGCTGCTCTTCCTTGCTCGGCTTGGGTGGCTCGGCCGGTGCTTCCTCTTCTTTTTTCTGCAATTTGTTCATTAAACGCACCACAATAAAGATGGCAAAAGCGATGATCAGAAAATCCAGCGCCGTTTGCACAAACGCGCCCCATTTAATCACCACCGCTTCGGCGCCGTCCTGGGCTTCTTTGAGGGTCACCGTCAGGTCGGAAAAATCCACACCGCCGATCAGCACACCCAGCGGCGGCATCAGTATGTCGTTGACAAAGGATGAAACGATCTTGCCAAAGGCGGCACCGATGATGATGCCCACCGCCATATCCATCACGTTGCCCTTGACCGCAAATTTCTTGAATTCAGACATCATACCCATAGCTTTTCCTCTTTTTATTTTCAAGTCAGTAGAAAACGCACCCCCTGATTTGGATGCCCGTTGATTTTACCGCACAGCCGGGGGGCTGGCAAACCCGGCAGCGTGTGGTGCAACTCCGGTCAAAAAAAACCGCCCGGATGGCCTACAGCCAACCGGGCGACATGAAAACCGACCGCGGCGCAACCCCTACGGGGTCAAGCCGCGGGCGAATTACAATGAATAATACATGTCAAATTCAACCGGATGCGTGCTCATGCGCAGCCGCGTGACTTCCTGCATTTTCAGCGCAATGTATCCATCGATCAGATCATCGGAAAACACATCGCCGGCCTTGAGGAATTCACGGTCTTTGTCCAACGCGTCCAGGGCCATGTCAAGTGAATGACACACCGTGTCCAGGTTTTTTTCTTCTTCCGGCGGCAGGTCATACAAATCTTTATCCATCGCACTGCCCGGATCGATTTTATTGCGAATGCCGTCCAGCCCGGCCATCATCATGGCGGCAAAGATCAGGTAGGGATTGCCCACCGAATCGCCGAAGCGCACTTCAATACGCCGTGCTTTTGGGTTGTTGACAAAGGGGATGCGAATCGACGCCGAACGGTTGCGCGCCGAATACGCCAGAATCACCGGCGCCTCAAAGCCCGGCACCAGCCGTTTGTAGGAATTGGTTGATGAATTGGCAAAAGCATTGATTGCCCGCGCGTGCTTGAAAATGCCACCAATGTACCACAGCGCGGTCTGTGACAAGCCACCGTAGCCATCGCCGGTGAACAGGTTCTGTCCGTCTTTGCTGAGCGATTGATGCACGTGCATGCCGCTGCCGTTGTCGCCCACCAGAGGTTTGGGCATGAAGGTGGCGGTGTAGCCGTAGTCGTGTGCCACGTTGTGTACCACGTATTTAAACATCATCAACTCATCGGCCTTGCGCATCAATGTGTTGAACCGGGTGCCGATTTCGCACTGCCCTGCAGTGGCCACTTCGTGGTGATGCACTTCCACCGGCACGCCAATGGATTCCAGCACCTGACACATGCTGGAACGCAGGTCGTTGAGCGAGTCGACCGGCGGCACCGGAAAATAACCGCCTTTGAAACCCGGGCGATGGCCGCGGTTTTCAGACGAATCCACGCCGCTTTCCCAGGCGCCTTCCTGCGAAGAAATGCTGTAACCGGTGTTGTGCGCCTCGGTCTGCCAGCTGACCCCGTCAAACACAAAAAACTCCGGCTCGGGCCCGAAAAACGCGGTGTCGGCCAAACCGCTCTGTTGCAGATAGGCTTCCGCCCGTCTGGCCAGTGAACGGGGGTCGCGAGAATAACCCTGCATGGTGTTGGGTTCCAGAATGTCGCAACGGATCACCAGGGTTTTGTGTTCGCTGAATGGATCGGTGAAAGCCGTGTCAACATCTGGCATCAAAATCATGTCGGACTCATTGATGCCTTTCCAACCGGAAATGGATGAACCGTCGAACATCTTGCCGTCCTCAAACAGGTCGGCGTCCACCGCGCTGACCGGCAGCGTAACGTGATGTTCTTTGCCCAGTGTGTCACAAAATCTTAAATCGACGAATGCAAACTCCTCTTCTTTCAGAGTGTGCAGAATGGTATTGGCGCTCATGTGAAAATTTCCCGAATTTTACGTGTTAAAAAAATGGCTCGGCGTCCCTTTTTAACAGCAATCCGGGTGCAGAAAAAAACCCGGGGCAGGGACTTACAGATACTATCAGAAACGTGTGGGGTTTGAAACGAATTTTCTTGTTTTTCCTGCCGCGGCCGTCCCCGGCCGCGGCAGGCAACGCGCCGAAGCGCTGGCGCACATGTGCGAATTCACTGGCACTGCGGACGCTCACTGGGCCTGCGACCCAGGGTGGCACTTCCCTGTGCCACTTCACGTTGGGTGCGCAATCTCTTACTGCGGCCGTCCCTGGCCGCGGCTGGCGACGCGCCGAAGCGCTGGCGCAAATGCGCGAATTCGCTGGCACTTCGGACGCTCACTGGACCTGCGGCCCAGGGTGGCGTCAGAACAGATTCAATGCAGCGAATGCACCGGCGGCAGCGAATTTCGCTTCCGCGCCCAGTTGTTCTTCGATGCGCAGCAGCTGATTGTATTTGGCCAGGCGGTCGGAACGGCACAGCGAACCGGTCTTGATTTGCGTGGCACTGGTGGCCACCACCAGATCGGCGATGGTGTGGTCTTCGGTTTCGCCCGAACGGTGGGAAATCACTGCGGTGTAGCCGGCTTTTTCGGCCAGCCGGATGGCGTCCAGCGTTTCGGTCAGTGTGCCAATCTGATTGAATTTGATCAGAATGGAATTGGCCACCCGCTCGTCGATGCCGCGCTGCAGAATCGCGCTGTTGGTGACAAACAAATCATCGCCCACCAGTTGCACTTTATCTCCCAGCTCTGCCGTCAGGTGCCGCCAGCCGGCCCAGTCGCCTTCATCCAGTCCGTCCTCAATGCTGATGATCGGGTATTGTCGCACCCAGTCGCTGAGCAGACTCACCAGGGCGTCTGAACTCAGGCTGCGGCCTTCGCCCTGCAAGCGGTACTCACCGTCTTTGTAGAATTCGGAACTGGCCACATCCAGACCCAAAAACACGTCTTGGCCGACCACATAGCCGGCGCGGTTGACGGCTTCAAGTATGGTGTCAATGGCTTCCGCATTGGAGCGCAGATCGGGGGCAAAACCGCCCTCATCGCCCACTGCAGTAGACAGCCCCTTTTGACGCAGCACCGCCTTGAGCGCGTGGAAAATCTCCACGCCACAGCGCAAGGCTTCATTGAATGCGTCAAAGCCCACCGGCAGAATCATGAATTCCTGCACATCCACGTTGTTGTCGGCGTGCGCACCGCCGTTGATGATGTTCATCATCGGCACCGGCAGTTGCAAATCACCGCCCGTGGCCAGGGATCGATACAAAGGCACACCGCGGCCGTTGGCGTGTGCGTGCGCACAGGCCAGCGACACGCCCAGCAGGGCGTTGGCACCGAGTCGCGATTTGTTCTGCGTGCCGTCCAGTTCAATCAGGGCGCGGTCGATGGCCGCCTGATCGCCGGCGTCGGCACCGCTCAGTGCCTGAGCAATTTCACCGTTGACGTGTGCAACCGCCTTGCGCACACCCTTGCCCAGGTAGCGGCGCGCATCGCCGTCGCGCAATTCAATCGCTTCGCGCGCGCCGGTGGACGCCCCTGAAGGCACCATGGCCCGCCCAAATGCACCGTCTTCCAGGGTGACCTCGGCTTCGAGGGTCGGGTTGCCGCGCGAGTCCAGCACTTCGCGCGCGTGAATGTGTTTAATTCCAGTCATCGCTGAGTTCCTGTAAAGGTTGTGATTTGACCGCCTCGTCAATGCGTTTAAGGGTGCCAAGCAAATCGGCCATGCGATCCAGCGGCACCGCATTGGGTCCATCGGAAAGCGCCTGATCCGGGTTGGGGTGGGTTTCCATGAACAATCCGGCGATGCCAGCGGCGGTGGCGGCGCGCGCCAGCACCGGCACGTGTTCACGCTGCCCGCCCGAAGAGGCCCCTTGTCCACCGGGCAACTGCACTGAATGGGTGGCATCAAACACCACCGGACAGCCGGTCTCGCGCATAACCGCCAGTGAACGCATGTCCGAGACCAGATTGTTGTAACCGAACGAGGCGCCGCGTTCACACACCATGATCTGCTGATTGCCGGTGGTGCGGGCTTTTTCCACCACATTGCGCATGTCCCAGGGCGCCATGAACTGACCTTTTTTGATGTTCACCGGTTTGCCAGCGGCACACACACGCAAGATGAAATTGGTTTGCCGCACCAGGAAAGCCGGCGTTTGCATCACATCCACCACGCTGGCCACTTCTTCAATCGGGGTGTCGTCGTGCACGTCGGTGAGCACCGGCACACCGATTTGCCGCTTGACCTCTGCAAGAATGCGCAAGCCTTCTTCCAGGCCCAGCCCCCGGAACGATTTGATCGAGGTGCGGTTGGCTTTGTCAAACGAGGATTTGTAAATCAGTGGGATGCCGAGTTCGGCAGTGATTTCCTTTAAGCGCCCGGCGCTGTCCAGCGCCAGTTGTTCGGATTCGATCACACAAGGGCCGGCGATGAGAAAGAACGGCCGGTCGAGTCCGACCTGGATGCCATGGATGTTCATGAACTGTACCTCAATGCGGCCTGGATAAAGCCGGTGAACAAACGGTGACCGTCGCGCGGTGTGGAATTGAATTCCGGGTGATACTGACAGCCGATGAACCAGGGGTGATCGCCCAACTCTACCACCTCCACCAGTTTTTCGTCTTCAGACACGCCGGCGATCACCAGCCCGGCCGCCTGCAGTCGGTCTTTGTAGTTGTTGTTGAATTCAAAGCGGTGGCGGTGACGTTCTGAAACCACATCCTCGCCGTACACCCGATGCGCCAGTGTGCCGGCCATCAGGCGGGTCTTCTGGCTGCCCAGGCGCATGGTGCCGCCGAGGTCGGACTGTTCATTGCGCGTTTCAACCTGACCTTCGCGATCCTGCCATTCGGTGATCAGCGCGATCACCGGATGCGCACTCTGGCGGTTGTTTTCTGTGGTGTTGGCGGCCTCCAGACCACAGCAATTGCGGGCAAATTCGATCACCGCCGCGTGCATGCCGTAGCAGATGCCAAGGTAAGGTATTTTGTGTTTGCGCGCGTGTTCGGCGGCCATGATCTTGCCTTCAAATCCGCGGTCGCCGAATCCACCCGGCACCAGAATCGCCTGCACGTCGTCAAACACCTGCAAATCGCCGGTTTTTTCCAGCAGTTCAGAATCAATGTGTTTGATGTGCACGCGGCAATCGGTGCGAATACCGGCGTGTCGCAAGGCTTCGTTCAGGGATTTGTAGGCATCGGAATGGTCCAGGTATTTGCCCACCATGCCGACAGTCACTTGCCCGGCGGCGTTTTCTTCACGTCGCACAACATCGTTCCATTCACTCAGATCCACCGGGCCGCACTGCAATTGGAATTGCTGCACCACCAGTTCGTCAAAACCCTCCTTGTGCAAGGCCTGTGGAATTTTGTAGATGTTGTCCACATCCATCACCGGAATCACGGCTTTTTCGGAGACGTTGGTGAACAGTGCGATTTTCTTTTGTTCCGATTCCGGCAGTGGTTGTTCGGTGCGGCACAACAGCACGTCCGGTTGTATGCCGATGGAGCGCAATTCTTTGACTGAGTGCTGCGTGGGCTTGGTTTTAAGCTCACCGGCCGCTTTGATGAAAGGCACCAGTGTGAGGTGCACGAACATGCTGTTTTCCCGCCCTTGTTCAACACCCATCTGGCGAATCGCCTCCAGGAAAGGCAGCGATTCAATGTCGCCCACGGTGCCACCAATTTCCACCATCAGCACGTCGTGCCCCTGGCCGGCTTTTTTGATGCACCTCTTGATTTCATCCGTGATGTGCGGAATCACCTGCACCGTGCCACCCAGATAATCGCCGCGGCGCTCCTTGCGAATCACCGCTTCGTAAATCTGCCCGGTGGTGTAGTTGTTGTTGCGGCTCATGCGCGTGCGCACATAGCGCTCATAATGCCCCAGATCCAGATCGGTTTCAGCGCCGTCCTCAGTGACAAACACCTCGCCGTGTTGAAACGGGCTCATGGTGCCGGGATCGACGTTGATGTAGGGATCCAGTTTCATCAAAGAAACTTTTAATCCGCGGGTTTCCAGGATGGACGCCAACGAGGCCGAGGCAATGCCCTTTCCAAGCGATGACACCACACCGCCCGTGACAAAAACATATTTGGTCATGATCGAATGTTGAGAAATTCGTGAACTCAGAAAGGAATGACATTATAAACCATCGCGGCAACAGATGCCATCACATTGCCGCCGATCCGATGCTCAAAAGGGACAATCTTATGCGCCTGAATCGCGGCCGTGACGGCAAAAGCTCACGCCCAGAATCAAGCCCATGCAAGATAAATTAACCAACACCACCAGATAGCGTGATTCGGCCGCCGGCGCCATCATCGCCAGCGACAGCAGCGACATCACCGCGCTGATGGCCACCATCAATGTCAATTGCCGAACCGGTGACGTGCGATTGCGCTTGCAAACCAGCGGCACCGCCAGCGCCACCAGCGACAGCACAAGATAAAACCAGCCGCTCAATAAAAACTGCCCGGGGTTTTTACCCAGCCAGTCAAACAGGGCGCGGCCGGCACGGCTTTGATTCATCGCCATCGGCGGGTTGTCGCGGTGCGCGGCGATGCCGCGATGAAACATCAGTGCGCGTGGCAAAGGCTCGGAGTCTTCCAGCCCCAGCAGGTGTCGGGTCAGCGCCCAGCGATGCGACAGATAAGCGCCCGTGTGGCGCAGCGGCAAACTCAGCCAGCGCCGCGCCAAAAGCCTGTTTTGTTCCGCACTGTACGGTTCAATCAAGGCCGAGCGGATGCCGTGTTGCGTGCCATGCAAAAGGGGGGTGTTGGACCAGGGTTGATTGGCCTCGTCGATGTCCTGCAGATTGAACCCGGGGCCCAGCATAAATTCTGGCAACAGCAGTTGTCGCTCCCTTTGAGACACCGAAGCAATGTCCCAGATCGCCACCGTGGGCCACAGCACCTTGTGTTCGGCGCCCACGGTCCACGACAACAGGCGTGGACTTAACGCGGTGATCAACAAGTACAGCAGCGCCAGCGTTGCGGCCTGTGCCCGGCCCCAGCCCTGCAAACGGGCCAGATGCACACAGGCCCACAACATCAAAGGCCACAGCATCAGCACCGCATTGAAACGATACAACACCGCCAGCCAGAAAAACCACAGGCCCAGCCAGATGAAGCCGCTGCGTTGGCGGTGCACGGCGGTGAGCAGCGCACACACGCCCAGCATCACCATGCCCAAAAGCCCCACATCCTTCCACACATGCGGCACGATCATCAGATTGTACGGCAATAAGGTCAGTCCCAGCAGAATCAGCCAGCGCACCCAGGCCGGCGCTTTCAATTGCCAGCAAAACCACAACATGGCAAGAATGAAGGTGCCGCTGAACAGCACAAACTGACCACCCGGCCCGGGCCAGATCTGTTCAGTCACCGTCCACACCAGCTGCATCCACACCGAATGCATGTCGTTGTGCTGTGCATGGCGCACCTGCCAGTATTGATGGGCCGAATCGTGTGACATGTATCCGGGAAAATTCAAATACAGGTACAGCGCCCAAACACCCAGCGCGGTCAACAACAACCCTGCGCGTGCGCGCGCACTCACAGCCGTTGCGTCCATTGCGCGCCTTTCGCGTGCCCCGTCCAGGCGGTTGTTTTTGCCAAATTCAGCATTTCGTCATATCATAGTTTGCATGAAAGTGTTTTTGGGCCTGATCGACAAAATTGTGTTCACCTGCGGGGTCATCGTGTTTCTGCAGCTGCCGCATTTCATCGATCAGTACACCCAACGCATCGGCGGCTATTATAGTTCACAGCAGCAGCAATTGGCCGAATATCAAGCCATCGCCAGCAACAATTACAACGGCGACCTGACGCAAATGATCCGCGCATTCAAAAACAGCAGCGAACGCGCGGTGGTGGAAACCGGTGAAAAAGTGGCGCGCACCAAAACGTCCGTTGATGCGCTTGAAAAAGACATTCAGGTGTTGGAAAACGACCCCTTGGGACAGAAAATCTGGTATCTGCTGAGCCACTTGCGTATGGACATTGCGCGCGGCACCCTGCGTGTGTTTCAACCCGGCGTGCCGTTGAGTCTGTGGGCCTTTGCCTATGGCCTGGTGGGCGGCGTGGTGTTTTCCCTGCTGTTCAATGGCCTGGTGCGCACCCCCGGCGCGGTGCACCGCCGCATTCAGCGTCGCGGCACAAATCGCGCCAGGGCCTGATCAGCCGGTCAGACCCAATCAGTCGTCAAAATAACTGGCGAAAATCAGATCATCAAAGGCCAGCAGTTCCGCGCTGGACACATTGTTGCTGGCATTCACATCCATCAATCCGTTGGGCACCACCGCGGTCGCCTGGTTGACCAGCACACCGGTGGTGGCCATGCTCACCAGCGCCGTGGCTTGATAAGTCAGCTCCCCACCGACCGGCAGATTGATCGATTCAATCAGATTGCCCGAACCGCTGGCGTTGGGACACGTCGCCGCACCGGCGGTGGACTGACAGGTCCACGTGATGCCGCTTAATGCCCCGGGGAAGAAATCAATCAGCGTGACGGCATTCGCCGCATTCGGTCCGGCGTTGCTGACCACGATGTCGTAGTTGACGTTTTGTCCGGGCGTGTACACCCCGTCTGGGCTGGTTTTGACCACCTGCACGTCCACTTCATCGACGTTGGCCGGGCAATCCACCACCATGCGAATGACAAAATCACCGGACACACCCAGCGCACAGGAACTGATCCAAAGCGGGTCAAACGGCGCACCCGGTATGGCAAAAATGCTGTTCCGACCGGCCTGACAACCGTCCGCATCGGTGACCAGACTGGCCGAAATCGGATCTTCAAAAAATTTGAACGACACCACATAGGTTTCGTCTTGGGTGACTGGCACGATCAAGGGAATCACACTGTTTTCATCCAGAAAACGGAATTCATTGATCACGCCGTCGTTCATCACCGGACCGAGGATCTGTTCCAGCTGAGTACCGGGGATCGGGAACGTCCCGGCTTCTGATATGGTGATGCTTTCATGGATGCTTTCACCGCTGGTGCCGGTCGCCGATCGCCAGAACACTTGCACCGCCACAATGTTGCCATCGCAAGGCGCGTCGAGCCATGCTGCGCCCTCCTCTCCGGCGATGAATCCCAATTGGATGGCGCCGGTGGTGGCGTTGGCCAAAGAATCGTTCTGCACCGTCACTTCGATCGCCGAAGCCCACCCCGAAAGCAGCAGAGCTGCACACACTACACTACGCTGGATCATACCAACCTCCCTCAAAGCCTGACTTGAGTTCGATTAAATAAACCCCTTTTTAATTGCCCATTTCCCCATGGTCAATACCAGTAAATCATTTTTCCAGCCATTTGCAAAGGGGTTTCACGCGTGCACGGATCAAGAACCCCGGGATTGTCGATATTTCTTCATTGCCGCGCTGAATGCGGTCAGATATTCAAAATATTGTCAGTCCCGCTTTTTGCCGCAAAGATAGCCCTGGCCTGCGTAACTTTTCCAGCGCACACACGTTCTCAATGAAACACCATGGCCATGAAAACAGGCGCAGACTTGAATTTTCACGCCGGACTGTGGTCCATGAATTGATCGGGTCGCGATGTTGAGGCATTGTGCGGCCTTTGAGTGGCACCCAAAAAAGGCGGAAAACACCATGTCCAAGCAGCACGAAAGCAATTCACGTTTCTTTAAATTCATCGGCTTTCTGTCGCTGACAGACACCGAAGTCCTGAATCAGTGCGGACGCTACGACCGCATGCTGGCTTATGCCATGGTGTTCAGGCAACTGGTCACATTCATCTTCACCTTCCTGTTGTTCACCTACGGCGTGTCGCTGTTTCTGTCCATGCCGGCGGCCATTGTGTCCGGTCTGATCTTTGCCCTGACGCTGTTCTTTCTTGATCAGGCCATCATCGGATCCGACTGGGCGCTGAGAAATCCGTTCAAAGGCGGGCTGCCGTTGCGCAGCCTGGTGGGTTTGCTGCCGCGCATTGCCTATTCACTGATCATTGCCATCGGCCTGGCCACGCTGGCAGAAATTTCCCTGCAAAGCACCGCCATTGATGAACAGATTCAAAAAGAGACCAATGAAAACAACCGCGAATATTTTAACCGGCTGGCCGCGCATGAAGCTGAGTTGAACAGTGGCATCGCCGTCACCCGCACCCGCATTGAGGACATCCAGGATCGCATCAAGTCCCTGCGCACACAACAAAACATCTATCGCGACACCGAACAGGTCTACGATGAACAGACCTTAAGCAACAGCATCGGCAATCAGCAAAACAATCTGGCGGAACTGGAAAAAGCCCGTCAAACCGTGGTTGCAGAAATCGCCAGCCTCAATGAACGGCTGGTGAAAGCCCGCGCAGACTACGCGTTCTGGTTCAATGAAGCCCTGCTGGAACGCACCGGTCAGGACGGACGCGCACCCACTGAAGGCCCCAAGTACAAACGCGCGGTGGCCACCTACACCGACATTGAGCAACAGATTGGACTCATTGAGGCAAGCATAGAAGCGGCCAAAACCTCGCTGTTGCAGGCCAACGCCGACATCGATGAGATGACCGACCAGATGAATACATTGCAACAGAAAAAGAATCTGCTGGCGGAAAAACGCGGACAATTCAGTGAGAACGATTTGACGCTGACTGAATTGCAGAACAGCTTGAGTGAATCCGAACAGACGCTGGCCCTGCAGATTGAACAAAAACAGCAAAAAATGGACGCCCACCGCGAAAAACTGGTGCGCGATGGGCTGTTTTTTGATCCCGGCAACGGCCTGTTGCGCCGCTATCTGGGTTTGCAAAGCATCCACAACGATCCGGTGTATGGGCCCACCGCGGTGTTGTTCAGTCACATGTTGAAAATATTTTTCATCGCCATCGAATTGATGCCGGTCATCATCAAATTGTTTTTCAGCCCCTTCAGTTTTTATGGATTGCGCATGTACCGACGCATGGAAGTGGCTCTGCTGCAGGAGCGCATGCTGCTGGAACAGGCGCAGAAACACCACCGCGACAAACACGCGCGTCTGTTGACCGATGCCAGTGAAAACACCGAATCGGACGATTTCAACAACGGCCGATTGCCTGTTTGAAATCATCCGGAGTCGGTGAGAAATGAGAAACCCGGTGGCGCGCCGAGATATGAAACGCGACACCGGGGTGTGCATGCAGGTGATTCCGTTATCTGACCACCCCCCCGATGGCCACCCTGACATGTGTTCAGATGCTGAGCTTGGCAGAAGTAACTTTCAGGTTCAGAGGTATTTGGGGCCTCTGCTTCTCCGCACCCGAGTCCTTAAAACTGGATCATCTTGTCTGCAACAATCGCAAGAACAGAAAACAAACTTTGATTAATATACAGTTAAGATACACATATAATACATATATGATACATGTTGTGCAACACTTTTTTTCATTTTTATGCTAAAATTTCATTCAAAGCACACCCAGATAAGCAACCAATCACCTCCATGCGCATCGGATACGCCCGACATTTTCAACCCGTCAACGCCACGCCCCAACCGTCTCCGGCGCTTAAACTGGAGGCCGCCGGTGTTGCACCCGAACACATTCATCAAGACATCATCACCAACAGCCAGACGCCGCAACGCGCGCTGAATGAATGCATCGCGCAGTTGAGCGGTGGCGACACGCTGGTGATCACCCGACTCGATCAGCTGGGTAAAGACATGTACCAATTGATCACCCTGATGAAAAGTCTGCGCCAGCGTGGCGTCGACTTGCAGGTGCTGGAAGGCGAGGGCGCCAAAATCGACATCAGCAAGAAAGACGGGGAATTGATGTTGGATGTGTTTTCCGCGCTGGGCGAATATGAACGCGTCAGCGAACGCAAGTCAAACACGACTCAACGCAGCCGGGGTCGCCGCGGCGGGCGCAAATTTGCATTGAACAAAGAACAGATCAAAAAAGCCGCGCGCAGCATGGCCAATCCCAACACGGTGGTCAGCGATTTGTGTCGGGAGCTGGGTGTGACCCGGGCCACCTTGTACCGCTACGTCGGTCCCAATGGAGAATTGCGCACCTACGCGCAGAAAGTTTTGCAAAAAGCGCGCTGAAAAACACTCACAGCAAGCGCTCTGACAATTTCAGTTGCCAGTAACCCACGTCAATCCAGCGATCAAATTTTTTCCCAACCTGATTGAATCTGCCCACCGCAGTGAAGCCGAACTTTTCGTGCAATGCGACGCTCGCTTCGTTGGGCAGTGAAATGCCGGCGATCAACAGATGCACACCGGCCGATTCAAGCCGGTCAAACAGGGCGCTGTACAACTGCCGACCCAGGCCGCGTCGTTGACAGGCCGGGTCAATGTAGATGCTGACTTCGGCGGTGTGCCGATAAGCGGAGCGATTTTTCCATTCACAGGCGTAGGCGAATCCGGCCACCCGGCCGTCCTGCTCGGCCACCAGCCAAGGGTATCGGGCGCTGACGGCGCTGATGCGGTCGGCGTAATCCAAAGGATCGGCCGGCGTCTCTTCAAACGTGACCACGGTGTTTCTCACGTGCTCATTGTATATGCCCACAAGCGCCTGGGCATCGGCCCTGCACACGTCTCTGATCACGGCGGCATCCAAAAATATTTCAGGCGGCATTTTAACTCACATCCCCTCGGCTTGATAAGCGCGTTGTCAGACGATGGAAAGAACGTCAGGAATGCGGCCACACGGCCGGGGATTCCGGGTCAACGGCGTGGCCTGTTCAGCGCGAATTGGGCAGAATGCCCTGTTCAATCAGAAAGCGGTTCATGTGCCGGTAGATTAAACCCAGTCGATCCGCCAGTTGATTGGCAATCGATTGCATCAACACCTCGCCCTGGCACACGTGCAAACCCATGGATTGCAGGGTTTCTTCCAGCAAAACACCCAGTTTCAACGGGCTGCAAGGACTGCTGTCCGTATCCAGCACATAGCCTTGATTGATCACCGACAATCGCTTGTTGAGTATGCGCACATGTCTGGCGTGCCGTGCCCCGGCGTTTTTGACGAACAACTGCAGATTAAAATCGTCCACTGAAACACATCCCCGATGTGGCACCAGCCGTAAATGACCGTCGTTGAGCAATTCCTGAAATTCACGCGTGATGCGGCTGCGCAATTGATTGTTGAACAAGGTTTTTTCATTGTCAATCAAATGCATGCAATCGCTCAACGGCAAGTTCAGCCGTTGCGAAAGCGCCTGTGCATCGATGCCGCGGAAGGCGGCTTCAATGATGTTTTCCATGGCAGAGATCAGCATCGATTGCAACTCATCCACCAAATAGATCGCTTGCATGAAACCGTCGTTCTGAATGTCAATTTTGAACGCCGATTGCGATGTTCTGAACACGATCAATTCCCCCATTGTTCTATCCAGTTATTTCTATAGCATCTCATGATAACCACTTTCAAAGCGCACACGCTGTGTAAATTTGCACACAAAACCAGTCTGCGAGGGCGCTTGAGTGCCGCTGTGTTTTTACCGTTCAAAAAAGCTACAATGACAGCCGCTGGTTGACACCGTCTTGAATGCGCGCACATGAATCCTTTGACCTTGACTCAATGTGAACCGCCCGAACTGACCTGGGCGGCCGATGCACGGCCACTGTCCTCCGCTTTCAACGACATCTATTTCAATCAAGCCGACCCTGAAGCCGAAAGCCGTCACGTGTTTATCAATGGCAACGATTTACCGGCTCGCTGGCATGGGCAGCGGCGCTTTTGCATCGCCGAGTGTGGTTTTGGCAGCGGACTGAACGCCCTGTTGAGCTGGGATCTGTGGCGACGCACCCGGCACAGCGGTCAACAACTGGATTACATCGGTTTGGAAAAACACCCCTTCAGCGTCGATCAATTGCAGCGCGCGCTGCGTCCGTTCACCGCACTGCAGCCGCTGGCACAGCGCCTGATTGAGGCCTGGCCGATGCCGATCTGTGGCCACCATTTGATTCTTTCAGTGCCGCAAGACGGCTTCAATTTACACCTGATGTTTGGTGATGCCACAGCCTGCCTGCAACAGGCAGTGATGTGTGTGGATGCCTGGTATCTCGACGGCTTTGCCCCGCGGCGCAATCCGCAGATGTGGAGCGATGCACTGTTCACTGAAATGGCGCGCCTGTCGACTGCGCAGGCCACGGTGGCCACCTTCACGGCCGCCGCCGCGGTGCAGCGCGGATTGATGGCCACCGGATTTACCGTGCACAAACAACCGGGCTACGGGCGCAAGCGTGAAATGATCACCGCCCGTTACTCAGGCCAGCCAGCGCCGTTGTCTTTGCACCGCAGCGATCAATGCCAATGGGCCGCCTGGCCCGATCACAGCACCGCAGCGGTCCGCCGTGCGGTCATCGTTGGCGGCGGCATTGGCGGATTGTCTTTGGCCCGCGCGCTGCGCCGTCGGGGTATCGCCGGCACCGTCATCGATGTGCACAGCCGTGCGTTACAGGGCGCTTCCGGCAACCCGCAGGCCATCGTCATGCCGGCGTTGACCGCTGCCACATCGCCCACGGCGCTGTTCCATCTGCGCGCGTTCCTGCACGCCCTGCGCCAGTACCCGGCCACATGCCATCATCGCTGCGGTGTGCTGGATGTGCGCAGCGACGCCGACGCGCGCGCCTGGCAACAACACCTGTTGGCACTGGGCTTGCCAGAGGACTTGCTGCGCAACCACAACGGCCAATTGCTGTACCCGCACGCCGGCTGGATTGACACCGCGGCACTGGCCGATGCGTGGACCCCGTGTGTGGATGAATGGCTTTCGGCGCGGGTCGAGTCCTTGCAGCAGCACGCCGCCGGTTGGCGATGTCTGGACGGCAATGGACGTGTCTTGGCCGAGGGCGATGTGCTGATCCTGGCCGCCGGCATACACACGCTGCAATGGCCCCAAAGTGCCGCTTTGCCGTTGCGCGCACGGCTGGGGCACACGGCCTTGTGTCGCGCTGCGGAGGCTGAGGCCGTGCAACGCCCAGTGCTGCTGGACAACGGTCATCTGCTGCCGCCGCACCGGGGGCTGATCAGTGTCGGCAGCAGCCACACACACCTGCCGCGTTCGCGCTGGTTTGACGCGCCCGCAGAAGACCCGGCCATCGCCACCGAGATTGCGAGACGCTGGGATCGGCATGTGCAAGCCGGCCTCATCCAACCGTTGCAGGCGGTGACATCCCGTGCCGGCGTGCGCGCCACGGCACCGGATCACCTGCCGCTGTGTGGCCCCGTGGTGGACGCCGGGCATTTCTGTGCTGCGCACGCGGAATTGCATCACGGCCGCCATTGGCAACATTTCGAGCCGGCGCAGGCCATACCCGGCCTGTTTGTCCTCAGCGGACTGGGTTCACGCGGATACTCAACCGCCCCGCTGCTGGCCGATCTGTTGGCTTCCGCGATCGCCGCTGCGCCTTTGCCAATCGAGCGACAATTGGGTAAGATACTGCATCCCAATCGATTTTTATACCGCCGCATGAAACAGCCGGCGGAGCGCCGCGATGACTGAATCCAGCCCTTTCAAGGACCATTTTTCCACCCAATCCGATGCCTACAGCCAGTACCGCCCGGATTACCCCGAAACCTTGTTCGCCTTACTGGCGGCCAACACACCGGCGCATGAGCTGGCCTGGGACTGCGCCACCGGCAACGGTCAGGCCGCGGTTGAACTGACCCAGTATTTCTCTCAGGTGGTGGCCACCGATGCATCGCAACGCCAAATTGACAAAGCCATGATCTACCCGCGCATTGAATACCGGGTGGCGCCCGCGGAAAAGGCCCCGCTGGCCGACCACAGCGTGGATCTGATCACCGTGGCCCAGGCCCTGCACTGGTTCGATTTCGATGGGTTTTTCAATGAAGTCAAACGCGTGCTCAAAGCCGACGGGATTCTGGCGGTGTGGCTGTACGGCCTGCACCGCATCAACGCGGCCATTGATGCGGTGGTGGACCGCTACTATCACGACATCACCGGCCCGTATTGGCCGCCGGAACGCGCGCACATCGAAAACGGCTACGCCGACATCGAATTTCCGTTTCAGGAAGCCCGCGTGCCCGCTTTTGAAATGCGCAAGCAATGGTCGCTTGATCACTTGCTGGGTTATCTGGGCACCTGGTCGGCGACCCAGCGTTGCCTGGCCGATACCGGCGAAGATCCGCGCGAACAGATCGTCGAGGATTTAAAGGCCGCCTGGGGCGATGCCAGTCAGACCCGCACCGTGCACTGGCCCATCACTTTGCGGGTGTTTCGCCCATGAACTTTGAAAAACTGGCGGTGTACTGCTCATCCAGCAACGTCATTGATGAAAGTTACTTCCAGGCCGCGCGCGCGCTGGGTCGCCACATGGCGCAAAACCGCTGGCAACTGGTGTACGGTGGCGGCATGATCGGACTGATGGGCGAAGTGGCCAAAACCGTCAAGGCGCACAGCGGACGCACCATCGGCGTCACGCCAGAAGCCCTGCACATCGACGGCGTGGTCAACACCATCGACGATGAATTGATCGTCACCCGCGACATGCACGAACGCAAAGCCACCATGATCGCCCTGGCCGATGGATTTGTTGGCATGCCCGGTGGATTTGGCACACTGGAAGAAATGCTCGAGGTGATGACATTAAAACAACTGGGCTACCATGAAAAGCCCATCGTTTTTCTTAACATCAATGGCTATTACGACCGCCTGCTGGCCATGTTTGAAACCATCTACACTGAACAATTTGCCAAAGACGCGTATCGCTGTCTTTATCATGTGGCCGCTTCTGTGGACGATCTGCTGCAGTATTTACACAACTATCGGCCGCCTCAGCTGCCGGCCAAGTGGTTCATCTGAAGGCGTTCGATTTCAGGCGTCAATGTCGGGAATCAACATGTCTTCCAGACAACGGATGTAGTCTTTGAGCCGGAGTTTTCTTTTTTTCAAGCGCTTGACGCGCAACTCATCCGGGGTGCGGGTTTCCACCAACATGTGAATGACCTCATCCAGATCGCGGTGTTCAGTGCGCAATTCTTGCAACTTTCGCAGGATGTCGGATTGGCTGAGTGTCATTATCCGCTTACAATATACCAGCCCTGTTAAAATTACAATCGCAATGAATAAACAACGCTACGAAGCGGGCAAACTGCAGCAAAAACTGCGCCGGGAAACGGCCAATGCAATCACCGACTTCAACATGATTGAGGCCGGTGACCGGGTGATGGTGTGCCTGTCCGGCGGCAAGGATTCATACACCCTGCTGACGCTGTTGCGTGCCTTGCAAAAACGCGCACCGATTCATTTCGATCTGATTGCAGTCAACCTGGACCAGAAACAGCCGGGCTTCCCTGAACACGTGCTGCCGGATTACCTTGATGGGCTGGGACTGGAGTATCACATCATCGAAGAGGACACCTATTCGATCGTCAAGGACAAGGTGCCGGAAGGCAAAACAACCTGTGGCCTGTGTTCACGTCTCCGGCGCGGCATCCTGTACCGTTTTGCGCGCGAACACCGCATCGATAAAATTGCCCTGGGACACCACCGCGACGACGCCATGGAAACGCTGTTTTTGAATCTGTTTTTTGGCGGGGTGATGAAAACCATGCCGGCCAAACTGCTCAGCGACGACGGCGAAAACATGGTGATCCGGCCACTGATCCGTTGCCGGGAAAAAGACATTGAGCGCTTCGCCGCCGCACAAAACTATCCGATCATTCCGTGCAATCTGTGCGGTTCACAGGACCATCTGCAGCGTCAGGCCATCAAACACATGCTGCGAGACTGGGAACGCATTCATCCGCGCCGCATCGAAAGCATTGCCAAGGCCATGGCCCACGTGGTGCCATCGCACATGCTGGATCAAACGCTGTTTGATTTCACCGCATTGAAAAAATCACCCGACATGCCCTTGGCGCCCCTGCGCAAACAGTCCTGACCCGCCAGACTCCTGAATGGATGCCCCGTGCACAGTGCCTGCGCACGGGGCCAGTCTCATCGCCCGCGACGTCGGCGCATGGTCCACGCGCCGACCAGCCCCATCAGTGGCGCCATCAGGCCAAACATGACCCACGGATTCAATGGCACCAGCGTGGCCACGCCGTTGACCACCAGCAGGGCCGAAGCCTCGGATCCAGCACCGCCGCCGACCGGCTGACCGTTGATGGTGCCGGACAATGGGCTGGTGACGTTGAGGTATTGCCCCGAAGCCGAAGGCGGCACCAGCACGGTGACCACGATGTCACAGCTTTGCCCCGGACCCAGCACCCCGTTGCTCAGGGTGATCAGGTTGCTGCCGATCATTTGTGAACCGACACCGCAGGGGTCACTCAACGGCAGATTGGCGGCCGTGGCGCCGGGAATGAAGGCGTCCAGATCGTCACTGAATGTGATGTTGTCCAGTGTTTGCACCGGATCGGGGTTGCTGACGGTGAATTGCACGTCCACGGACAGACCCGCCACCACCGGATCGGTGAGGAAAGATTTGCTCAAGCTCGGCACATCGGTGACGATCAGGTCGGCCGCGGCCGGGCCTGAATTGCCGAACACCGAGGTCAGATCGCCGCTGACATTGCTCAGCACGCCGGCGGTGTTGGCCGTCACATCAACCTGCACGGTGCAGCTCGCCGCAGCGGCCACACTGCCGCCGGAGTAACTGACCGTGCCGCTGCCCGCGGTAGCGGTCAGGGTGCCGCCGGTGCAGCTGCTTGAAGCATTGGCCGGGGTCGCCACCAGCATGCCAGCCGGGAAAGTGTCACTGAAATCCAGGCCCGTGGCCGCTTGCGATGATGCGCTGTTGTCGATGGTAAAGGTCAAGGTGCTGACGCCGTTGATCTCAATCTGTGTCGGCGCAAAGGCTTTGCTGAAGGTGGCCAGCGCCACAACCTCCAGATCGGCCGCCGCCGGACCTGAATTGCCAAACACGGAGGTCAAATCGCCGCTCAGATTGCTCAGTGTGCCTGTGGCGGTGGCGGTGACATCCACCTGCACAGTGCAGGTGCCGCCGGCGGCCAATGATCCACCGGTGTAACTGACCGTGCCACTGCCCGCGACCGCGGTCAAGGTGCCACCGGTGCAGCTGCTCGAGGCGTTGGCCGGGGTGGCCACCAGCATGCCGGCAGGGAAGTTGTCGGTGAAATCCAGGCCGGTGACCGTCTGGCTTGAACCGCTGTTGTCGATCACAAAGGTCAGGGTGCTGACGCCGTTCAAGCCGATGGTGGTCGGGTTGAACGACTTGCTGAAGGCTTTTTGCGGCACCACTTGCAGATCGGCGTTGGCCGGTCCCGAATTGCCCAAGGACGAAGTCAAATCGCCGCTGACGTTGCTGTGCACGCCCACCGCCGTGCCGGTGACGTCGGCCTGCACAGTGCACACCGCGCCGGCCGCCAGCGTGCCGCCG
>JBNLBT010000006.1:0-70727 GCA_050303435.1 Marinicellaceae bacterium
TGTCATCGTTCAGGCGCATCTGCTCATAGTATTCCAGATTCTCATCACCCCAGCGTTGGCTCAACTCGTACAGCCGCCGTTCCGGCTCATCCTCTGGCCACTGCGCCAGTGCAGTTTCACACACGGCCAGGTCCTGCTCGGCCATTTCAATCATCAGATGGTCTGAATCGCTGTACACCAGCGCGGCAATGAAACGGCAGCGTTCAACCAGCGCCACAATGTCCGTCGGGTGTTCGGCCAGGTGCGCATCGTAGGCGTCCAGCACCGCCACGTAATTGCTGTCAAGATCGGCGGTGAGTGTCTCCAGGTGTTCAAGGTGGCTGTCGAGACCAAAGTTCGGCTGGTTGTCTTCGGCGGCGTAAACGGCGCTGTGCAGCAGACAGCTCAGGCACAGCATCAACAGGCTTTTTTGCATCGCATCCATCCTTATTTTTATGGCATTATAGCGCAATGAACGCCACGCATGGATTGCCATCAATGGAATTACGCGCATGCATCGATTGACCCAAGTGTTTTATGCTTCGGTGGTTTTGAGCAGCGTGTTGCTGCTGCTGTACATGTTGGTTGATGAACCCTTGACGCCGTTGGCGCGGGAGATCGCCGAATACACCGTTGAAGAACGGCTGCAGGACAACGGCAGCGTGTATCTGTGGTGTTTCGATTGTGCAGTGGATGATGTGTATGCGGCCGGGGTGGACACCGTAAAACACATCAATGAACGCATGCAGGCCGGCGATGTGGACGGCGCGTTTGAAGGCGATTATCAACGACTTGAATTGCCGCCGGAAGAGTTGATGTGCAATTATTTCGATGCGGAGTGCGATGTGCTGGCGTTGGCCGATGAATTGGATTTGGTCGATTTCAGAAATCAATTTGGCTGGGCTTCAGAGCGCTTGCAGTCGTATTTGCAGTTTCCGTATTATTCTGAGCAAGTCATGCCTGATGCGGATGGACCGGTGCACCCATTTAAGTCGGTTGTTTTCGCACTACAAGTGCGGCATTTGATCTGGCTGGCGGAACGTCGTCAGTATCCAGATGAGGCACTGGTGGATCTCTTGCAGGCGGAGCTGGTGGCATTGAAACGTGACTTGCAAAGACAGGACAGGTTGATTGGTCGAATGATTGCCGTGAAAATGATCAATCAGCATTTGCAGCTGGTGGCGCATTTGTGGCAAGCCGGTGAACTGGACGAATCTGAGCTTGAGGAATACAGAACTGAACTGACACTGGTTGCGGCACATTGGGATCTGCGTGTGCCTGTGTTGTTGCACTATGTGGCCGATCACAGGAAATTGGAAAGCATTTCTCAGGAGGTCTTTCGGCGACATGAATCGAGATCCAAAATTGTGGCCTATTGGAGTAAATATGCGCGCAATATCGTGGTGAAATCGGGACATCGACTGAATCAAGAGGCAAAAAAAAGGCGTCAGGAGATCGAATGGATGGGCATGCAAGCCGATGAATACTATCGCCAGGCTGAATCCAGGTATCGACTGGACACATTCTTTAAATTAAGAAATCCGCTCTACAAAGAGTTGCTTGATGAACGAGACGGCGGTGTGGATTACCGGAATTACATCAGTCGCATTCACCAGGTTCAAAACAACATGCGCCTGTTGCAGACATTGATGCACTGCGGTGTCGATGCCGACATTGAGCAATGCATCGTGCGCAGCGATTTTCCCTTTCGCAGCGTGTTCGATGACTCATTACCTACGCTGGAAGAAGGTGCCTTGTGCTTTGCTCCAGGGCCGGGTGGTTTTGACAGGGCAAATGAGAGGTGTATGCGGGTGGCTGGCAATTGAACATGCGCATCAATAAGAGGCCACAAACGACATGTGTTGCATGCGCTGCGATGAGAACGATGGAGCGGTCCTTGTGATTTGTGAAGAGTGTAACAAGAGATACCGGAGTGATCCCAAAACGCGGGCGCAGATGACTTCCTGGCGGGGATTGTGCCCCAAGTGCCGATCTGAACTGCGCTATTGGCGATTTTTTCGCACCTTGTGTGGAAGTCTGGGTTTGGCTCTGATTTCATTGGAGTGGTTCATTTTGGTGTTTTTTTTGGTGGAATGGCCATGGCTGCTGACCGTGGGACTGGTCTGGGTGTCGGTGTTGCTGGCGGTGTATGGCTGGGTGCGAGCCGGCGAGCGGGTGAGCTATGCAAACATTGCAGAGCGGCGGCGATTGACGCGCGGGCAACGCCTGCTGGCGCATGCGGTTGCGGGAATCATGGTGATGGGTTCACTGATGGCGCTGTTGAGCTTGCGAGGTCAGCTGGGCTGATGAGGGCGTCAGTGGATCTGGCTTTTAATGGGCATAAATAAATGCGCATGGAGTCAATCCACGAAAAGTGATCTATAAACATGATGCAAATCATGTTTTTTATTCAAATCTGTGGTTAAATTGAGGCACTTGACCAGAGCACGATTGAACCCATGGGCACCGGCCTGCAAGCGCCCAAATTTGAAATCTACATCGACGATTGCTGCGTCACAACAACCTTGGCGTGGCTGCGTGAGCTTCTGGGCGACATGCGTTGCCTGAACTCCCTGCCTGACAGCTCAATATATCAATGGTTTGGCGGTGTGTTGGTGATCACTCAGGGCGTGGGTGTCGGCGGTCACAGCACGTCGTTGTACCTGTCTGGGCACCGTTTGCCATGGGATTCGGCCGCAGACCTGGCGCGCGCCGCCGCGGTGGTACTGGATGCGGTCGTGTACTGCGAACCCGGCACGGAATTTCCAGCCGTCAACAAGCACTACAAAGTATTTCTGCGCGTCGATGTGGACGGCGAAATGCTGGTGATGATGGATTGAGGCGCGCGGCACGACTGGCGCGATCCGACTAATCCGACTTCAATATTTCACTGAACAAGGCGGCCATTGCATGGTCCATCTCAAGGTTTCCCAAAGCCCGCGCGGCAATCGTGACTTTATGCGCTTTCATTGCGTCGCGGCGCGTGTCACAATGGGTCGGCGTTAATTTTCATTTCGGTGCCGTCAATGAACATCACATCCACACAATTTATTTTCAGTCAGCGCACGGTTGATCTGGACACGCTGATTGAGGGGTTCAGGCAACTGTCCGGAGGGGCGGTGCGTGCGCTGTCCAAGGCCGATCACGGCGGCGGCAATTTTGCTGTGCATCTGGCCTGGGATGGCGCGCCGAACGCGCCTTTGTCGGTGCAATCGATTCACTCCGGCGGGGTGATTGACAGCGAGGGTGCGCTGATTGAGGGTGCACTGGACGCGCGCCAGACGGTGCGTGTGCAGCACGCCGCGGGTGACAATCGCCTGAGCACACTGGTGCAGCGCGTGATGCAGACCCTGGGCGGGGCTGAGGTGGTGGACCCGGATGTGGAAGTGCTGCGCAGCGACGATCCGCTGCACGCGCAGCGCGAACGCCTGCGTGCGCAATTCCGCGGTTTTGCCGTGGATGCGCGCTCGATGAGGTGGAAGATGCTGTTGTTTTTGCCGGTGGCCCTGCTGTTTCTGGCCCTTGGGCTGTTGCTGGCGCTGGTGATGATTCCTGTGCGACTGGGCTGGTTGCTGCTGCACAAACTGAAGCGTCATTAACGCATCAATCCATCATCATTCATCCGTTTTTTTGTCCTCCAGTGCTTTGATTTCATCGACTGGATCGTCCTCTTCAAGCCTGGCCAGCGGGTGTTCCAGCGAATGGCCCTCGAAGCCCTCGTGCTGACGCGGCAAGGGTTTAATGCGCAAGGGCTGTTCGCGCAGGTGCCGGCTGTGCAGCCGCAGTAAAATTTCCAGACCGATCAATTGCGCGGTGATGAACAGCAGGAGCCAGTTTTTGCGCAACCTGTCAAGGTCTGGCACCCCAGCTTCCAAAACGGTGAAATCACGGTGCGACGTGTATGGGCGGGTTTGTTCCAGATTGATCAGATAACGCATTTTCATGCCCGAATACGGCACAACGCTGTATTCATGGATTTCCGCCACGGTCCAGTCAAAGGTCAAATGGCGATTGGCTTGCAGCACAAATTGTCCATGCGCCTGCATCGCATCCAGGCGTGTGTCGTACCGCATGATTCGCAGCAATTCACGGCCCAGCCAGATGTTGTCGCTGCTGGTGCCGATGTCATACAAAACATTGAAATAAATGAACAGGTGGTGTGGCAATTCATCGTCGACCGTGGGTTTGCCCTGACGCAAGCGAACGGCGTCATAGTAACCGGTGAAAGGATAACCGCCGATGGGCATTGTGTTTTGGGGGGTGTCCAAGTCAAAGAAGCGGGCTTTCTGTGGCATTTGACGAATGCGGAAGTACCTCTGATTGCGGTGTTGGGTCAATTCTTTGGGGCTGTCGATGTTGACCACGCCAAACAGCCAGGTGCTGACCAGTCGCTGACCGGCGATGCCCGGCAGCGCCAGCATGAGCACACACAGCGGCGTCAGCAATCCCTTGTACAGATGCACCGTGCGGAATGCGCGCCGCCAGTCGCGGCCCAGGCGAATGCCCAGCAGTAGACTCAGAAAAGCGGCGCCGTACAGACCGATGAATGTGTCCAGATCGTACCAGGGCCAGTTCAAGCGATACACCGCCCAGCGCAGCAGAGCGAAGCCGGGCAACACCACCAGCAGGGCCTTCAGGTACGCGGACAGCAAAGGTTTGAGTGGCACAAACAGCGGCACGGGCGAACAGAACGATGAACAGGCAGTTATTGTGTCACGGCGCGTTTGCGATGTCCAACCCGATGGTGACTTGGGGGTTGAGTTAAAGTGAACTTTGTTGATTGGACCGCCCGCTGCATTCGCGTACAATGCGATTTTATTTGCGTTGAGGGCGGTGCCATGAATGCGGCCACCGAGCGGATGGAGACTTCTTTGGTCGGGGTCATGCTGTTCGCGGCGTTTTTGATTTCCACCTCCAGTGTGTGGGTGCGGCTGGCGCAGATGGCGCCGACGCCGATCGGTTTCTACCGCATGGCCATTGGTGGTGGGGTATTGGTGCTGTTGTGTCTGCTGCGCGGCGTGCCGCTGTGGCGCAACGCGGCCTACGCCGCCTGGCTGTTCATCGCGGCGCTGTTTTTTGCCGCGGATTTGTGGCTGTGGCACCGCAGCATTGTGTTCGTGGGGCCGGGACTGGCCACCGTGCTGGGCAATTTCCAGGTGTTTTTTATGACCCTGTTCGGGGTTCTGTTTCTAAAAGAAAAAATCGGTGTGCGTTTTCTTTTTGGGCTGGCACTGACTTTGAGCGGCTTGTTTTTGCTGGTGGGCGTGGACTGGTCGCTGCTCAGTGCGGAATACCGGCTGGGCGTTTATTACGGCGTCGGCACTGCGGTGGCCTACACTGGATTCATGCTGGCATTGCGGCACGTGCAGTCCCGCCCCGGCGCGCTGCCGGCGATGTCCAATCTGGGGGTCGCTTCGCTGCTGACTGCTTTGATTTTGGCCGTGCAGACGCGCATTGAGGGGCATTCTTTTGCCATCCACGACGGCCTGACGCTGTTTTCGGTGCTGGCACTTGGGCTGTTGTGTCAGGTGCTCGGCTGGGTGCTGATCACGCGCTCGATGCCGAAGTTGCCGACTTCGATTGTCGGCTTGTTGCTGCTGTTGCAACCGACCCTGTCGATGGTCTGGGACGTGGTGTTTTTCCACCGTCCCACCGACGCCGGCGACGCCGCGGGGCTGGGGCTGGTGCTGGTCGGCATTTACCTGGCGATGCTCAGGCGCCGGCGAAGCAGGCAGGGCGCGGCATGAAACGCCTGGTGTTGTGCCTCGATGGCACCTGGAACAACACCTACGCGCGCGGACGCCGCGAAGACGGCGGCCAGGTGATCAAGCCTTCGAATGTGCTGAAGCTGGCGCGCGCGGTGCTGCCGCGCACAGCGGACGGGGTGGAGCAAAACGTGTTGTACCACAGCGGCGTGGGCGCGATGTCGCATTTTCCGGGTTTGAGCAACCGTGTGCTGGGCGCAGTGGACAAGTATCTGGGCGGCACCTGGGGCGCCGGTTTTGAATCCAATCTGGAAGACGCGCTGACGTATCTGGTCAACAATTGCAGCTCAGGCCGCGGTGCCAAAGGCAGCGACGAGGTGTATGTGTTTGGTTTCAGTCGCGGCGCGGCCACGGCGCGCGCGTTGACCCAGTTGCTGGACTGGATGGGCGGGTTGCCGCACAAGCGCGACGCCTATTACCTGCCGCTGTATATTCGCGCCTACATCGATTCGCGCGGTCAACGCAGCGCCGCCGATGTGCGCGCTGAGATCGTTGCTTCAGTGGAACGCGAAAATGCCCGAAGAACACGAAACAAACGATTGATTCCACTGCAAAAAATGAATCGGGTGCAGGTGCGCTTCCTGGGCGTTTGGGACACCGTGTTGTCGCTCGGCTCGCGCCTGTTGCCGTGGCGCCAGCGGCGCTTTCTGTTGCGCGATGAACCGGCCCGCTGTGTGCAACACGCGCGTCAGGCGCTGGCGATTGATGAGCGACGCCACGATTTTTATCCGGCCCTGTGGCGCGCGCCCGGGCACACTGAACAAAGCCTCAAGCAGTGCTGGTTCGCCGGTGTGCACGCCAACATTGGCGGTGGCTACGTGCGCGACGGCCTGGCCAATGGGGCATTTCAATGGATGCTCAGGCAGTTGCGCGAGGCCGGATGCGCGTTGGCTCTGGATGCGACGTTCTGTCGCCATTACCGCCCCTATGCGCAGGATGTGCTGGAGAAATCCGACGGGCTGGGCTATCGTCTGAAAGATTTCATCGCGCGCAAAAACGGCGTGCGTCCATTGTGTCTGGAGCCCGAAGGTGCCTTTGCTGGCGGTGGCTTCAGCATCGACTTCAGTGTGTTCCAGCGTCTGCTGTCGGACCCGGCCGAGCACCCGCGCCTGCGCGCCTACGCGCCTGAGAATCTGTTGCGTTGCATCGATTCGGTGGGCATTGAAGCGGCGCTTAAGGGCACGCGCGAATGGGCCGAAGCGGTGATTGCGCGATTGCATCCGCGCGAACGCAGCACGCTGAATGCCGAGGAAAAATCCGACCTGGCACTGGCGCGCCGCCGCTTGCGCCAGATGCGTCAGGTGCGTGCACATTTTAAGGCAGATCCGTCGTGATCGAATTGCGGCCACTGCTTGAGAACGAACTGGCCCTGTTGACGCGTATGGAAGGCGCGCCGCGCAACGCCGCCACGGTCACCGCCGAATCACCGGACGCGCACCTTGCACGCATGCGGCGACCCGACTGGCGCTATCTGGCGGTGTGTGCAGAGGACCGGCTGGTGGGTTACGTGATGTTGCGCCTGTCGCAGATGGACGAAGTGGAATTGCGTCGCGTGGTGATCGATGAGGCCGGCGCCGGTTTCGGCCAGCAGGCGTTGGCGGCGACGCACGCGCTGTGTCGGGATGCTATGCAGGCGCGCTCCATTTGGCTTGATGTGTACGCCGACAACCGCCGCGCCCGACACGTGTACAGCAAACTGGGTTACCGCGAGTTCAAACGCAGCGAGGCCGGCGGACGCACCCTGGTGTTCATGCGCAAATCATTGATTTGATTCATCTTTATTCCGTGGTCGACAGCCGCTGGGTGTGCCGCGGCGATCACTCCACACTTCGCAACAGTCGGTGAAGGCCGCGTGCAGGCGGCGGCGCGCGCGTTGCAATCTGGATTTGGCGGTGGAATAGGGCAGTCCGGTGCGTTCGGCGTAATCTTTTTGCGAAGTGCCTTGCAGGTCCACCGCAGTGAGAATGTCGCGGTCGGCGGCCGGCAGGGTCTCCAGCAATGGGCGCATGCAGCGGGCCACGGCCTCGCGTGGATTTTCATGCCGGGTCGGCTCACTCAGCGCATCGGGCAGCTCGGTGATCTCGGGCCGTTTGCGGCGGTGGTGATCGATCACGGCGTTGCGCGCGGCGGCCATCAGCCAGGCGTCCAGACGTTCAATGCGCTGCTGCGGCCCCGCTTGCAACACCCGCAGAAACAGATCCTGCAAAATTTCCTCGGCGTCCTCGCTGTGGCGCACGCGGGCGCGCACAAAGCTCAGCAGTCGCTGGTACTGGGCCCGCGACGGGCTGTGTGGCCCGTCGGGGTTTGGGTGGATGGCTTTACTCACAGCATTCGGCCGTTGTCTGGTGTGCACAACACGTCTGCCGATTATCGTCTTTTATCGCCGTGTCTTCCAGCCGTTTGTACACTTCCCAGGCGTGACCGTCCGGGTCACTCAGCCAGAATTTGTCCTGTCGCGCGTAGCAACACACGCCCACGGCGCGCGGTTGATCGATCAATCCGGCCGTCAGCAGCCGCTCGTGCAGCGCGTCCAGATCGTCGCCGTCTTCCAGCATCAGACCCAGGTGCTGGTCGGTGTTGATGGCGCCGCTCACGCGGTTGAAGGCGATGTTGACCGGCAGGTGATGCGGTTCGTACTTCAGGTAATCGGCTTTCACCTTGACCGGCTCGCTGTTGAACAAAGTGGAATAGAATTCACGCGCGCGGTCGATGTCGCGGACGTTCAATGCCAGGTGTATTTTCATGCTGCGCTCCTTAAGAGAATGGTTTCACCTGTATTGACGCAGCGCGCCGGAAAAAGACGCATTCAGCGCGCGCCTTTTCTCCGGACAGACATTCAATGGTCTTTTCAAGTCATTGAAATATAACGATTAAAATGCTCATGTCAATGCCTTTAAAAGATTCAATCAAAGTCGCTGTAAAAAATCAGGTCTTCGTCTTCGGTCAAAAACAGGTTCACCGTGGTGTCCGCATTGAGATTGACGGTGCATTGCAAACCATCGGGTGAAATCGCATCGCAGCCTTGCCAGATGTCCACCTTGGTGCCGGGCTCAGGCGCCGCGGTCAATTGCACCGCGGTGTTGTTAACGAAACTGGCGCTGCAGCTGGCGCCGCAGTCGATGCCGCCCGGTTGACTGGTGACGGCGGCTTTCTGCCCCGGCGCGTCGATGAATTTGGTGATGTTGAGAATGTACTCGGTGGTGTCGATTTCGAAGGCGGCATTCACTGCGGTGAACCCACTCATCGGCACCTGACAACTGCCGCTGCCTGAACAGGCGCCGGACCATCCGGTGAATTCACTGCCGGGTGCGGGGGTCGGGTTTAACGTCACCGTTTGATTTTCAGGCAATGGCCACAGACAGCCGGAAGTCGATTCACAATGCATGTCGTAGGCGTCGAGGTGTACTGTGCCATCGCCCGTGCCACTGAATGCGATCACCAGGCTTTCAGCGTTGGGCCACTCAAAGGCACCGGCGTCGCACTGGCCCAATCCGCCGGAGGCGTTGCCGTCGCGCGGTCTGGGCTCATCGCGCTGGTCCACATTCACAGTGAAGCCGCCGTTGGCGGTCAGGCAGGTGGTATCGCCCGCGTCCACCGCGCTGCTGCTTGGGTGCGGCGGTTGTGTCAGGGTGGGGCCGCCGTAGTCCGCCAGTGGCAACACGGTTTGAGTGGGGTCTGAAATGTCATTGGCATGTCCCAGACAGGAGGTGCCGCCCGCGTCCACATTGTCGCCGAGGCTGATCCAGTCGCCCTGCAGCAGTTCGCAATTGTTGCTGAGCGCATCGGCAAACAGGTTGGCGCGGAGATACACGTCGATGTTGCTGCCTTCGACGCTCACGCTGCGACCGGTGTTTTCGGCCAGGGTGTTGTGGCTGAGGAAGACATTGGCGTTGTTGATGCTGCGCATGGACAAAGTGGCGTTGTTAAAATCGCTGGCGGTGTTGCCATTGAAGGTGTTGTTGATCAGGGTGGCGCTCATGGTGGTGTGCAGACTGGTGCCATGCAAGTGCACTGCGGCGCCACTGGTTGCGCTGTTGTTGCGAAACAGCGATTGACTGATCCACTGGCTGACGGCACCCGAGTCAATGGCGCCACCGAAATAGCCGACGTTCAGGGCCTGGTTGCCATCGAATTCCGACTGCGACACGAACAGACTGGCGTTTGTATCGGCAACATGAATGGCGCCGCCCAGCTCACTGGCCTGGTTTTGTCTGAACAGGGTGTTTTCAATGTTCAGATCCACCGCAATGATGACACCGATGGCACCGCCTCGAATGGCGGAATTTTGTACAAATTCACTGTCAGTGATGTTGATTTCATTGATCAGTTGGGTGGCGCCGCCGATGTTGGGATTGTTGGTCACGGCGTGGATCACGCCACCGGGTTGCGCGTCGCTGCGGTGATTGCCGGAAAATTTAACCGATGCGATGTTGATGCGGTCGGCTACCACCACTTCGATCACGCCAAGCTTGGCGCCGCCGACGGTGAGGTTGTTCAGGGAGAAATCTTCGCTGTTGTTGCCCATGTCCAGCCTGAACAAGGGAAAATCGTTTTGTGAACTGTCGGCGATGAGCACCAGTTGATCGATGCCGGGGCCAAGCAGGGTGACTTCATCGCTGACCGTCAGGGTGCTGTCAATGAGGATGGCGTTGCCGCTGCTGGCCGGCAGCACCAGAATCAGATCGCCGCCGCTGGCATCACCGGCATTGCAGCCGTCGACGGCGGTGTTGTTGTTGGCCGCAGACAAGGCTTCTCGCAATGAACAGTTGCCGTTGCTGTTGAAATCGTCGTTGGCCTCATTGACCGTAATGATCCCGGCATGAACAGTCAAGTTAAGGCCCATCAGGGCTGCCGTCAGTGTCAGTGTCAGTGGTTTAAATGATCGCATGCTGTTTCTCCTGTTTTCCGGTCCGTCTGCTGCAGTGCAGCGGTGGCTGGGTGAGCACAGCTCAACGGCAAGGATTTCTCGTTGTGCGCGCACTCACTGATCTGGGTTAACAACCGAGCGCAGTGTAGACTGCCACTTTTTCTACAAGGCATGCGCACAATCCCTCGGACACATGCGCACGCGGGTCTGAATGGCCTATAATGGACAGCGTTTGACCTTGCAGAGTGAAGCCATGAGAACGTTGTTGTGTTTGATTGCTGTGGGTGCGGTGGGCATCGCTCAAGCGGCGTGTTTGAACCCGCGCACCGGCGCCGCGTACGATGAACTGATCGACATCACGCCTTTGGGTGACAATGAATTTCGCATCGCCGTGCCGACTGAAGCCGGCAGCGTCGGTGATTACGTGCTGGTCACGCTGGCGTATTCGCGCGAACACCCGGATGGCAAGAAACTGGCGGAACATCCGCGTGAACTCGAGACCCTGCAGTTCGGTGACTGGCACATCGCGGAAACCACGGTGCAACCGCGCGAAGGCATGAAACCGTACATCTACGTTGGCTGGCAGTCCGCCGATCCGGACAGATGCGGGGTCAGTGCCTCGTCGGCCTGGTTGCCGCTGGAGTGAAGGCGGCTGTTGCCGGGTCTTGAGTGGATTTCAGGCGCGGTTTTGCACCAGCACCCAGGGTGAAACGGTGACGGCGTACAGCGTGGACGCCTGGTGGTGCCAGTGCGCCGCGTGTTCGGCTTCGGCTTTACACACCTGACCGCTGTCCAACCAGTGTTTTAGGGCATCGGCCTCATCGCGGTGCAGTGCCAACGCCACGTCGACCAGATCCAGCGCCTCGTCGATCACCAGCAGCACGCCGCGGGCAAAAAATTTCTGCAGTTCCGCGTAGGCAATCGGCGCGGCTTCGGCCTGCAGTGCCTGGCGCACCGCGTCTTCATTCACGGTTCGTATCCGTTGGCAAAGATGACGTCATTGAACAGCGCCGCGCAGGCCGGGCCGTGACCGCGCAGGTGCACGTCGTCGATGTACCAGCCGTCGTCGCTGATCAATGAATCGGTGATCAGGCGGAAACGCAGTTGCAGTTGCGCGGCCCCGTCCAAATGGGACAGGTCGATCTGTTCAGTCAGCCAGGCGGCCGCGTCGTCACAGGCGAACACCTCTTCCCAGCCGTTGCCGTCGGCGTTCACAGAGACGCGGCCGAAATCAAAACCTTCCTCGGTGTTGCACAGGTGCGAAAAGCTCAGTTGCAGCCCGCTGACTTCGCTGACATCCAGCAGTGGAGAAAGCAAGGTGGCGATGTGGTTGTTGGGGTAATTGCCGCCCGGGCTGTCGCTCCAGGCGTGGCTCGGGCTGGTCGATTGTTCGCTGCTGATGGCCCAGCCGCCGTCGCCACTCCAGCCATTGATTCCGTTCTCCATGTCGTCGGCAAACACATCACAAATCGGGTTGAGGGCGATGTTGTGCACCGCGCTCTGACCGGCGCTCAGATTCACTCCGGCGATCACGCCGTCGACAAAGCCTTCGGCGCTGAAGAGAATGTCCGAGCTGCCCGGCAGGGCAATGGTCTGATAATCGCCTGAGACGTCGGTCAGGGCATTGGACGGGCCGATCACCACGCGCGCCTGCGGCACCGCTTCGCCGGTGTAGGCGTGCGTGACGCGGCCGCTGACGTTGGCCACGTCTTCGGCCTGCACCACATGGAAGGCGGCGGCGTACACCGGCCCTGCGCCATTGGTGTCGCTGGCCTGCAGGTACAGGTGGTGTTCACCGGTGCCCAGGGTGTCGGTGCTGAGCGCCAGTTGCGCCTGTTCGTCGACCGAATCAAAGGCGCCGTCCTGCGGCTGCATGGTCAGACCGAGTGCACCGCCCCAGGGCACCTCATCCACATGCAGCGTGACACCAGTGACCGGCTGCACCGGTTCGTTGCCGTTGCTGTGATTGTAGCGATCGTCGCTGATGCTGGCATCGATGTTCAGGGCATCACCGCTCAGCACCAGCGACGGGGTGACGTTCAATTCGACCACGTCCGGCCCCTGACCCTGCATGTACGGGCGTCGGGTCAGGCGCAAGGCGTACATCAAGGCATTCAAATTGTCCGGATAGATGGTGCCCTCGAAGCTGCCGCAGTCCTGAAAAAACTGGGTACCCAGCTCGAAGGCAAAGGACGCCACGCCCAACTCGCCGTAGGCGGTGTCGGCGGAATTGCCGCTGGCAATGGTCAGATCATTGATGGGTTGCGGCGTGTAGCCATTGAACAGCGCCAGCTTGCGTCCCAGCGGGCGAAACTGCGCGTGGTTGGGTGAATCGCTGATCACGATGCCCCAGGGCCACATCACCAACTGACTGAAACTGTGCACGTCGATGAAGATGCCGGCCGTGTCCAAAGGCGCCGCAACGCTCAAATCGGCCGGTCTGCGGTCTTCAAAGGTGTTGCGCAGATGCGTCATCAAGGCCTGGATTTCCGGTTCTGAAGCGGCCGAGGGGCCGGGGAAAGTATCTGAACACTCACCCGTGCCGGTGTTCCAGTGGAAAGGGAAATTGCGGTTCATGTCCGCGCCGCGCGAGGTGCTGGTCATGCCGCAGTAATCCTGGTTGGTGTTTTTGCGCCAGAATTCGCCGCCTTCGGCGTGTTTGCGGCCGTCGGGGTTGCTGTGCAGCAGCAATTGCACGCGCTGGTGATCCAGCATCCAGCGCACGTCGGCATCGCCCGCGCTGTAGGCGTTGACCAGGTGTTCCGCGAAGCGGGTGGTCAATTCGGCGGTGGTGTACTCGCGCGCGTGGATGGCCGACATGATGAACAGCACCGGTTTGTTCGGCACGCTGTTGTTGCGGGTCAATTCAATCAGTCGCAGATCGTAGCCACCAAAGCCGTTGATCTTGTCCCAGGTATCGCCGATGTCGGTGATTTGCACCAGTTCGGGGTGCGCACTGAGCAGGGCCTGCATGCGCGCCGCGGCGCCTTCCACGGTGGCGTAGCAGGGAAAACCCGGAATGGTGGTTTCGTCGCCGCGCAGCGGCGTGGGCGGGCCCATCAGCGCTTCGCGGTAAGCCGCGCTGTGCCGGTCGTCGATGGCCATGGCCAGGCCGTGGGCGGCCAGCGCCCGGTGCGTGGCCTGATCCGGCACCGCCACGGTCAGAAAGCCGTCGCGGTGATCAATCGACCACACATCAAAAGCCCGGTGCAAGGCATCGGACTGCGCCCGGTGCTCAAAATACACGCGGTACACGGCCGGCCAGCCGCTGCGTGCGTCGGCGTCAATGTAGGCGTCCACTGCCGTGGCGGTGCCGCTGCAGGCCATCCATGCCAGCGCGATGAGTGTTGCAATAAGAGAGGATGGCTTGCGCATACGTTTTCTACACGGTGAAGTTGTCAGAAATCATCGGGCCGGATCTCAGGCGCCGAAACGGCGTTTATCTTAACGTGTTGACAGCCATTTGTATAGGCGGCGGATGTGCTTTGTCGCCTTCACAGCACAACGCCGTGTTCGGCCGGCAGATACACGCTCAAAGCCAGCATCAACTGGGCGGTGAAATACAGCGGCAAACCCATCAGGCGGTTGCGGATGTGCGTCTGCACAAAGCGGTTGCGGGCGACGAACAGGTCGGAGAGGGCAAACAGCACCGCCGCCTGCATGATCAGCCATTGCCAGGTGATGCCGCGGTTGCCCAGGGCTAACAGCAGCATGGCGGTGATCGCGGCAATGTACAGCGGCACGGCGAATTTAAACAGACCACTCAGGTGGCGACGCAGCCACAGCCACACGGCCACGGTGAACGCCGCCAGCAGCGGCGCCAGCAGCGGCAGGCGCTCGGTGGCGAAGCCGAGTTGCCAGAATCCCCACGCGTAGGCCATATGGGCCATCAGGAAAAACAACAGACCGCACAACAGCGCGGCTTTGTTTTGCCGCGGAATCAGCAGCACATCGCCACAGAACGACAACAACAACCCGGTAAAAATCCATTGGCCATAGCGTGTTTCTACGGCCTGCAGCTGCCAGGCCAGTGACACAAAACTGGCCGCGGCCACGGTTTTGCTGAGCGCGCCCAGCACACGCCAGTTGCGGTGCTCGGACCACAGGGTCAGGGCACAGGCCAGCAGACAAACGGTGATGTGAATGGCCGTGATCATGTTGGATTTGCTGCGATGTGTGTGCCGTCATTGTATCACCGAATTTCGCTGTGGCAGGATTTCCGGGGTATTTGAACCATCGATTTAATCGAACTGAATGATCAGTTTTTTGCAATATACAAAGCCGCGCTGGCCACGGTATAGTTAATGTGCAGTTCATTGTCAGGCCAACGGCCTGTGCCGCGGATTGGCAAGCACAATGGAATCACTTGCCTGGCCCAGGCACTTGGTCAGCACGAACTGCGGTCATTGCCGGGTGCAATGACGAAACGGACACCCCCCCTGTCCCCCGGCAAGCATTGACGTGCTTGTCGTGGCCCGGGTTGGCCTCCTCCGGCCCGGGCCACATTACCGCCGCATACAAATCCATCCAATATGACCTCATCGCCGTTGTCTGCCGCTGTTTGGCGTCCGGTTCCGCTGAAATGGACGAATCCCGCCGCGTTTTCAACGATGCTGGACGCTCATTATCAACGGAGAGTGTGATGTCCAATCAATCGATCAGGCTGGGACAGCAGCTGTTGCACACGGCCCTGTTTGTGGCTTGTCTGGGCGTGGCCTGGTACGCCTTCAGTTATTTTTCCCGCGCAGCGGATCTGCGCGATCCATTCCATGTCAAATTCATCGCCGCGGGTTGGGCCGTTCCGGGGCATTTCATCGGCGGCGCGCTGGCCTTGCTGCTGGCGCCGGTCCAATTGAGTGCCGCGCTGCGGCGCCGCTGGCCTGGCCTGCACCGCGTGGCCGGCTGGTTGTCGGTGGCCGCCATCGGCTGCGCCGCGCTGTGCGGATTTGCGTTGGCGTTGAACGCCCAGGGCGGTGCCCCGGCCGCGCTGGGTTTCATGAGTTTGTCGGTGCTGTGGCTGCTGTGCACTGCGGTGGCCGTGCGGCACATCGTGGCCGGCCGTGTTGCGGCGCACCGGCGCTGGATGATCCGGGTGCTGGCGCTGACCACTTCGGCCGTGACCCTGCGGGTGTTTCTGGTGCTCGGCGCGGCGTGGATGCATTGGCCGTTTTTGCCGGTCTATGTGGCAACGTCCTGGCTGTGCTGGCTGGTCAATCTGACGGTGGCAGAGGTGTACTTGCGCTGGCCGCGCCAGGGTCTGTGGCGCTCAGGCGGTGCGCGCGCGGGGTCTGGCCAGTGATCGCCTTGAAGGCCTGGTTGAAAGTGGATTTGGAATTGAAGCCGCAGGTGTAGGCGATCTCCAGGATGCCGTCGCTGTTGCGTGGATCGCGCAACAGCTGGCAGGCATCGTCAATGCGCAGGCGGTTGATGTATTCGCGGAAATTTTGTTGTTTGACGTGATTCAGCCACTGTGAAATCAGGTATTCCGGGTAACCGCTGGCTTTGGCCACATCGGCGATGGTCAGGTTGGCCTGACGGTGCAGCGCGCGGGTGTGCATCAGTGCTTTCAGGCGTTGCTGCAAAGCCGGGTAGCGCGGGTCGTTGTGGCGCTGTTGCTGGGTCGACCAGTTGACTTTGTGCGGCAGGCCCAGCAGGCTCAGGTAGCCGAACAGCACCACCCAGCCGACCACCGCGAAGTAAATGTGCCAGTGCTCAAGGCCGCTGTCCTGCAGGCCCCATTGCGCCAGCGCCACCAGCCAGATCAGCGCCTGCGAACACAGCATGGCCCACAGCCACACGCGGTTGGCTTCGGGGTTTTGCGTCAGGTGCCGCAGCGTCAGCCAACACGCGGCAATCACATAGCTCAGGCTGTAGCTGAGCAGGGCCAGATCAACCCAGGCAAAGCGCGCCGGCGGGCGGCCCTCGACGAATTGCTGGTGCAGGGCGTGCACGCCCTGCGCGTCGAGCAAAAACAAATCGGCGTTGAGGCCCACCGCGACCAGGAAACCCAGCGCGTGCACGGCATCGCGCCAGCGCAGCCGGCGGTCGTGGATGAAGGCGCGCACATACAGGTAAAACAGGGCGCCGTAGACAAAGGGCAGAAACCCGCTCCACGCGGTCCAGGCAAAACGCGTGTCCACCGGCCGGTACACATACCACGCTTTGCCGGCCAGATCCACGGCAATGATCAGCAACCACAACCCCAGCACCTGACGCGCCGCGCGGTGGGCCGACTGGCCGCGCAGGGCCAGGCACAACAGCAGCGCCTGCACCGCGCCGACGGCGTAAATGATGGACCACAGTTTCATGCCCACATTATAAAGAGTTCACGCGCACAACGCATCGCCCCAGTCGCTGCAAAACGCGATTCCAGTGCGTGCATTTGATCTTTATTTGAACTGCGTCGTGGCACACTGGCGGCGTTCATCAACTGGAGAATGACATGCACCTGAAGATTGCCGGTCCGACGATCGGGCTGCTGGCCTGTCTGATGCCCCTGTGGGTGTTGGGTGAAAGTGAATTTGCGACGATTGACGCCAGCGCTGAGGCGTTGTTGCTGGAATGGTTCGACGTCGATCCGGCGCGCGCCGAGGCGCTGCGCAGCACGGTGTTACCGCCTGAACAGGGCATTCAGCGGCGGCGCCTGAGTTTCACCGGCGATGCCGGCGAGGCCATTGAAGCCACGTTGTGGCTGCCGGCCACGGGCGAGGCCCATACGGGACTGGCCCTGCTGATGCACCCGATGGGGATTGACTCGGCGTTCTGGTGGCGCCGGGATTTGCCCATCGAGGCCTGGCGGATCACCGAAGCCCTGTTGCAGCGCGATTATGCGGTGGTGACCCTGGACGCGCGCCTGCACGGTCAGCGCGTACGCGAAGGCGTAGACGCCCGCCGCGTGTTGCAGGTGGCGCACAGCCCGCACCGACGGCTGTACCACGATCTGATCATTGACACGGTGCGCGATCATCGGCTGTTGTTGCAAGGCCTGCGCGCACAGCGCGGTGAGACCCTGCAGCGCGTGTTGGTGGCCGGCTATTCCATGGGCGCGCAGATGGCGCTGATTGTGGCGGCGTTTGAGCCCGCGGTGGATCGCGTGCTGGCCATGGTGCCGCCGAACGTGGATTTGCAGTATTCGCCGGTGGCACCGCGCCATCACGTCGGTCGACTGCGCGCGGCCGACGTGTTACTGATCGCCGCCCGCGAAGACCCGCACGCCAGTCAGGCCGCCAATCGCCATCTGCTGGAGCAGATAGCTGGCCCCGACAAACGGCTGTTGTGGTACCCCGGCGGGCACCTGTTGCCGCCGGCGGCGATGGCGCAGGCGGTGGACTTTATCCAGGGAGGCGATCATGCCGGCCGGCGCTGAGGCGGTGATTCGTGCCCAGGGGCTGCAGCACGGATTCACTGCGCAGGGGCGCGTCATTGAAATCCTTAAGAACGTCAGCCTGGCCGTGCACGCCGGCGAATCGCTGGCCATCGTCGGACCGTCCGGTTGCGGCAAGTCGACCTTGTTGGGTTTGCTGGCCGGCTTGCAACAACCCAACGGCGGTTGCATTCAACTCTGCGGGCAGGACATCGCCGGCATGGATGAGGACGCCCGCGCGGCGGTACGCAGACGCCATTGCGCGGTGGTGTTCCAGTCGTTTCAATTGTTGCCGGAACTGAGTGCGCTGGAGAACGTGGCTTTGCCGATGGAATTGTTCAATCACGACACCCCGGAAGCACAGGCGCGCCACTGGCTGCAACGCGTGGGGCTCGGGCATCGCCTGCAGCATCGCCCGCAGCAATTGTCCGGCGGTGAACAGCAGCGGGTGGCGCTGGCGCGGGCCTTCGCCTTGCAGCCCGCGGTGTTGTTTGCTGACGAGCCAACCGCCAATCTGGACGCCGACACCGCGCGCGCGGTCAGCGATTGCCTGTTCAATGCGCAGGCGCACAATGGCGCCGGCGCGTTGTTGTTGGTGACCCACGACGAGCGCCTGTGGCGGCGCTGCGATCGCGTGCTGACTCTGCACGAGGGGGCCTTGCATGCACGCACGTGAAACCGTTCGCGCCACGCACACGCTGTGGCGTTTTCTGGGCTGGCGTGCGCTGTTCAGCCGCGCGCATCTGGCCTTGTGCGCCTGTCTGTTCAGCGGCGCATTGCTGGCGTCCCTGCTGTGGCATTTTGCCTTGAATGGACGCGACGCCTTGCACCACGCCATCAATGAACAACTCGGTGCGCCGCTGGTGTTGCGCAGTGACACAAATCTGCCGGCGGACTGGTGGCGCGCCGCCGGTCTGTCCGCAGCACCGGTGCAAACGGCTGCATTCAGCGCCCGGGCGGTCAGCGCGCAGGCGCACCACGCGGTGTCGCTGAAGGCGGTGTCCGACGGATATCCGCTGCGCGGTGAGTTGCGGGTGCGGCGCGCAACGGGTGTCGCGGTGCTCAGTGCGAATGCCTTGGCTCCCGGGGCGGCCTGGCTGGATGGCCGCGCCCTGGCCCTGTTGCAACTGCAGCTGGGCGATGTGTTGCACGTGGGTCGTGCGCGCTTGCGCGTTGACGGTGAAATCGTGCAGGAGCCCGACCGCATCACGCAGTTGCAGCACGTATTGCCGCGGGTCATGGTGCATGCATCATCGCTGGAACGCAGCGGCGTGGCGGCGGGCGCGCGCGGCGAATGGCGGCAATTGCTGGCGCCCACCGAGGCGCAGCGTGCGGCGTTGCAGGACTGGCTGACACAGCGTCCGGCATTGAATGTGCAATGGCTGCAGGCCGATGGCCAGGGCCACCCCTTGTCGCGCATGGCGCAACGGGCCGATCGACTGCTGCGCATGCTGATTCTGATCGCCCTGATGTTGAGCGGATTGGCGGCGGCGCTGGTGGCGCAATCGGCTTTGCCCGCCTGGGCACACAGCGCCACCGTGTTGCGCGCTCTGGGTGTGCAGCGCCGGGCGGTCAGCGCGGTGCTGTGGTCGCAGTGGTTGGCGCTGGTGTTCATTGGCGTCACGCTGGGGGCGCTGTTCGGCTGGCTGATGACGCCGCTGGCGACGGGCTTTTTGCCCCTGGATGTGCCGGCTTCACCGGGCGCGCTGGACGCGCGTGTGTGGGCCTTGTTGCTGGCCATTGGCGGGGTCACGATTGCGCTGGCGGTGTGGCCGCACGCGGCGCCGCTCAGCCGCCACTCGGTGGCCGCTCTGTTGCACCGTCCGCGGCCGCATTCTAGCGGGCAACTCTGGCGCGGCTTGGTGGTTGCTGGGCTGTGTCTGGCGCTGCTGTGGCTGAACAGCGACAACCTGCAATTGACCCTGTATCTGCTGGGCGGAGCGCTGTTGATTGCCGCGTTCACCGGCGGTGCGTCCTGGGCGCTGGTGCGGCTGACCGGTTGGTTGCACCGATTGGCGCGCGGCCGTTCGCGGGTGTTGTTGCGCCAGCTCGGGCGCACCGCGCGCGTGCACACACTGGCGATGGCCACCGCGGCGCTGGTGGTGATGGCGGTGTTGTTGACCCAGGTGCTGCGCAGCCAGTTCATCGGCCGCTACGCAGAAACCCGTTTGCTGCGCGACGGCAACGTGCTGTTCACTGGCTTGCCGGCGCAGGATTTGCCGTCCTTGCGTGCGCTGCTGGACACGCACGGCGTGACCTTGTCCAGTGTGCACCCAACCGTGGATGCGCGACTGCTGGCGATCAACGGGCTCAGCGTGGCGCAGGCGGTGCAGCAGCACAGCGACACCCGCGAAGAATTGCACTCGCCGGTGCGCCTGTCCTGGGCCGAGGACGTGCCAGCCAACAACCGCCTGCTGGAAGGGCACTGGCCGCGCAGTGCGGCGGACGGGGTGTCCGTTGAGTCCGAAGTGATGGCCGATCTGGGTTTGCAACTGGGCGATGAATTGACTTTTCAAATCGGCGAACACACGCTCACCGCGGCGATCACCTCGCGGCGGGAATTTCGCAGCGGCGGCTCCCTGATGACGTTCTGGTTCATGTTTTCAGCGGACGCCTTGCAGGGGCTGGATGTTCGCCACATGGGCGGCTTTGTGGCGCCGCCCGATGCGCGGGCATTGATGCGTCAATTGATGCAGCAGCACCCGCAAACCGTGATCACCGATTTGAGCACGCTGGTGGCGCGGCTGCGTGCTATGATGGGCGCCATGACCACCGCAATGAACGCCGTTTTGTTGATCATTCTGGCCTCCGCCCTGTGCGTGTTTATCGCCGTGCTGAACGCGCAGTTTCGTCGCGACGCGCGGCGTTTTGGTGTGTTGCATGCGTTGGGCTGCAGCCAGCGCAGCCTGCTGCGCATGCACGCGCTGGAATACCTGACTGTGGCCGCCGTCGCCTGCGCGGTCGGTGCGGGCGCAAGCTGGTTGATTGCCGACGCGATGTTTGCGGCCTTGTTTGCTGTGCCGTTCGAACTCAACGGCGGGCTGCTGTGGCGCCTGACGGCGGCGGTGTTGTTGAGCTTCACCGGGCTGGGTTATCTGTTGGCACGGCGCATGGCGCGCAAATACACCTGGCAGGAGCTGGCCGCGTGCGCATCCTGATCGTTGAAGACCACGCCGACCTGGCCATGAACATCGGCGATTTTCTCAGCGCCCAGGGTCACCGGGTGGATTTCGCTGAAGACGGCGCGGTGGCTCTGCACGTGCTGTCTCAGGCGCGCTTTGATGCGGTGGTGCTGGATTTGAACCTGCCGCGGATCGACGGCCTGGTGGTGTGCCAGCGGCTGCGCAATCGCCTGGGACTGGATGTGCCGGTGTTGATGCTCACCGCGCGCGATTCACTGGCCGACAAGATCAAAGGCTATCAAGCGGGCGCCTGGGATTATCTGGTCAAACCGTTCGCCTTGCAGGAATTGCAGTTGCGCCTTGAGGCGCTCCGGCTGAGAACCCACGGCACGCAGCGCTGCCTTGAACTGGGGCCGTTGCGCCTGGATGTGGCGGCGCAACAGGCCTCGCGGGATGGGCGAGCAGTGCCCTTGCATCGGGCCTGCGTGCAAATCCTGGAATTGTTGATGCGGGCGGCGCCGCAGGTGGTCTCGCGGGCGGACATTGAGTATTTGTTGTGGGGCGATGACCCGCCGCCTTCCAACCCGTTGCGTTCGCACATGCACGCACTGCGTCGGGCCCTGGACAAACCGTTTGACCGCGCGCTGTTGCACACGGTGCGGGGCAGCGGCTACTGCCTGCGGGTGGAGGTGGACGATGCGTCGGGTTAGCATTGCGCGGCGCATCCGGCGCGCCATGGTCTGGCAAGTCGTGGTGCTGTGCAGCGTGTTCACCGCGTTCAGTCTGTTGCTGGCCTACATCATTGAAGACGCGGTGTTTGTCAACGTCTTGCAGTCCGAATCGCGCCGGGTGCAGGCCATGGAGCCTGCCGAGCGCGCACAGTGGGCCGCGCACGCGCCGCGCATGCGCTGGTACGCGCGCCAGGCCGATCTGCCCGCGCCGTTGCAAGCAGTGCCCGGCGATGCGGCCGGGGTGTATGAACATTTCAGCGGCGCGCACGCGGTGTTTGTGCAGCGGCTGGCCGATGCCGGCACTCAGGACGGGCCGTTCATGGTGTACGACGTCAGCGATTTGCTGGTGGTGCGCGGCAACCGCTGGCAATGGCTGGTGCCGCTGACTCTGGTGGCCGCTGTGCTGTTGCTGCTGACGCTGTTTGTGGCATTCAAAGTGTCCGCACGCACCCTCAATCCGCTGAAGAAACTGACCCGCCACCTGCAGTCGGGAGAACTCGATCCACAGGCCTTGCGCACGCTGGCAGCGGCCTTTGAGGCCGATGAAATCGCGGTGCTGGCCGATCATTTGCAATTGGCCGTGCAACGCATTCACGACGACGCGCGCAAGGCCTTTGAATTCAACCGCGGTTTAAGCCATGAATTGCGCACGCCCTTGCAGGTTGCTGGTAACGCCCTGGAATTGTTGCGCATGCGTCAGGACGCCCTTGGCGCGGACCCGGCGCTGGCGCGATTGCAGCGCGCGGTGACGCAGATGCAGGACATTTGTGCCGCGTTTTTGTGGCTGGTGCGCGGCGCCGCAGACGCGGGCAGTTGCGACGCGGCGGACGTGTTGCGTCAGCGCATCGAACTGCACAGCGCCTTGCATCCACGCCATCAATTTGAGCTGCATGGCACCGATGGCGCGCTGCCGTGCCCAGTGCCACGCGAGGTGCTGGCCGTGATGATTGACAATTTGCTGCGCAACGCCGTGCAGCACGGCAGCGGCCGGGACATCGCTTGTCGGCTGCGGGCCGGGCAGTTCAGTGTCAGCAATCGTCTGGATGCCACCGCCGAAGAGGACGCGAGCGGCGGCAACCGAGTCGGCCTGCTGATTGTCGAACGCTTTTGTCAACGCCTTGACTGGCGGCTGGAATTGCGCAGCGACGGCGATGAGCGCATCCGTGCAACGCTGAACTGGGGCACACTGGCGAGTGCGCCATGATTTGTCTACAATGAACAACAGGCCCGTGCGGTCACAACAGACGAGTTCACCACCGAGGTTGCCATGCAAAACGACAAGAAAAAACTGCAACGCCCGATTCAGCCAATGACAGACGCTGTGCGCGCGCAGCTTGAATCCCGCCAGCTGATGGCCGATTACCGCGCCCGTCCGGCGTACCAGCAAAACGATTATCTGGCCTGGATTGCACGCGCCGAAAGGCCCGAAACGCGCGCCAAGCGCACGGCACAGATGCTCGATGAACTGCACGCCGGCGGCGTGTACATGGGCATGCCGCACCGACCGTCGCGCAAAGCGTGAAACGCATCGGCTGGCGATTGCTGCAGACGGCGCTGGCCGTGTATCTGCTGTTGTTGCTGGCCTTGTATGCGCTGCAACGGCAGATGATTTATCACCCCACGCCGCCCGCAGCGCACCGCCACAGCGCGCTCAGCCTGGCGGCCGGTGAACAGCCCATTGAAGCCATTGTGGTCAATCCCGCGCAGCGCGACGCGCTGATTTATTTTGGTGGCAACGCCGAATCCATGGCCCAGGCCAGCGACTGGTTTGCCCAAAATCTGCCGCAACGCAGCGTGTATCTGCTGCAGTACCGTGGCTATGGCGGCGCCGTGGGCACGCCCGATGAAGCCGGCATTTACGCCGATGCTTTGCAGTTGCACCGACACGTCAGCCAGCGTCACCCGCACACCGCCGTGATGGGGCGCTCGCTGGGCAGTGCGGTGGCCACCCACGTGGCGGCCAGCGCGCCGATTGAACGACTGATTCTGATCACCCCGTTTGACAGCATTCGGCGCATGGCGGCGCAGCGTTTCTGGATGTTTCCGGTGCACTGGATTTTAACCGAGCCGCACGATTCCATTGACCGCGCCGGGGCCATCGATGCGCCGGTGCTGGTGTTGCAGGCGGCGCGCGATGCGGTGGTGCCGGCCGTGCACACGCAAACGCTGGCCCATGCGTTCAAGCCGCAGCAGCTGCAATGGCATGTGCTGGAGCACAGCACCCACAACAGCATTCAGCAGCACGCGCGGTATGCGCCGCTGTTGCGCGCGTTTTTACAACCGGATGACCGCGTGGCGGCGTCCACGCATTGAGGAGGGCGCATGCCTGCACGTGAAAAAATCACCTTTCAGGGCCACGAGGCCGAGCTGGCCGGACTGTTGGACCGCCCGGACGGCCCGCCGCGCGCCTGCGTTTTATTTGCGCACTGTTTCACTTGTGGCAAGAATTCGCTGGCGGCCAGCCGCATCGCCGGCGCGCTGGTGCAACGCGGCTTTGCCGTGTTGCGCTTTGATTTCACCGGGCTGGGGCAGAGCGAAGGCGAATTTGCCAACGCCAATTTCTCCTCCAACGTGCAGGACTTGCTGGCCGCGGCTGACTGGTTGCGGAACAATCTGCGCGCTCCGGATGTGCTGATTGGGCATTCACTCGGCGGCACCGCGGTGCTGCACGCCGCGCACGAGGTGGCCGAAGCCCGCGCCGTGGTGTGCATTGCCGCGCCGTCGCGCGCGGTGCACATTGAACACCTGATCAGCGACGCCATCGATGACATCGAACACAGCGGGCGTGCGCGGGTGACGCTGGGCGGCCGCAGTTTTACCATCAAGCAACAATTCCTGCATGACCTGCAGCAACACGACAGCGCCGAGCACATTGCTCGCCTGGACAAAGCCTTGCTGTTGATGCACTCGCCGCTGGATGCGGTGGTGGCCATAGATGAAGCGGAAAAGATCTATCGCCGGGCCAGGCACCCGAAGAGTTTCGTCAGCCTGAACCGCGCCGATCATTTGCTCAGCGAGCGCGAGCAAGACGCCGTCTACGCGGCCGATGTGATCGCCGCCTGGGCCGGGCAGTACCTGGACGCGGACGTTCAACTGCAGTCTGACCAAACTGAGACGTCACCGGACAGCGGTTGGGTGCATGTGCAGGAACAGGACCACCGCTTTTTGTGCCGTGTGCGCAGCGACGCGCATCAATGGCTGGCGGATGAACCGCGCGCGCTGGGCGGGCAGGACCGCGGGCCGGACCCGTACGAACACCTGCTGGCGGCGCTGGGCGCCTGCACCGTGATGACCCTGCGCATGTACATCCAACGCAAAGGCTGGCCAGTCGACGACATTGCCGCGCGCCTGTCGCACAGCCGCGTGCACCCGCAAGACTGTGCGGACTGTGACGAGGCGGGCGCGCGGGTGGATCTGATCCGGCGCGAACTGCGCATTGACGGTGACCTGGATGAAGCCCAACGCCGGCGTTTGCTGGAAATCGCCGACAAATGCCCGGTGCACCGCACCCTGATGAACACCATCCAGGTGGACACCGCATGGCAGGCCTGACCGCGTGGATGGAACTACACGGCCAACTGATCGGCTGGCTGATCGCAGGCTGGATTTTTCTGGTGCTGCTGGCCTCGGTGATTTATCGACGCATCAAGGACGCGTCTTTGCCAACGCCGCCGGCGGCAGAACGCGTGTTCGATGAATCGGGCGTGTCCGGTGTCAGCCAGCGCCATTGGCTCAGCCGCCTCGGCGGTGCACACAACTGTTTGCGGGTGACCTGTACGGCGCAGGAATTGATCATCCGTCCGCTGTTTCCGTTTCAGCTGTTTTTCTTGCCGGAAATTTTTGATTTGCAACACCGCGTGCGTCTGGGTGAACAGATCGCATCGCTTGAACCGGGTAAGAAAAATAGGCTGCGGCAGTGGGTGCGTGTGCGCATCCGCACGCGTGGCGGTGAATACTCGCTGGATCTGTTGCTGCGCGGGGCCACGCAGTTCATCCGCGCTGTAAACCGTGAACTGTGATCTCAATTCACTTACAATTCAATCACATACAGCCAATTTTTCAATGGCGTTCGAGCTGTGAAAGGGCGATCAATCGTGCTCCGCGGTCCACTGCGCAGACACCGCCCGGCCTTTGTCAAAATCATCCACCACCAGAATCAAGCGGTTGTGATGGTCCGAATACTGCACTTCGATGTTGACACCGGCCTGTTGCATGCGTCGTGTGATTTCGCCCAGCTGGCCGAACTGATCCTGATCCAGTTTCTGGATCAGCACGTCGTTTTCTTTCAGCACCTCGATGCCTTTGGCTTCCAGCGCATTGCGCGCCGCGGTTGCGTCTTTAAAGAGGAAATGTGCAATGCCTTCTTGCTCGCTGGTCATCCACACGCCGCCGCCTTCAATGCTGACCTGGGCCAGCGCCAAAGCCTCGCCGATTTCTGCCAGTGAACCGGGGCGATTGATCAATCGAATGGCCAGGTCTTTCATGTCAAATCTCCGCACGCAAAAAAGTCGCATTATTGGCCAAAGTGCCCGTCAAATCAAGGGCGGAAGTGCGCGCCGTGGCCCCGGGGCGTTTGCTCACGCCGGCGAATCTGGAGCCCATCGACGCGTCGTGCCATGACCCCATCTCGAGGGCGATGAAAAAAAAATGACAAAAAAAACCGGCGCACGACGATATACATTGTAATCTTCTGTATAATCAAAACGGGACTCAATGCAACAATTTAAAAAAGGGATCGCATGAAAAAAATAATCACAGCCGTCAGTGCCATGAGCGTGGCCTTGGGATGCAACGCTGAAAATAAGACAGACCGCACGGATCAGTTGATCACTGATCGCGTCTACAGCAACATGGAATCGGGTCAAAGCGTCTATGGCAGCGGCATGCTGAACATGCTGGTCAGCAAGTCAGTGGCCTTGATCAATGACGCCGATGGCTCCAACGATGTGACCGCAGGCGATCGCCTGATCTACACCGTGGTCACCGACAACCCGAACGATTTCGCGGTCAGCGGGGTGTTTGTGGAAGATGTGCTGGATTCACATCTGATGCTGGAGCTCGGTTTTGTCACCACCTCGCAAGGTTTTGTATTGGAAGGCAATCACCCCAACGACGCAGACTGGTATCTGCAGGTGTATCACGGCGTGATTCAGCCGGACGACTTTGCCGTGGTGCATTTTGAAGTGACCCTGGATTACATTCCTCCGCAGATCGGCGTGATACTCAATCAGGCGGTGGTTGAAGTGGCCAGCGTCAGCGCATTCTTTTTGTCCGATGACCCGTCATTGCCCGGCAGCGAGGATCCAACCTATATTCAGGTGCGCGGCCAATTGCCGGATTTGATTTTCGAACACGATTTCGAGACGCCTTCCAGCGTATTTATCTGAGTTTGATCGCGCGGCATCCGCATGGAACGGTACGACGCTGAGCAATACCACCACATCTGGTATGAACATTGGCACCGCTATCATTTTGCCCGCAATTTCGTGCGTGGTGCCGCCGTCTGCGATGCCGCCTGTGGCACCGGCTACGGCAGCGCCTTGCTGGCCGCCGACGCGGCTGAAGTGATCGGCATCGACTGCGATCGGGGCTGCATAGAAACGGCCCGTCAGCGCTACGCGCGTGAAAACCTGAGTTTCGTGCAAGGCGACGTGCTGGATTTGCCATTTGCCGATGACCGTTTTGATGTGCTGGTGTCGTTTGAAACCATCGAACACCTGGCCGAACATCAGCGCCTGATGGCGCAGTTTGCGCGCGTGCTGAAACAGGACGGGGTGTTGATTGTTTCAACCCCCGACAAAGATCAGTACAACCCCGATGCGCCGCACAACCACCATCACGTCAAAGAATTGCATCGCCAGGAGTTCCTCGATCTGGCGGGTGCGCATTTCGCCGCCAGTCGTTTGTATGGACAGCAGCTGCGTGTGACTTCCGTGATAGAACCGCTGCTCAGGCCGGATGCGCAGGCCTGCACTGAAGCCAGTGTGTACCTGCAGCAGGGCCGGGAAATGCAGGCCGCGGAAAACGCCGCGCCGGCCACCTATCTGATTTTGTTTTGCAGCCAGTCCGAGGCCGCGCTGCAGGCCTGCATCAAACCGCTGCGGCATCATTTTTTTGACGCCGGCAATGATTTGCTGCGCCATTACGATGCCTGCATTGCCCAGGGCCTGTCCAGCGACCAGCAGGTGCATGAATTGCAGGGCAAACTGAAATTGCAACACGCCGTGCTGATGCAACTGCGCGCCCGACTCGGTCTATAGCGCGGCGATCAATCCAGCAACGCGCCCAGCCATTCTGGCAGGTGGTCCTCGAGAAAATACCCGGCTTCAACCCACGCACGCATGCGCGCGCCGTGTTTGGCCCGCAATGCATCGTCGTCGTCCAGCGCGCACAGGGCGGTGTGCCATTCTTCCCAGCGATTCGGCAGGGTCCAGGCCGGTGTGTCCAGATAGGGGGCAATTGCGCTGGCGATCACCGGAATGCCCAAGGCCCCGCATTCAATCAATTTTAATCGGCTTTTGGCGCGGTTGAAGGGGTTGTCGACCAGTGGCGCAATGGCCACATCCAAGGCCAGCGACTGCAAGGCGGTGTGATACGTCGAGAGCGGCGTGTGTCGATGGAACTCGATCCATTCGTCCGGCACATTGTGTGGGCGGTCGCCAAAAAACACCCACTGAAAGCGCGCCCGGGTGTGCTCAATCAGTGGCTTCAGCCAGGCCAGATCATCGCGGTGCTGCTGCGCGCCGGCCCAGCCGATGCGCAAGGGTTTGTGGCCTTTGGCCGCGCCGTGGCATTGGTCCCAGTGCACCCGCGAGAGCCGGTTTTCCACCACCCGGATGTCGCCGTGCCAGTCGCGCCATTGCTGCGCCAGTTGCGGCGTGCTGACCAGCACCCGATGCACCAGTGAGAAGGCTTCCTGCAGTTGTTTCGAGATGTCATCGGGGTTGCTGCGCGCAAAGGGGTTGTATTCGGGCAGGTCATTGAGCAGGTCATCAAAACTCAACACGATGCGTACATCCAGCTGTTCGCGGTATTCACGCAGTGCCTGCAGTCGATTGCCGCCGATGTGGTTGTGCAACAGCAGCACGTCGGGGTGTTGTTTGGCCAGATCCGCGGCGCTGGCCAGTGGATCGCCGCTGTGGTGCGGCACAAAGGCCACGCTGATGGCGTCTTGCGCCGCCAGCGCACTCAACGGCGCTTTGACGCGGTAAAAACCGCTGGCCCAGTCGTTGTGAGCAAAGCCCAGCACCCGGGGGCGGTTTTTGGCGGCTTTGAAAGCCCCAAAATGCGTGTCCAGGGTGGCGCTCTGGCCCGGCAACAACGCCGCCGGCACGTCGCCGGGGCGGCGCAGCAGGGCGCGCGCCTGCGGCAACAAGTCCTGCCGGGCGTCGTGCAGTGGCACCGGCGGTTCATGCCCCCAGTGACCGGGCAGCCCGTGGATGTGTATGGCCTCGGTTTCCAGCACCGCGCAGCGGCGTCGCGCTTCGCCCAGTCGCGCCGACAGTTGCCAGGCCGTGTGCTGTGGTCCTCCGGCCGCGTGCAGGCCACCGGCACGCAGCCACGCGCTGCGCAGAATCAGGCTGCAATCCGCGTGCAGCAAGGTGCATGGCAGCGGCCATTCGCGGCGGTCAAAACGGCGGTCGCGCAACACCCCGTGGCCGCCGGGAAAGCGCCCCTGTTGCAGCACCGGGTGTTGCAGACAGTGCGGCTGCGTCGGGTGCGATTGCGCCGGTGAAATGGCGTCAATGCCCCAGTGACCCAGCCAGCGCACCAGGCTTTGCAGCGACGCGTCGTGTTGCAGGGTGACGTTGTCGTGCAGCAGCAACACAGCGTCCGACGGCTGCGAGTGCACCGCGCGATTGATGGCGTTCACGGTCTCAGTGTGCTGTTCAAGCGGGTGCAGTTCGACGCGGGGATCCGGGTGTGTCTGGCGGGCGCTGGCACTGAACACCTGCACGCGGCAGACGCTCGCGCCACGCTGCGCAAGCAGAGACTCAATGCGCGCATCCAGCAGTGCTTCGTTCTTGCCACTGAACAGCACCGCGTGCACGTTGCGTTTTTTGTTGATGTCCGGCAGCGCGCAGTCAGCGGTGTTTTCCATGTGCATTTGCCTGCGCCACAGCGTGTCGGGTGTGCTGTGCGACGGGTGCGGGAAATGCAGCGCCGGCGGGCTCTCAGGCTGAATCAACAGCTCGCGCACACATTGCGCCGCATCGGCGCCGTTGCGCAATAGCGCCGCCACCCGTTGCCACAGCGCCGACGGCAGCCGTGAGGGGTGAATCAACAGGGCGTTGTGTCGCGCCGGTTGTTGCTGCAACCAGAGCGGATCAGATGCAGGACGAAACAGCGGCGCGTACAGTTGACCGTGGCGATCACGCAAGGTGGAATCGGCCAGACTCAGGGCACAGGCGCTGCGCTGCAGCGCGTGCTGCCAATTGCCAAAGTTGTCGTTGATCTGAACCCCGGCGTGCACCACCGCAAGCAGCGGTTCTGTGCAATCCGCCAGCGCGGCCGGCTGGAATTCAACGTGTTTTGGGGCGTGCCGGCGCAGGGCCTCGCGGGTTTGCTGCAAGCCGAGGCGGTCAGTGCCGCTGATCAGCACCGCGCAGCGCACATCATCACGCCAGTCGCCGGCGCATTCCAACACGTGATCTGCCTGCAGCCAATCGCTCATGCGCGCAAAGGCCGAGTCTGCCGGCTGCGGCCAGGCATTGATTTGTTGGCCATTCTCCGCTGCAACCGCCTGCGTGCGCGCGCACGCGGTGATCAGCTGTGCCAGTTTCTGCGCGCTTTCATTGCTGCACTGCCGAGGCCGTTCGCGCAGCACGAGCTGCATGCGTTTGAGCAGGACGCCGCCGTTGTCTGTGGCGCGTTCGATGGCCTGTGCCAGGGCGGTCGCGTCGTTGGCTGCATACAGCAGGCCGGTGCGTTCGTGTTCGATGCGTTCGGGGTAGGCGCCGCTGCACGGCGCAATCACAGGTCGGCCGTTTTCATGGGCCTCGGACAAGGTGAGGCTGAATGTTTCGGCACAGATTGAACACGCCAGCACGGCATCCACGGTGCGCAGGCGTTCAGGCAGGTCTTCTCTTTGATAGGGACCCGCCGCTTCGATTTCACTCCGCTTCACATGGGTTTGCAGCGTAGGCTCTATGGCACCGATGATGGACCAGCGGATGTTGCGGTGCCGCAGTTTTTTATACACCTGCAGAAACAGCAGGGCGCCTTTGTGCCAGGTGAATGTGCCGAGAAAAGCCAGGTGCAATGGTGTCTCATGTTGCGCCGCTTGCGTGACCGCCTGCGCGTGTTGCATGCGAGGCAATGTCGGGGTGAAGCGCAGCAGACGCAGCGCGTCGTGCAGCCGGTGGTGTGTGCTGAGTTTGTCTTGCAGATAGTCGCTGGGCGTCAGCACCCGCCGCGCCTGCTGCAGAATCTGCCGAAACAGGGCATCGCGTGCCTGCAGGTAAGTGCGCATGTCCTCGGTGCTCAAGTCGCTGCCGCTTTGCAGACAGTCGATACACTGTGCATCGCGCCAGTCGGCGTGTGATTTGCCGCAGGCTCGCAGCGCATCCTGTGCACCGGTGAGCAGATTGAAGCGGTGGCACAGGGCAAAGTGATCGTGGGCCATGTACAGATAGGGCACACCCAGTTTGTGACAGATCAGCGGCAATTGCAGGCTGCCGTAATTGACCAGGGAATGCACCACCACCGCGCGCACCTCGGCGTACAGCAGCCATTGCGTAAACACGCGCTCCAGCGGCGCGTTGTGCAATGCGGCCGGGCGCCCATCAATCCATGTTTGCGTTGCATCCCTGGCTTGTCTGAATTCCAGCAGGTGCACTCGCTCGGTCAATTGACGCAGCCTCAGCCGGTTGACCGGGTTGCGCGATGGCCGGCGCAACAACACCGTGTGCTCGTGGTCGGCCGGCCAGTTCTGCAGCAACTGCCGGGTGAACAATTCCACGCCGCCGATGGCCTCCAGGCTGTGCACCAGATGCATGACCTGCACGCGTTCGGGGTTTTGCGCGGCGCGCGTGCGCGCCTCCAGCACGCGCACCGGGCTGAGCGCCATGAAGCGCTGCACTTCGCGGCTGTACTCGGGCCAGCGTAAATCCAGCAAATCTTGATGTGTCTGCTGCAGCACGCGCGCCTGTTCTGTGAAACTGGCCTGGCCGCTGTGGTGCACAAAAGCCGCCACCGCACAGGCCAGGTGATGGCCGGCGCTGCGCAGGCGCATTGAGGCGTCGCATTCTTCCCCGTATCCCGGGTGAAAAAACGCATCAAACAGACCGTCCTCTGGCAGGTGCTGGCGCTTCACCAGCAGGCAAAAACCTACGGTTGTGGGCAGCGCAAACCACAGGCCATGCATGTCAGCCAGTGCGTCCGCTTGCGCTGCGTGTGGCGCATCCAATGTCAGCAGAGTGGCGTTGTCAGACAAGGGGCACACCGCCGCCACCGCAGGCTCACCGGCGACCCGATCCATGGCTTCAAGCCAGCCGGCGGTGACCCGCGTGTCGCTGTTGAGAATCACCACGTCGCGGTCGCATTCGGCGAGGGCGCGGTTGACGTTGTGCACAAAACCCAGGTTGTGTGGGCGGTGGTGTACGTGCACCTGCGGGTGCCGTTGCGCCAGTTGATCCAGCCAGGGCGCCACGCGCGCATCGTCGCTGGCGTCGTTGCAAAAATGCAGGCGGTGTGTTGCGTCGGTGTGCGCCAACAGGCTGACCACCAGCGCCTGCAGTTCGGTGAAGGCATTGAACACTGGCACCACCACATCGTAGCGGGCGTTGAGTGCCTGCGCGCTGTAATTGAATGCCGCTGAACGAATCAGGGCGTCGAGATCGACGCGGTGGTCTGTGGGCAAGGACGCGTGCTGCGCCGGCGCGTTGTGCATGGATGTTTGACCGCTCCAGTGAAAGTGTGACCATGATACCAAAAGCACGCCTTGATGCCAGTTTCGCTGAATTTTTTGTCAACCGCCAGCGCGTGCACACGTTGCAGGCGATGAATCAAATAAAAAAGGAGTTCGACATGAAAATGCATTTCAAGCTGATTTTACTGCTCATCAGCGGTGGCACGCAGGCCGCCATACAATGTGGATTGCCGCCGGTGATCGGGGGCGTGCAATATTGCCCGGCCAGTGGTCACCAGACCTGCGCCGTAGACGTTGAGGACGCCGATGGGGTGCCACAGCCGCGGGTGTTTTGTCTCAGCATTCCGAGCGCGGAACGGGCCAACGCGGTGTTTCTGTTTCACGGCGCCCGCCACACCGGCCTGGCGATGGCGGGTCGATTTGCCAACCAGGCCAGCGAAGCATTTTTGGTCCTGCCCAGCGCCGGCTTGGTGCGCGGTCACCGCGGTTGGAACACGGTGGATCGCACGGTGCCGGATTTTGCCGATTTGAAGGCCGAGCGCGGTCATTCGGACACTGAATTTATTCAAACCCTGTTGCTGGAATTGGATGCCGCGCTGTCCTGTGATCAGGTCAATCCGCCAACCCCGTGCATACTCAACTACTACGCGGCCGGTTTTTCCAGCGGCGCCGGCATGGTGTTTCAACTGTACACGCGCAATGAGTTCAACGCCTGGTTCAGTGGCTATGGGGCGGTCAGCAATCAGATCAACCGCGCCATGCGCGCTGCCCACGATCCACTCACCGACGCCGGCAACGCCACATTGCCGCTGATGCCCAGACCGTTTTTTTACATGACTGGAACGGAAGAGTTTATTCACTTGCCCATCGATGACATGATCGATGTGGTGTCCAGTGCCTGCACGCAGCCGGATGACATGCTGCACAGCGTGTACTGCTACAAAGCAGAGGCCGGCAACAACATCGCCTCCGGCCGCCACGATTCGGCGCTGTGGCTGCGTGAACAAAACGGCGCACTGGCGGATTCGCTCAATGTATGGCACGACCGGCCCGGCAACGACACGCTGATCAGTGAACAGTTTTACCCGGCCGATCCACTGCAGCTGGATTCGGCGCCGGTGGCATTGCTGACCGTGATCAACGGCGCACACAGCTGGCCAAGCATCCGCAACACGCGCGCTGCCGCTCGCCATTCAGAAGACATTGAAACCTCCGATGAAATGGTGGCCTTCTGGCGCGCCTGGGCGGGGTATTGACGCGCTCTGACACGGCCATCCAAGGGCCTGTGTCGGCGCCGGGCCGGGGCCGTGAATTGTGTGAAAGCAATCACATCCTGAGATGCCCGCGCATCGCGATGTCACCGGAGGGTTGTGGCCTGTAGTAAAATGCGGGCCGTTCAATCGACCGCGGAGTCATTCCATCGCAGCTCAGTCTTCCAGCGTCCTTCGGCCCGCCACGTGCCTCGTGCTGTGGCTGCTGTGTGGCTGCGTCTACGCGGCGCGCGCGGATGCGGCGCCACAGGACGTGTGCACCGCGGCGCAGCACAGCGGCGATGAGCAGCGGGCCTGGGCCTTGTGTCAGGCCCAGTTGTCGGACCTTGTCGCACAACGACCCGACGATCGCCGCGTAGCGCAGCTGCATTTGCAGCTGGCTGCGCTGGCGCATGCGCAGGGGCTGCAGGCCGAAGAAGACCGCCATTTACAGGCGGTGCGTGCGCACCCGGAATTTACCGCAGACGTGTCGCTGCGCTATGAATGGCATCGACGCATGGGCCAGCGGCTGTATTTCCAGGGCGACTACACCAACGCGGCTGAACAGCTGCGCGCCGGTTTGGCACTGGCGCGACAGGAAAACGACGGCGAATGGCTGGGCAAAAGCCTCAACGACGTGGGTCTGGTGGAAACGCGCCTGGGTCAGTTCCGTGCGGCCATGCAGCATCATCAGGAAAGTCTGGAGTACAAACGACTGCATGGCACGCAATACCAGGTCGGCAAAACCCTGAACAATTTGGGTGTATTGCACATGCAGCTGGAGGAATACCCCGAAGCCGCGGCGTTTTACCGACAGGCGCTGGAGGCGTATCTGGCCTACACCGCGGAACCCGGCTTCGATGAACGGGTGTACGATGACATCTCCCACATTTATGAAGATTTTATTCAGGTGTACGCCCACCTGGGGTCGTCGCAAAAGGCGGCCGAATACGTCGACGCGGTGTTGCTGACATTTTCCATGAAGGATTCGCCGATGGCCCAGGCGCGCGCGTTGATCAATGTGGCCAGTTGGCACGTGCAAAACGGCAGCGACGCGCCGGCGCAACGGTTTTTGCAACGCGCGCTGGGGCTGCACCAGAACCACGATTTCGATCTGCGCGGCGAAATCTACGAACTGATGCTGCAATTGCACCGCAATCAATCCCGCGCGGAGGAGGCGCTGTTGTGGGCTGAGCAGGGCCTGGCCTGGGCGCAACAAAACCAGGACGCCAAGAAATCCGCGGCGTTCCACCGCGCCATCGGTGAATTGACCCGCCACAGCGCGCCGCAGCAGGCCATGGACCATTTGCTGGAATCGCAGCGGTTGCGGGAAGAGTTTTTGAATCAGAAATACGATCGGGAGCTGCGCGGCAGTCAGCACCGCATTGAGATGCAGCAGGTGGAGGCCGAATTGATGCAGGCGCGGCTGCGCGGTGCCGAAGACCGCGCGCGCGCGCACGAGCTGGCCAACGCCGCATTGTTGGCCGCTTGGGTGGCCTTGCTGGCCCTGGGCATGGGGGCTTTCGCGCTGTTCAAACGCCGCAAGGAGCGTGAATCATTGCTCAGAGACATCAATCACCACAAACAGCAATTGCTGTTGCTGGGCGATGTGCAGCCCGCGTCGGTCGGTGCCGCCGCGGAGCACCCGAACGACGTGCGCAAACAATTTCATCGCGCACTGGTGGCCTGCATGGTCGATGCACTGAGCATCTGGGAAAAGGTGACCGGAGAAAATCGCGTGGAACTGGCGGAGCAGAGCCGGGTGTGGACCGTGTCGATCGACAGCGGCACCTTGCGCACACGTTCGCTGGATAAATATCTTTCGTTGGACAAATTGCCGGCCAATCCGCGCTGGCGCAACGTGGTCAGAACCTGTCACTTCATTCTCGCCGAGGTGAACCTGCCGACGGCGGATCGGGCCGTACTTAACCAGCGGCTGGATCGCGTCATGGAGTGCGTCAAAACCCAATCGCTGACGCATTGAAACCGCATTGATTCACACACACCGGCTGCCGCCATCCAGCCGCAATCTGACGAGGGGCCGCCGCGACTGAAGCGTTGCATCGCATCGCTGCGGGCCAAGCGCTTCGCTTCAGCCGGTTTCACCCACCAGTTCAATCGCCACGCAGTCAAACCACAAGCCGTGGCTGAGAAAATATTCGTCGTGGTGAGCGGCGGCGGCCTGAATGCCGTTGGTGAACGTGGCCGGACCAAGGAATTTGGGCACCAGGCCGTCCGGATAAATGTCGATCAAGGTCAACGCCAGGGCATTGCAGGTGTCAATGGCCATGGCGTGCGCGGCGTTGAAGTGATCGAACACGCCGCAGGTGCCAATGAAGTCACTGTCGTCGTCGCACAGCACCCCTTCGAACGGTTCGCGGGTGAAATGCCCGCCCAACTGCAGATTGTCGGCGCGTGCACGCAGGCGCTTGAGATCGGCTTTAACCACGTTTTGATGCACCAGACCGCTGAGTGCCTGTCCGGAAAACTCATAGGTCTCAACCACGGTGTATTGCAAATTGCTTTCGACCGAAACGTAGGACGTGGATTCCTCGATGATCTGGGTCAAAAATTCATGCGCCTGAACGGCGCCCAGTTGCCCGGCCAATGCGACCGCCGCAATGCGTTTCAACATGTTCATTCCCCTTTAGATTGGATGGCTTTGCAACCATCATAGCGAAACCACAGCAAAACTCAAAACACCCCGCGGTAAATTCTGGTAAAAATGTGAAATGGTTCATGAAATCAGAGACTTAGCGTCTATTGCCGGCGCAGTGTTTGCGTTGAATGTCACGCGTTGTCCAGATTGTTCCAGCGCGATGCGTGCAATCGGCGGACGCTGCCTTTACTCTGCCCGATGTCATTTTTTTAAATCAGGAGACAAAAGCACATGAACTTTTCAAACGCAATCAAAGCGGCGGTCCTGGCGGGCACTCTGGTGGCCGGCAGCACACTGGCCTACGTCAGCACCGAAGGCTGGTACTACGCCGCCATTCCCATTGGTTCAATGGACCCGGAAGACATCTTCCTCAAAGGCCCGTTTGTGGATGACCTTGAATGCGACACCGTGCGGGCCGCGGATTACGGGGACGGCGACTGGGTCAAACCCTGGGACGGCGGCGCCGGCTGTTTTGAAGTCAATGAAAACGATTTTGATGTGGTCAATGACTACTATGAGCCGATCAGCCCCTTCACGCCCATCACTTCACTGGGCGCCGGCCCGCAGGATCTGGCTGAACTGAACCAGCAGCTGGGTGAGCTGGAAGCTGAATACCGCATCGCCGAGTTTGAACACAAACGGGATGCGCTGATTGAACAGGCCGCGGCGCGCTTGCAGCCGCGCTGAGGTTTCAACTGAGCTTCGGGTCAAAGTCGCTGGGCGGTTTTGACCCGAATAGCACGCTCAAGGCAGAAATCAAACCACTTGTCATCGCGCACTTGCTTTATCGGAAGTGTCTCTATAATGTATATTGATTGAATCCAGTTCGAGAGTGTGGCGTCATGGGACAAATCAGCAGTGAGTGTGCGGCCTGTGGGAAACAGGTCATCATCAATACACGTCGTAAACAATTCAGTTGCAAGCATTGCGGTCAAAGGCTCACCTTTGATTACACTGAGAACAAATCGTCGTCATTGATCTTCAGTCTGGTGTCACTGGGACTGATTGCACTGGGATTGTTGCAGGGCCCCTTGTTTCTTGTTGTTCTGGGGGTGCTGGTGCTGATCTCGGTGAAATATCTGCCGATCTTCAAGAAAGTCATCACGCACACCGTCAGCGACAAACGGGTGCCGGATTTTGACGATTAACCACCAATGAATTGCGCCCGCTGCGGCGCGGATGTCAGCACATTTATTCGTTCACTTCGGCCGATTGCGCCAGCAATTGCGCCGCGCTCAATCCCGCGCGGTTTTCAAGATTCGCGTCGGCGCCGTTTGCCAGCAGCCATTGCACGGCCTGTGACTTGTCTTCCCCGACCGCCCACAACAGCGGTGTGGCGCCGTCGCTGTCGCGTGCGTTGACGTCGCCGCCGGCGGCCAACAGCAAGTGCAGGGTGTCTGGGTCGTTGCTCAAAGCGGCCAGGTGCATGGCCTGAAATTGCAAGCCGTTGGCGTGTGCCTGGGCGTTGACATCGGCGCCCTGACCCAATAAATACTCCACCGCCTTGCGGTGCGCTTGCCGCGCGCTTTCCATCAACGGTGTGAAGCCGATGCGATCGCGCGCATCCACAGACTGGCCGCGTTCAATGGCCCATTTGATCACCTCCAGCTGTCCGAGCTGCGCGGCACGGAAAATCACCGGTCGACCGATGCGGTCGAGGGCGTCTTCGGGGCGGTCCACCAGCGAGAAAAAGTCTTTGGTCTGATCTTCTTCCAGGGCGTTGAGCATGGCGCGTTCAACCGCCGTGGGTGTCGGCCGGCAATTTTGCGCCTGACACAGCATTTGCGCCAGTTCGTGCGTGCCGCGGCGAATGGCAATGTCCAGGGCGGCGCCGTGCCCCACCAGATCGGCGCGTGCGCCGCGATCCAGCAACCGGCGTGTGACTTCGCGGTGGCCGGCAAATACCGCCCAGTTGATCGCAGGATCGCCGTTGACATCCACCGCGTTGATGTCGGCGCCGGCATCAAGCAAAACATCGCACAGTGCGACGTTGTTGCGATAGGCGGCGTACATCAATGGTGTGGCTTGCAGCGCGCCGTCGCGGCCGTTCACGTCGACCCCCAGATCGATCAAGGTGCGCACCGCGTTGCTGTGGTGCGCGCGCACCGCTGTGTTCAGCAACCCCAGCTGTTCCGCAGCGCTCAAATTCAATGCAGCGGCCTGCCAGTCGGCGTCCAGCCATTCACCGGCGTGCATTTGCGCCTGTAAGGCAGCCACCGCGTCGAGGGCTTGCTCGGTGTCCTGGCCCAGGGTCTGGGCGCAGTTCAGAGCCATGATCAGTAACAAGATGTGTTTCACGGGGCACCCCTCTTGTGCGGCAGAGAGGCCATTGTAGCTGATTTTGAGGCGAAATCGCGGTGCTTTCAGGCGGAGTGTTCGGACAGGATGGCTGATAGCATGGAGCGCGCGGTGTGCCAATCGCGAATGTTCTGCCGTTTGGATTTGCCGCGCACGTCGGCGATTTCCTCCATGGTGTGGCCACTGAAAAAGCGCAATTCCACCAGCTGTGAAAGCGTGGCGTCAATTTTTTCCAGGGTCATCAGGGCCTCGTCCAGGTCCAGCAATTGATGGTCCACGTCCTCGTCGCCGATGAACTGGGTGAGCGGCAAACCATTCACCTGGCCGTCGCGTTTGGCGCGGCTTTTGTAGCGGATGTTGTCCACCAGGAACTGACGCATGCAACGCGCCACGGTGCAGACGAAATGCGTGCGGCTGTCGCAGCTGAGCTGATTGTACTGGGACAGCTTGAGATAACATTCATTGATCAACACGGTCGGACTCAAGGTCTGGCCGGGGTTGAGTTTATACAATTGATGCTTGGCCACCTGACGGATTTCCTGATACATCAGGTCAAACACCCGGTCAAACGACGCCCTGGATGGGTGTTGCAGCAACTGCGTGATTTCTTCCATCGCCTTCATCTCTGTTCCCCCTTCGTTATTGGCTGCGATGCGTTGATCCACCCGACGCTCATGATTCCTCTTCCAGCGTCTGGGCCAGAGCGCGCATCTGCGCGTGCCATGGCCCATCCTCTTCCTGGGCAAAGCGTTCCAGGGCTTTGCGGTGCTGCGCCTGGGCCGAGGCGTGTTGCCCGGATTTGATCAGCGCGGTGATGCATCGCAGCAGCAAATCCTTGTGATAGGTCGGGTTGGATTGCACCACCGTGGAGGACTCCGCCGCCAGCAACAGCGGCGCGGCTTCGGCATAATCGCCGCGGTCGTACAAGGCCCCTGCCAAGGCCAGACGCAATCCGGTGGTGACGATGTGATCGCTGCCCAGGTGCGTTTCCGCCTGCGGCAGGCTGGCCTGTCCAAGTTCAATCGCCGCGCTGTGGCGCTGCTGCATGGACAGCGCCTTGATGCGGTTCAGCTGCACATACAGCGTGGCCTGATGGTGCGGCCCCAGTTGCGCCAGTTGCTGTGCATGCAGCTGGTTCAATAGGGTTTCGGCTTGCACCGCCTGGCCGTTTTTGAGCAGCAGTGCGGCCAGGTTGGTTTTGTATTGGTTGGTTTCAAAATGCGCCGCGCCGTAATGGGCTTCATACACCGCCACGGTGTGTTGTAGATGGCGGATGGCCTCGTCGGTGTGACCGTCGACCAGCGCCAGGCTGGACAACGCGGCACTGCTGCGCGCCGCCAGCACGCTGTCGTTGCCGTGGTGGGCGTGGGCCTGCTCCTGAGCCGCCTCGGCCAGCGTCCGCGCGACTTCAATGCGTCCCCGGAAACGTTCGATGTTGGACAGCATGTTCAATGAGGTGATCAGTTGCGGGTGGCCACTCGGATACATGCGCTGTTGCAATGCCAGCGCATGTTCAAGCGCCGCTGCGGCCAGTTCGACGCCTTGCTGGGAGTCGTTTTGCAGCAATTCGGCCTGGTCCTGCAGCACGTCGATGGTGTGCGTGTTCAATTCACCCAGGCGCGTTTTGCTCTCCTCAAGCGCCCGCTGCAACAGAGCCAGCCCTTCGTCCATGCGACCGCTGTCGGCCAAGACACGCGCCAGCAACCGCTGCAGTTCAATGCGCTCACCGGACAGCGCCTCAGCCGTGTGTGCCTGCAAAGTTTCACGCAACAGGCGTTCGGCCGACTGAAAATCGCTGCGGTGCTGCAACAGGCGCGCGCGCAACAGGGCCGCCAATGTTTGCACCCGGTCGGTGTCTTCGCTGCGCGGTTGCCAGCGCTGCATGCGCTCTTCGGCCGCGTCGTAGCGCTCGGCCTGCAGCAATTGTCGCACCGCCTGGAGTTGCGCCATGCGGCCGCGTTCTCCGCCGCCCAAGGCGGCCAGATCGAGCATTTCAATGGCCACATCGTATTCACCGATGGCGCCAAAGGCTGTGCCCACGGTGTGCTGCAGTTCGCTGCGCAATTCATCGTCCACCCAGGTTCTGCGGTTGAGATCCAGGCGCGCCTGCAGCAATAAATCCCGCACATTCATGGGCCGGCCGGGCGACAGGTTGGGGTCATTGCTTTGCAGGGCCTGCAACAGCAACTGTTTGACTTCGGTGGCCACCATGGCCTGGTGTTGTGCCGCGGCTTTTTGATGCACGGTGGTGGCGATGCCGATCGCCGTGGAAACCACCGTCAGTGCGATCAAAGCGCTGAGGGCGCGGTTGCGCTGGATGAACTTTTGCACCCGATACCATGGGCTGTCGGCGGTGGCCGAAACCGGCTTGTGCACCAGCCAGTTGCTCAAGTCCTGGCGCAAATCCTGCACCGAAGCGTGGCGCTCACGCGGGTCCGTTTTTAGCGCGCTGGCCAACACATTGCGCAGGTCGCTGTCCAGCGCTGTGGTGTGCAGCACCGCGCGCACATGGCGGGCGTCGTTGTCCGGGTGGGCCAGCCGTTCGGCGTAGGCCGGCAGTGGTGCGCGGCCGCTGATCAGCGCCAGCAGCATCGCGCCGAGGGAAAACACATCGGCCAGAGTGCCCACCGCCTGACCGGCGATCTGTTCCGGTGCGGCGTATTCCGGGGTGAACACCAGCGTGGTCATTTCATTGTGTTCGCTGTCCAGTGAGGCGATGCCAAAGTCCACCACCTTGATTTGATCGTTGGCGTCGACCAGCACATTGGCCGGTTTGATGTCGCGGTGGATCACCAGACCGGTGTGGGCGCAATGGATGGCATCGGCCACCTGCAAAAAGGCCCGCACAATGGCGCGCGTGGAGGCGCCGCGCTGGCGCGCCCAGGCATCGATCGGCTGCGCCCCTTCGATGTAGTCCATGACCAGATACGGTGTGCCCTGTTGTGTAACGCCACCGTGGTGGAAGGTGACGATGTGGTTGTGATTGAGCCGGGCCAGGGCCTGTTGTTCGCGTTCAAACATGGCCAATGCACTGGCCGAGAGGTGCAGCGGGTGAATCAGCTTGATGGCCACCAGTTTCTGGATTTCGCTGTCGCGGCGGCGCGCTTTGTAGACCGAAGACATGCCGCCGTGCCCAAGCAATTCCAGCAATTCATACGGCCCCAGCGACTGTCCGCTCTGGTCCAGGGCGCCTTGCAGACCCTGTTGCAGAAATACGCTGCCGGCTTCATCCAGCAGGCTCGGGGGGTGGTGCAGTTCATGCAGCATGCGTTCGGCCCGGGCACGCACCGCGTCACTGAGATCGCCGCGTGCACGCAGCTGTGCCCGGGCTTCTGCCAGGGGCTGGCCCATCAGTGCCTCGAAAACGACTTTGGCCTGTCGCCAGATCTCTACGTCTGTTTCAGATTTCATGCTGTTCAATGGTTTGTTGTGCCTCGGCCGGCGTCAGCCGTTGGCCGCAGGGCGTTGTGTGCGGGGCTGTGCGCACACGCTCCGGGCGTGCCCGCGCAAGCCCCGATTATACAACAGTCAAGCGCCGGTTTTAAGTGCGCGCGCCCGACACGCCGGTTGCAAAAATTCAACCCATTGTGCCACAGGGTGGATGAATCCCAATTGAATCCAGCGCGGATAAAAATGTGAACCATATGACACCGCAGGCCTCGCCTGATTCGATTCATTTCGCGTTATAATCGGGGCACGTTCAAGCCGGGAGACCCCATGCACGACATCGCCATTCTTGCCATCATCTGGACCAGCGTATTCGTCGCTTCATTTCTGTCGCACAAAACCCGCTTGACGCCGGTGCTGTGGTATTTGTTTCTCGGTGCCGTGCTGGTCAACCTGCAGTGGCTGCCCGAAGAAATGCCAGTGTTCATTGAACATTTTGCCGAACTCGGCATCATCATCATCATGTTTGCGCTCGGTTTTGAAGAGGACACCAGCAACTTTCTCAGAAGCATCAAACGCAGCTGGGGCATCGCCCTGTTCGGTGCACTCGTGCCCTTTGCGGTTTCCTACGGTCTGATTTACAGCTATTGGGGCGATGCCAACATGGCGTTGTTGTGTGGGTTGGCGATGACCGCCACCGCGGTGTCCCTGACCATGGTGTCACTGAAAACTGAAGGGCTGAACACCACACCAGCGGCCACCGGCATCATGACATCGGCGGTGTTGGACGACATCGCTTCGCTGGCACTGGTGGCGATTGTGGTGCCGATGGCCACCGGCGGCGCCCATGTGTCGCTTGAAGGCGTGATGCTGATCGCCGGCAAGGCGGTGGCCTTTTTTATCATCGTCACCGCACTCGGTGGCTGGTTATTTCCCGCCTCCAGCGGCTGGATCAAAAAGATTCCCATCATCGGGCCATTTTCATTGCGTCAGGTGCTGGCCATGGCCTATGGGGAATACACGGTGCTGTCGCTGTTGCTGATTGCTGTGCTGGTGGGTTTGCTTGCACATTACTTTGGTTTTCACCCGGCGGTGGGCGCCTACATGGCCGGCCTGGTCATTCGCAAGGAATTTTTTGATTTTCACCGCCACAAAGAGGTCGATTTTTATGCGCAGGCGCGTTTCGTCATCGACAACGTGGCCTTTTCATGGCTGGGACCGGTGTTTTTTGTCACCTTGGGCACCGAATTGATCTTCGACGCCGAGGTGTTTGTCTCGGTGTTGCCGTATGCGCTGCTGTTGTTCGCCGGCCTGTTCATTGGCCAGATCGCTTCGGCCGCGCTGGCGGCCCGCTACACCGGGCGTTTCAGCTGGCCCGACAGCCTGATGATCGGCTTTGGCATGCTCGGCCGGGCGGAGCTGGCCTTTGTGGTCATCGACATCGCCTTTGTTGAATACAAAGTGATGAGTTTTGAAGCCTTTTACACCTTGATGATCACCATGTTCATGCTCAACATCTCGGTGCCCCTGACCATCCGCTGGTGGAAACACCGCTTCCAGGGTGAGTCGGCGTCAATCCAGGACGCCTTGGCCAAAGACCCGGAGTGAAACGCATGTATCCTGCGACGCATTTTCAAGCCGCCAGGCGGCAAGACTGCATTGATCTGGCTCGCCGGCATCCGTTTGCCACGCTGATCTCCTTGCACCAGGGGCGTTTGTGCAGCAGCCGCGTGCCGCTGCTGTGCACCGCCGCGGGCGATGCGTTGCACGGGCATCTGGCGCGCAGCAATCCGCAGTGGCAAGATCTGGCCGCGCAGCAGGTGCTGGTGCTGTTCAACGGACCGCACGGCTACATTTCACCGACCTGGTACCACAGCGCGGATCAGGTGCCGACCTGGAATCACTGCACGGTGCAGGCGCGCGGCGTCGCTGAAATTGATTGTGATGCGGACCGGCTGGCTCAATCGCTGCACGCCCTGGCCAATCATTTTGAAGTGCACCGGGCAACGCCCTGGGACGGCCGCTTCGACGCGGCCAAGTTGCGCGGGATCGTCGGTGTGCGGGTGCACGTAGAGGCGTGGGAAGGGCAGTTCAAGTTGAGCCAGAATAAAGCGCAAGCGGATCGTGCCGGCGTGATTCAGGCCTTAAGAGCGCTTGGCGATGAAGCCCTGGCCGATGCCGTGGAAGCGGCCGCCCGCGGCCACGATTGAAGTGCATTCGTCATTGAAATGCGGGGCCTTGACAGGCATAATGTGAACGCATGCGGCGGCGTCTCCCACGACTTGGCTTTGCATCCCGACGGTGCAATTGATGGCGCATTGCGGGCTGTTGTTGTGATGCCTGGCCGCGTCCGTGGGCTTGAACTGTTCAGGCCGCCATTTTGACAAACAGACAACATGAATGAGGTGAACACAGATGGCCAACGAAGGGTATCATGAACCGGTAGAAGAACTGTCCGACGAGTGCAGGGATCTGCACCGAGCAATCACGTCCCTGATGGAAGAACTGGAAGCCGTGGACTGGTACAACCAGCGTGTGGAGGTGTGCAAAGATCAGGAATTGAAAGCCATTCTTGAGCACAACCGCGATGAAGAGATTGAACACGCGGCCATGGTGATTGAGTGGATTCGTCGACGACTGCCGAGATTTGACAAGGAATTGAAAGATTTCCTGTTCACCGACAAGCCCATCACGCACAGCCATGATTGACATGGGCTGAATGCGAGCAAGTTAAAAAAAACCGGCGCATTGCAGCCGGTTTTTTTTCGCAATAATCACGTTCAATTCAGCCGCGATTTACGCGGTGATGCGCGCATAGTAGCGCACCAGTTCCGCGCGCATGTGCACGTCTGGCAGCGGCCCTTGCAACGCCCGCATGTTCTCTTGCATGTGCAATGGATTGGAGGTGGCCGGAATGGTGCAATGCACCGCCGGGTGGGCGATGATGAATTTAAGCAGCAATTGCGACCAGTGCGCGCAATCCAGATCCGCGGCCCAGGACGGCAGCGGTTTGTCGCGCAGGCGGCTGAACAGGCCGCCGGTTTGAAAGGGCCGGTTGATGACCACTGCAATGCCCAGATCCTGGGCCAGCGGCAACAAGCGCTGTTCGGCGGCGCGGTTGTGCAGGTTGTAGCTGAATTGCACAAAATCCGGTCGCTCTGAACGCATGATCTGCGCCAATTCGTCGTGTCGACGGCCGTGCGAAGTGGTCATGCCCAGGTATCTGATATGGCCTGACTGTTTCCAGGCGCGCAGGGTTTGCAGGTGCGCCCGCCAGTCCAACAGGTTGTGCACGTGCACCAGATCAAAGCGCTCAAGGCCCCACAACTTTAGCGCATGCTGCAGCTGTTGTTCACCCAGTTCACGCCCGGGAATCCAGATTTTGGTGGCCGAAAACAGCGCCGCTGGCGGTGGATTTTGTGGCAGGGTTTGGCCCAGCATCTGTTGCGCGCGGCCGTACATCGGCGAGGAATCGATCATCTGACCGCCGCCGTCAAAAAACGCCTGCAGGATGGCGCGATGGCGTTCCAGGCCGGTGCGCCGGGCATCGACGTCAAAAGTGATCCAGGTGCCCATGCCGATTTTGGCCAGGCGTTCACCGCTGGTTGGCAAGGCACTGGTGTGAATGTCATTGTTTTCGCTGGCGCGGGCCCGCAGCGGTGCCGTGCCAGCGGCCAGCAGGCCCAGTGTGCGGCGGTTGAAATCGCGCCGCTTCATGGCGCTTGGGCGTCCAACAGCCAGCGCAACCCCAGGCGGTAGGCCTCAGGCGCGGCCGACAGATGGCCGTGGCCCGGCAGGCGCACCACGTGCATCTCCCAGGGTTTTTGCTTCTGGGCCTGCCAGTGTTTCAGCCACTGTTCAAACGGCGCCTTGAAACGCGCGTCGTCGTGTTCAGCTGTGGCGATGAACAAACGGGGGCGGGCGTGTGCGTCTTTGAGTTTTGCCGCGGGTTGCAAATGCTGCGAGAGGTTGTTGTGCAAGGCCGGATTGCTGGCGATCAGGCCATCAAACAGGTCGGGGTGATGCATCGCCAGAATGATCGCCAGCTGCCCACCCAGCGACTGGCCAAACAGCACCCGGCGGCTGGGGTCAATTGAGTGGTTGTGTTCCACCAGCGGCATCAATTCAGTGCGCAGCATGTGCACAAAGGCTTCGGCGCCGCCGTAATGGTCCCGGTCCTTGGCCGGTGCCGTAAAGTCGGTGCTGCGGCGGTTGCCCTGGCGCCAGTCATCGCTGCCATAAGCGATGCCGACCAACACCACCTGCGGCAATTCTTGGGTGAATTCCAGCGTGTGCTGATAAGCCGCCAGCAGAGGGAATGTCAGACCGCCATCGAGCAGATAGACCACCGGATACCGCTGACCGGTTTGCGCTGCTGCCGGCGTTTTGACGTGCACATAATAGCGGTGTTGCAATGAGACAGAATCCAGCACGTGCACGCGCGTGCCTTGCAATGCGTTGAGGTGTTCAAGAGAATCAGCCGCTTGCGCGCTGTGCATACTCATCAGCAGCCAGCAGGCCAGCAATGCGTTGCCGAAAAACGGCGCGAGCTGTGCTTGAAATGGACGCAAAATCGGCTGCATGGTCTGTTTATGGATCGTCTTTGGCGGCAAAAATTCCGTGCCCGTGAAAAAAACACGTCTGAAAGGTTTGCCTTTGCTGCGGGCTTCACCAATAATGATTCTTACAATACGCACTGGCCGGCGTGGTTGTGCACGCAAGGCGGTGTGTTCAATGACTAAAGAGAGAGGGGCAACATGAGAACATTGGTATTCATCGGCGCGGGCGTGTTCGCAGGCGCGGTGCTGGCGGACAACGGCGCCGGACCGGTGACCCTGGATTACACCGACATCAGCGTGACGGCCGGCTTCAACGCGACCCATCACGGCGTCACCTTCGGCATCGGCCAGGCCTGGATTGATATTGACAACGATGGCGACCTTGACGCGGTGGTCACCGATCAAAACGGTCCCAATCACGTGTTGATCAACCAGGGCAACGAGACCTTCACCGAACCGGCGGCTTTCGCCAATCTCGCGTTGCCTGCGCAGAGCTGCTTCGGCGTCAGCGCGGTGGACTACGACAACGACGGCTTCGATGACGTGTACATTGCCTGCCTGGGGGACAACCACCTGTTCAAAAACCAGGGCGGGACGTCCTTCGTTGATGTCACTGCAGCGGCCGGCGTCAATGACAGCAACTGGTCCATCGTCTCAGCATGGGGCGATGTCAACAAGGACGGCTGGCTGGATTTATATGTGGTGAATTACAACGACGGCACCAACATGAATTATCTGGGGACGAATTCGGCACCCGATGCTTTTTTTCTGTCTCAAGGGGATGGCACGTTCGTCAATGTCGTTGCTGATCTGAACGTCAGTCAAATCGAAAAACCCGGTCTGGCTGTAACATTTTTCGATTACGACAACGACGGCGATGAAGATTTGTATGTGGTGATTGACCGATTGCACGGCAATGTGTTGTGGCGCAACGATGGACCGGCGGTGGCCGGATGTGGCACGCATTGGTGCTTCACCGACGTGTCGGCCGCCGCCAACGCCGACACGCAGGTGTACGGCATGGGCATTGCCACCGGTGACATCGACCTGGACGGCGACATGGACATGTATTTCAGCAGCATCGATGAACAGGTCCTGCTGATCAACCAGTTGTCGCAAGGCTCGGCCAGTTTTGTCGATGTGTCCAGCACTTCGCCATTGAATTGCCTGGGCGCCGGCTGGGGCACGCTGTTTTTCGACTACGACAACGACCTGTATCTGGACGCCATGGTGGTGACCTTTGGCAACGACTGGCCGTCATCGGACAAGTTGTTTCGTGGCGATGGCAGCGGCGGCTTCAGCGACGTCACGCCGACCTCGGGCGTGGCCGATCTGACATTCACTCAAGGCATCGCAGCGGCCGACTTCAATCGCGACGGACGCCTGGATTTGCTCAAGGGCAACTGGGACGACGGCTATAAACTGTTGCGCAACGACCTGCTCAATGGCAATCACTGGCTGATGCTGAATCTGATCGCCGGCGGCGGCGTCAATCGCAACGCCATCGGCGCGCGCGTGTGGGTGCACACCGACGGCGGCAAAACGTTGATCCGCGACGTCATCAGTGGCAATGCCCACGCAGCGGGCAATCAGCGCCAGCTGCATTTTGGCCTGGGCAGTGAACAGGTGGACTCCGTTGAGGTGAGGTGGCCGGACGGCGCGATGCAGGTTTTCACCGATGTTGCAGTCGATCGCATGCACACCCTGTGGAATTCAGCCGCAGAAATGCTGTTTATTCATGGGTTTGAGTGATTTTTGTTTTCCTTTTGTTAACTTTTGGTTAATAATGGGGCACGTATATTTTTATCTGAGAGAGGTGTAAATGAAAATCAAATTGATTTTGATGTGTGTGCTTGTTGCGCCCGTGGCTCTGTCGCAGTCACTGGCTGATCGTGGCGCACGTCTGGGTTCAACGCCGGACACGGGTGTGCCGTTGCCGAACATTCAAGGCGCCGCCATTGAAGGTTTCGATGACATTCTGAACCTGCCCGGCTGGATCATGGACAATCAGTCCAATCCCGTGGGCACCACTGGCTGGTTCCAGGGCAATGACGCGGTGTTTCCTGCACACGCCGGTGCCCCGACTGCATACATTGCTGCCAACTTCAACAACACGTCCGGCAGCGACATCTGCAACTGGCTGGTGATGCCGGATCTGGGTTTTCTGCAAACCGTGAGCTTCTTCACCCGTGGACCGACCGGCAGCACATTCCCGGATCGTCTGCTGATGGTGCACAGCCCGACCGGCGGCACCACCACCGGCAACTGCACCGGCGGCTTCGGTGACTTCACCAACACGCTGGTGGAAGTCAACCCCGGTTTGGCGGTCGGCGGTTATCCGCAAGACTGGACCCAGTTTGTGGGCAATGTGAATGGAACGGGTCGCGTGGCGTTTGTATACTTCGTGACCAACGGCGGACCGACCGGTGCCAACTCCGACTTCATCGGCATCGACACCGTTGAGTGGGTGCAAGGCGAGCCGCCACCACCTGCGGTTGTACCGGTGATGAACTGGATCGGTGGTTTGCTGTTGTTGTTCGGCCTGTTGCTGGTCGGCAGAAGACAGTTTGCCCGCTGAGATCATTCACTGATCAAATCACAAAAAACCCGCTTCTGGCGGGTTTTTTTTCGTCCGGAGAAAATGCATGAAGCGTGTGTATCTATTGTTGTTCATCCTGGGCACCGTGTTGCCATTGTGGCCGTTGTTGCGTGCACTGCAGTTGCACGGTTTGTCGGTGAAGCATCTGTGGCAGCAAATCAATGCGTCGCATTTGGCGCAGATGGCCTGGCTGGATGTGTTGCTGGCGGCGATCACGCTGTGGGTGTTCATCGGTGCCGAATCGCGCCGTGTGAACATGCGGCGTGTGCTCTGGCCAGTTCTGGCCACGGCCTGTGTCGGCGTGTCCAGCGGGCTGCCGTTGTTCCTGTGGATGCGCCAAGGTGCCATGGAATCCAGCGCCAATGCCAGGCTAACGGCGCATTGAGTGCGGTGAACGGGGGGGCTTAAGCGATTGGATTGAACGCCGATTGCACGATGGACGCGCTGTCGATGTCGGCGGGCAGTGATCCCCAGGTGCCGGCTGTGCCGCTGTGCAGGCGCGACCGACACCAGGCATCCAGTGTGAGGTTGTCGCAGTATTTAACCATTAGCGCGCCTTGCAGGGCCAGCGCCAGATGCTGTGTGATGGCACGGGCCTGGTGTGCTGTGGCTGCAGGCGGCTTGTTTAACAGCGGTTTGACGTGTGCATCGTACAACGGGTGCGCGCCCAGTGCCCCGCGCCATTCATGACACAAAGCTTGCCAGCACAAGGGCTCGGATTGCAGGGCACGCAACACATCCAGGCACTGCACATTGCCCGAGCCCTCCCAGATGGAATTCACCGGCGCTTCCCGGTACAGGCGCGCCAGGATTGACTCTTCAATGTATCCTCCGCCGCCCAGGCATTCCTGCGCTTCGGCGATCAGTGCGGTGGCGCGTTTACAGATCCAGAACTTGCCCAAGGCGGTGCCGACGCGCAGCATGGCCTGTTGCATGGGGTCATCGTCGGCGTCCAGTGCCGCCGCCATGCGTTCAGTCAGAAGCAAGGCCGCTTCACTTTCCAGACACAGATCGGCAACCACATTGTGCATCAGCGGCTGCTCAAGCAATCGCCGGCCCATGACTTCGCGGTGGCGGATGTGGTGACACACTTGCGCCACGGACTGGCGCATCAGCGCCGATGAGCCGATCATGCAGTCGTAGCGGGTCAGCGCCACCATGCGGATGATGGTGCGAACGCCGTGCCCCGGTTCACCCAGCAGCCACGCTTCGGCGCCGCGCAATTCTATTTCAGACGAGGCGTTGGCGCGGTTGCCCATTTTGTTCTTCAGTCGTTGGATGTGCATCGGGTTGAGCGAGCCGTCGCTGCGCCAGCGCGGCATCAAAAAACAGCTCAAACCGGCTTCGGCCTGGGCCAGCACCAGAAATGCGTCGCTCATGGGCGCCGAACAAAACCATTTGTGTCCGTGCAGGCGGTGCAGCGTTTCGTTGCCGTCCACCGCCGTGGCATGGGTGGTGTTGGCCCGCACGTCGGTGCCGCCCTGTTTTTCGGTCATGGCCATGCCGATGGTCAAGCCCTTTTTTTCTGTCCACGGCGCGTTGGCTGGATCGTATTGATCACTGAAAATGCCCGGCAGCCACTGCGCGGCCAGATCGCTGTTCTGCTGCAATGAGGGCACGCAGGCAAAGGTCATGGTCAACGGACAGGCGCTGCCGGCTTCGTTCTGGTTGTAGAGGTAATTCATCGTCATGCGGGCGACGTGCGCGGAGGCCTCCTGACGTATCCAGGGCAGGGCGTGGATGCGCTGCGCAACCGCCAGATCCATCAGTGCATGGTAAGCGGGGTGGTAGTTGACCTGATTGATGCGTTCGCCGCGCGCGTTGTGTGACTGAAACACCGGCGGGTTGTCGTTGGCCTGAAAGCCCTGATCAATCCATGCGGCGCGCCCCAGTGTTTCCGCCAGGCCGGCGATGGCTTCGTGGGCCCAGCCCAGTGGATGCCGCCCGATCAGGCGGGTCAGCGCCGGGTCACTGGCCAGCAGGCTGTAATCCTGCAGCGGCGGGGGTTGATTGAACACCCGATGCGTTTCGGCATCTGCGGTGTTGGCTGGTGTTGGATTCGGCGTTTTTTGCGCCGGTGGTTCGGCGGACTTCATGCCTGCATACTTTAGCGCGCGTCACAGCGGCTGGCAAGCCTGAACTGCGCCGCTGGGCGGCCTGGCCTGCTGTGTATGGCTGCGTTGCACGGGCTGCACATCGGCCCAGATGCGCCGATACCATGCCAGGTCGCGTTCGGGCATGCCACTGGCCAGCCATTCGACGATGTGACTTGCCACGTCGGGAAAATTGATGCGCGTGCGCGGCGCCTGCTGCAGGAATTGCTGCACCGGTTCGCTGTGCAAAACGTTCACTGCTGTGCCATAGCCCAGATGTTCCAGCGCCAGCGCATTGGAGTATTGTTCAACCTGTCCATCCAGCGGTTTCACCAGCAGACGTTTGCCCAATTGCAGCGCTTCGGAAGACAATTCGAAGCCGGCGTTGGCGATCACCGCATCGCAGCGATGCAAATCGCGCAAAAAACCGCTTCTTGACAGCGCATGAAAGTGTATGTGTGGATGCTTTGAGGGCCCCGGTTCGGGGTGATAAACGGCGAAGCGGTGGCTGTTCAGTGGGGCCAGCACCCGGGCGATGCGCTCGGCGCTTTCAAACGGCAGATACACCACCGCCAGGCGCTCGTCGTGTGACGATTCATTGAGTTGCACCGGTTCTACAATCGGTGGCAATATGGGGCAGTCGAAATGGTGCCAGTGCACCGCCAGCGCATCGTCCACGGGGGCAAACCGGCGCAGCAGCGCCGCGCTGATCGGGTCGGCCTTGCGCTGCGGCACGGGGTGTTCGAACACGTACTGGTGACCAATGCCCAGCGACGGCACACCGCGTTTGCGCGCCGCCCAGGCGCAGACCGGTTCAAAATCGCTGAGCACCAGGTCATAGCCATTGACGTCCAGGCGACGCACTTCCTGCCAGAACCTCAAGGGGTGCAATTTGAGCGCGGTCTTAAAACGGTTGACGCGACCGCGTTCAACCTGGAAAGTCAGGCCATGGCGCGTGCGATAGTCACCGAAACAGGCCATGTCAAAATAGCGATCCTCGGCGCGACCGGAAAACAAAAAATCGACCTGGATGTCACTGACGGCAAAGGCTTTGGCCATGGCCCGTGCGCGGGTGATGTGCCCGTTGCCGGTGCCTTGCACACCGTAGAGAATTTTCATTCAGGCACCCCAGATCGCGTGGGTGGTGCCCAGACAGCTTGCGCCGAGCGCGGCGCCCGCCAAAATGTCGCTTGGATAGTGCACGCCCAGCACCACACGCGAGAGGCCGATGGCGATGGCCAGTGGATACAGCAACAGCGCACTCAGCGGCCAGTGTATCGCGGCAAATGTGGCAAACAGAAAAGCCGCCGAGGTGTGTCCGGACGGAAAGGAAAAATGGTCCGATGGGTTGATGTGCATTGGAATCTGCAGGCACCTGAACGGGCGGTCCCGCTTGAGGCCGTTTTTCAGTACACCGTACAGCGCGCGTTCTATGGCGAAGGCCGAGACCAACAGCCAAAGCAGGCGCGATTGCGGACCCTGTGCAAGCAACAGCACAGCGGCACCGCCGATGTACAACCAGCCATCGCCGCAACGCGAAACGTGTCGGGCGAGTTTCAGCCAGGCCGGGTGGTGTTTGTTGTGCAACAGCCGAATCAGCAGATCGGAATCAAATTTGTTGATGTCGTGTAGATTGATCATTGCGCATCACCGCGGTTTGGAAAGGTGTGACCGCCGTTTGGCCGTCTGTGCAACAGGATAGGGCGCCCGTGTTGCAGTGCGATGATGGTTTGTTGAAGATCCCGTGACAGCGCGGTGGCTGCGTCGGCGCGGTGACATGGGGCCGCGCTGAGGCGGCCCCGGGGTGTCAGTCTTCCAGGTTGGTCATGCCCATGATGCTGTAGCCGGAATCCACGTAGGTGATTTCACCGGTGATGCCGCGGGCCCAGTCGGAACACAAAAAGGTCGCCGCCTTGGCCACGTCCATCTGTGTGACCGATCGTTTCAGCGGGGCTTTTTGCTCCACGTGGTCGAGCATTTTCTTGAAATTGCCGATGCCCGAGGCCGCCAGGGTTTTGATGGGGCCGGCGGAGATGCCGTTGACGCGCGTGCCTTCAGCGCCCAGCGCGTGCGCCAGATAGCGCACATTGGCTTCCAGCGCGGCTTTGGCCACGCCCATCACGTTGTAGTTGTCCATGGCGCGCACCGCGCCCAGATAGGACAGGGTCAGCAAGGCCGCGTCGCGGTTGCGCGTCATTTCGCGCGAGGCTTTGGCCAGGGCGGCGAAGCTGTAGGACGAAATGTCCATGGCGATCTGATAGGCTTCGCGGGTGAGGTTTTCCAGGTAATCGCCCTGCAGGGTTTCGCGCGGCGCAAAGCCCACCGAATGCACCAGAATGTCCAGACCGTCCCAGTGCTTTTTCAACTCGCTGAAGACCGCATCAATTTCAGCATCTGATGACACATCGCACGGCAAAATGATTTCAGAGTCGGTGGCGTCGGCGATTTTTTTGACCCGTTTGTACAATTTGTCGTTCAGGTAGGTGAACGCCAGTTCCGCGCCCTGCTGGTGCATGAATTCAGCGATGCTCCAGGCGATCGAACGGTCGCTGGCCACGCCGACGATGAGTGCTTTTTTGCCTTCTAGTATGCCCATGGTTTCACCTGTTGGATTAAAGTTGCACATGATACGTGGTTTGGCGCGGCATTTCCAGTGCGGCGCGTGGCTGAGTCCGCCGGCGTGCGTGCGTCAGTGCGCGGCTTTGGGTGTGGCATTGAAGTGCAGCACGAATTCGACTTCAACGGTGTAGTCGATGCTTTGCAGGCGCGCCAGTTTGAGCAGCTCAATGATGCCGTCGGCCAGACCATAATCGGTGGCGCTGACGCGCACCGGTTGATAAGACAGAACCTGGATGGCCGCCTCGCTGCGCTGCACCAGGACCTCCGCCTGCAGCCTCTGGCTGACGCCGTGCAGAAACAGAGTGAACGGCAAGGTGTGCCGGCCGTTGCTGTAGGCGTTCACATCCACATCGGCTGCGATCCGCGCCACGGGGTGTTGGGCGGTGTCAAACAGCACCTCGCGCACCCGCACGTCGCGGATCGGCACGCCGGTGTCGAGCGAATCCAGTTCGATGTCTATGCGCGCGCGGTTGTTTTCAATTGCGCCACTGAAACGACGGAAATGATTGCGCTCAATCACCCCGTTGTTTTTATTGCTCAGGTAATTGATCTGGCTGACTTGCGCATCCAGTGACCAGTGCTTTAAACGCGCGTCGCTGTGTTTGGGCTGGCAGGCGCCGAGCCACGCCATGCAGGCGCACACGCACAGGCGCCGGAACGCTGCGCGGCTCATTGCGCCCGGGGGTCCTGGTGCTCGGGTTTGAACTCGGTGACCCGCGCCAGCACGCCGAATTGCGGGTGATCGAAATAATGCAGTTCACCGGGTTTGACCTGGCGTTGTTGCATCAGGCTGTGAATGATTTCTTCGCCGTTGCCGTCGCGGCGGTACAGATTGAACTGGCTGTGCAGATGCATGTAACGGCCTTCGCTGAAAGCCAGACGACCGCGCAGGGTGAAATCCGCTGTCGCATCCTGAGTGTCCTCCGGCGCGTTGAACTGCAGCGTCCACAAGGGGTCGGTGGCGTCGTTGTGGCTCGATGTTGTGTCGCTGCTGCGCGGCCAGGCGCTGCTGCGGTCTGCTTGAATTTCGGTCTCGTCGAGGCGCTCCGGCAGCGCTGGAGCGGCCAGTTGCACATAGCCGGGTTGGGTGAATGGTGTGGCCGGTTGAATCCAGGCTTGCATCAACAGCGGCCGGTATTGCGGATTGCCCTGCAACACCTGCCACAACGGCGTCATGCCGGCGTCATCGACGCGGTACCAGGCCAGTGCCTGCCAGCTGTGGCCTGTTTCGTTGATCGGCACGTTCCATTGCCCGGCATCGCCGCCGGAATGCTCGCCGTCTGGTTTGACAATCAGAGGCACGTCGGGCTCGGGCGGTTGCACTGTACGGGCAGCGTCCACATCGACCAGGGCGCCATTGCTGGTGACTGAGGCGTCGTCCTGCATCAGATTGCGGGCAAACACCAGCACTTCTACCCGGTACAGGGTGTCGTCGTCGCCAATCTGGATGTATTCGGCCGCCTGCAGGTTCAGGCTGAGCAGCCATGCGAAGGTGAATTTCATGAGCGCAGTATATCAAATAGGCGATAAATTGCATCAATTCGTTGCTGCGCCTGCGGTGCGTCCTGAAGCATGCGCAGGCCGTTGTCGGGCAGGGGCTTGTAGACATCCGGTTGTTGCTGCACCAGACGGATCAAAGCGGCAAAACGCGCGTCGTTCTGGTCGCTGAAACGCACATCCGCGCTTTCGTGATTCATCAGGATGGAGCGGATGTTCAATTCGCGCGCGCGCAACTTGATTTTCAGCAGATCAAACAGGTTTTTCGCCGCCTCCGGCAACAAGCCGAAGCGGTCGATCACTTCTCTGCGAATTTCATCCAGGGCGTCTTCGTTGCTGGCGTTGTTCATGCGTTTGTAAATTGACAAGCGGGTGAACACATCAAAAATATAATCCTCCGGCAGCAGCGCGGGGATGTTCAGTTCGACTTCGGTGTGTTCCCGTTCATCCTGCAGCAGATCAATGTCCTGGCCCTGTTTCAGCGCCTCCACCGCACGTTCCAGCAATTCGCAATACAAATTGAAGCCAATGGTCTGAATCTGGCCGGACTGTTCATCGCCCAGCAATTCGCCGGTGCCGCGGATTTCCATGTCGTGGGTGGCCAGCGTGAATCCGGCGCCGAGTTCTTCCAGCGAACTCAGGGCTTCCAGGCGTTTCTGCGCGTCGCGGCTGATGGCTTTCCAGCCCGGTATGATCAGAAAGGCAAAGGCCTTGTGGTGCGAGCGGCCCACGCGACCGCGCAATTGATGCAGTTGCGCCAGGCCCAGTTTGTCCGCGCGATTGATCAGTATGGTGTTGGCGGTGGGGATGTCGATGCCACTTTCGATGATGGTGGTGCACACCAGAATGTTGAAGCGCTGTTTGTAAAAATCCACCATCACCGACTGCAGGTCCTGTTCATGCATTTGTCCGTGCGCCACCCGCACCCGCGCGGCAGGCATGATCTTTTGCACGCTTTCGGCCACCCGTTCAATGGTTTGCACTTCGTTGTGCAGGAAATACACCTGGCCGCCGCGCTGAATTTCCCGCTGGCAGGCTTCGCGGATCACCGATTCGTCCCATTCGATCACCTGGGTGTTGACCGACAGACGGGCTTTCGGTGGCGTGGCGATGATGGACAAATCGCGCAAACCGGACAGGGCGGTGTTGAGGGTGCGCGGAATTGGTGTGGCGGTCAGGGTCAGAATGTCCACATCGGCGCGCAGTTGCTTGAGGCGCTCCTTCTGCCGCACTCCGAAGCGGTGTTCCTCGTCGATGATGATCAGACCCAGTTGTTTGAAACGGATGTCTTTTTGCAGCAGCTTGTGGGTGCCGATGACGATGTCCACGCTGCCCAGTTCAAGGCCTTTGAGCACCTCGGTGGTTTTTTTGCCGGCGACAAAGCGCGACAGCAATTCAACCCGGATCGGGCTGTGTGCAAAACGGTCGAGGAAGTTGTCGTAATGCTGCTGGGCCAGCAACGTGGTGGGCACCAACAGGGCCACCTGACGGCCGGCGTTGGCCACCGCGAAGGCGGAACGCATGGCCACTTCGGTTTTGCCGAATCCGACGTCGCCACACACCACCCGGTCCATCATGCGTTGACTTTGCAGATCGTCCAGCACCGCGTCAATGGCGCGCTGCTGATCCTCGGTTTCCTCAAATGGAAAGCCCTGGCAAAACTGCTCGTAGTCGCCGCGGTCCAGGCGCAGCTCGGCGCCGCTTTTGCTGGCGCGAACCGCGTACAAAGACAGCAGTTCCGCGGCCACGTCGCGGATTTTGCGCGCGGCTTTTTCCTTGGCCTTGCTCCACTGATCGCTGCCCAGTTTATGCCACGGCGCGGATTCCTCGCTGGCACCGGTGTAGCGTGAAACCAGATGCAAGGATGCCACCGGCACAAACAATTTGTCGCCGCCCAGGTATTCGATTTCCAGGTATTCCGATTCGCCGTCGTAGTCCAACGCCTTGAGGCCGCGGTAGCGGCCCACACCGTGGTCGATGTGCACAATCGGTGAGCCCAGGTGCAAATCGGTGAGGTTGCTGATCACGTCTTCCGGGTTGATGCGGAATTTCTTGCTTTGCCGGGCGCGATTGACGCGTTTGCCAAACAGGCAGCCTTCATCCAGCACCACAAAGGGCTGTGCACCGCCCATCTGCACGCCCAGTGAGATCGGCGCAATGGTCAGTCCCAGGGTGGTCTCGCCGTCGATGAAGGCGCCGATGTCCGGGGTCTGTTGAAAAGCCACTTTGGCCTGGCGCAATTTGCGTTCGATCAAATCCGCCCGTCCAGCCGAATCGGCGCAGATCAGCGTGCGTTGCGGCAGGGCATTCAGCCAGTCACCCAGCGATTGACCGGCCTCGGCATTGAATTGCGGCGGCAGGCGCGTACTGAACGTAGCATCGGGGGCCTCGACGCCGCTGTTCAGGTGCAGATTGTGTTGCGCATCCAGGCGTTGCAACACCGCATCGACACTCAGGTACAGCGCCGCCGGCGGCAGCACCGGTCTTTGCAGGTCGTGGTTGCGTGACTGGTGACGTGCGTGGATCTGTTTGTCCCAGGTGCGCAGCACCGCGGCCGAATCGCTGCAGTGCACAAACAGGGTGTCCTCCGGCAAATAGTCAAACAGATCGCTGAGGCCATCGTGAAACAGCGGCAGGTATTGTTCAATGCCGGAGAATCGAATGGCTTTGCGCACGTCCTGATAAATCGGCGATTTTTGCGGGCTGATCTCGAACTGCTCGCGGAAATGCCCCATGAAGCGTTCTCGGGCGGCGTCATCAAACGGATATTCTCCGGCCGGCAGCACGCGAATTTCATCCACCTGTGCCACCGAACGCTGGGTTTCCGGATCAAAGCGACGGATGCTTTCAATTTCGTCGTCGAACAGTTCGATGCGGTAGGCGTGTTCGGAACCGCCGGGAAACAGATCCAGCAGGCCGCCGCGCACCGCCATTTCACCGTTTTCGCGCACTTCAGGCACGTGCACGTAGCCATTGCGCTCCAGCAGGGCGCGCTGCGCGTGCAAATCAAATTTCTGGCCGCTGTGCAACACCACGCTGCGTCCCATGATGTGGCTTTTCGGTGGAATGCGTTGCATCAGGTTGCTCAGCGGCATCACCACCACCGCCTGGGTTTGCTGCGTGCACAGCTGATACAAAAAATGCATGCGTTCCGAAACGATTTCCGGGTTTGGAGAAAACACGTCGTAGGGCAGGGTGTCCCAGCTGGGAAAGTGCAGGGTGTTGACCGGCCGGTGTTTGAGACACAGATTGAGATCGGCTTCCAGGCGCTGGGAGTGGTGCACCGAATCACACAGCACGACAATCAGGCGCTTTGAGGCCGCGCTGATTTCGGCAATCGCCAGTGGCAATGCCAGGCCGCGCAGCTGCTGCCAGTGCTGGTGGTGTGCGCTTGGATCCGGTGTTGCAAACAGCATGCGGGCACGCTCGCGTGGAAAAGCCGGGCATTTTACCACAGCCGTGTGTTGTTGCATCACTGGCGTGTACGCGCTGGCCGGGCGCTTTTTCGGGGCGCCGTTGCTGCACCGCGGGCATGAAAAGGCTTTGCATTTGCCTGCAGACCTGTTAAAATCGCGCCTCATTTTTCCTTGCTGCACCGGGCAGCCCGGCACCAGGCCGGCGTTGCGACGGGTGGCTTTTAGAACCGAAAGGAGCACAAAACATGAGACATTATGAAATCGTGATGCTGGTGCATCCCGATCAAAGCGAGCAGTTGCCCGCGATGATCGAGCGCTACTCCGGCACCATCGCCAAAGGCAATGGCGTGATTCACCGCTCGGAAGACTGGGGTCGCCGCCAACTGGCTTACCCGATCGAGCGCCTGCACAAGGCCCACTATTACCTGATGAACATTGAATGCGATAAAGAAGTGATCGATGAAGTGATCGACGCGTTTCGTTTCAATGACGCGATCCTTCGCCACATGGTGATCAACAAGAAAGCCGCGGTCAGTGAAGATTCCCCGCTCAAGAAAGTAGAGGATGAAGCACCGAAAAAACCCGCCGCTGACGCCAAAGGCGTCGATGAAAAAGGCGTCAGAGACGATGATTCGGACACCGATGCCGACGACGATGACGACGACACCCAAGCAAACGATTAAAGGAGAGCATCATGGCCAGACCTAAAAATGCGCCCCGTCGCAGAAGCCACAGACACATCAGCAGAACCTGCCGTTTCACCGCAGAGGGCATTGCTGAGGTGGATTACAAAGACGTCGACCTGCTCAAGCAGTTCGTCACCGAAACCGGCAAAATCATTCCCAGCCGCATCACCGGCACCAAGGCCCGCTACCAGCGTCAGCTGTCCACAGCGGTCAAGCGCGCGCGCTATCTGGCGCTGCTGCCATTCTGTGATCAGCACAACTGAGGAGTGAGCACATGCAAGTGATTTTATTGGAAACCATTCACAACCTGGGCAACCTGGGCGACATCGTCTCGGTCAAGCCGGGTTACGCGCGCAATTACCTGATTCCCAACAAAATGGCCTCGCGCGCCACTGAAGACAACATCAAGGCCTTTGAACAGCGCAAGACCGAGTTGCTGGCCAAAGAAAAAGAAACCCTGGCCGCCGCTCAGGCACGCGCTGAATCCGTGTCCGGACTGTCGCTGTCGATTGATGCCAACGCCAGCCCCGAAGGCCACCTGTACGGTTCGGTTGGTCCGCGTGAAATCGCGGAAAAACTGACCGAAAGCGGGTTCCCGGTTGATCCCACCGAAGTCATTCTGGTGGACGGCGTGTTCAAGCACGTGGGTGAATACAGCGTCAAGCTGATGTTCCACGCCGATGTGGAAACTGAGTTCAAACTCACCGTGGACGCGACGGAAGCCGAAGAAGCCCCGGAGATTGCACCGGAAAGCTGACGCGAGGCGCCACAGAAACATCGAGCCGGCCTTTTGTGCCGGCTTTTTTTTTACTCGTGCCGTTGAACCGGCTATAATAAATCCCTTTGCAATCTCAGGCCCCAATGGCGCAAACCCGGCAACAGTCAAACAACATAGAAAACCTCAAGGTGCCGCCGCATTCAGTGGAAGCTGAAAAAGCGGTGATTGGCGGCTTGCTGCTGGTGTCTTCGGCCTGGGACCGGGTCTCCGATCGGCTCAGCGAGGAAGATTTTTATCACAAAAATCACCGCCTGATCTATCAGGCCATCAAAGCCATCAACCGGGACGCCAACGCCTGCGACGTGGTGACAGTCAGCGACTGGTTGATTTCGCACAAGCTGGACGACCAGACCGGCGGGCTGGAATACTTGGCGGAAATCGCCGGCAACACGGCCGGGGCCGCCAACATCGAAGCACACGCCGACATCGTGCGGGAAAAATCCATCCTGCGTCAGTTGATAGAAATCGGCTCGCAACTGACCGAGAAAGGCTTCAATTCGGACGGCGAGGCCAGCGGTGAGATTCTTGAAGCGGCAGAGAAAATGGTCTTTCAGATCCGCGAACAGACTTTGCGCACGCGCTCCGGCTTTCAGAACATCGAGGACGTGTTGTCCGACACCATCGAAGTGCTGGAAAAACTCACCGAGAACGAAGGCGACATCACCGGATTGCCGTATGGATTCAATGACCTGGACGATTTGACCTCCGGCTTGCAGCGCTCCGATTTGATCATTGTGGCCGGCCGCCCGGCCATGGGCAAGACCTCGTTCTCCATGAACATCGCGGAAAAAGCGGCGATCAAATACGACGCATCGGTGGCCATCTTCAGCATGGAAATGTCGGCGGTGCAGCTGGTGATGCGGATGTTCTCATCGCTGGCGCGCATCAACCAGCGCAACCTGCGCAGCGGGCGCATCCGCGACGAAGAGTGGCCGCGCATCGGCCAGGCCCAACAGCTTTTGCACCAATCCAAACTGTTCATCGACGACACCCCGGCGCTGTCACCGGCCGAGGTGCGCGCCCGCGCGCGGCGCCTGAAACGCAAACATGGCCTGGATTTGATCGTGATCGATTACCTGCAGCTGATGCAGGTGCCGGGCAACAACGAAAACCGCGCCACCGAGATCTCTGAAATTTCGCGCACACTGAAAGCCATTGCCAAGGAACTGGACGTGCCGGTGATCGCGCTGTCGCAGCTCAACCGCTCACTGGAACAGCGCCCCAACAAACGCCCGGTGATGTCCGATCTGCGTGAATCCGGTGCCATCGAACAGGACGCTGATCTGATCATTTTCATCTACCGCGATGAAGTGTACAACGAAGATTCACCGCACAAGGGCAAGGCCGAGATCATCGTCGGCAAACACAGAAACGGCGCCACCGGCACCGTGCCGCTGACCTTCCTGGGTGAATACACCCGCTTTGAGAATTTTCAGGACGACATCGTCATCGACGCGGCGCACTGATTCGCAGGTACTTCGGCCTTGAACCCATCGACCGCAGCAGCCCCACACCGCACCCGCCCAATGTTCGGCTGCGCCGGTTTCATTGCAGCCCTGAGGCGCGTCTGATATGCCACGCTCCCGCGGCACGCGCGCCGTCATCGATCTGTCCGCGATTCGCGAAAATCTGCAGGTGTTCAGGGGCTTGCATGCCGGGCCCATCATTGCCGTGGTGAAAGCCGATGCCTACGGACACGGCCTGGTTCAGGTGGTGCCACAGCTGGCCGACGTCGATGCCTTTGCCGTGGCCACACTGGGTGAGGCGCTGCAAGTGCGCGGGGTGGATTCACAGCGACGCATTTTGTTGCTCGAAGGGGTGTTCAATGAAAAAGAAATGCAGCGCGCGGTGGCCGAACGTCTGGATCCGGTGCTGCATCAGGACTATCAGCTGGATCTGCTCGATGCCGTGCCGACCTCCGCGCGCATCGACGTGTGGCTGAAACTGGACACCGGCATGAATCGGCTGGGCTTTGCACCGCATCGCATGCAGGCGCTGGTGCAACGATTGCGCGATCACCGCGCGGTGCGGCGGGTGCGGCTGATGACCCATTACGCGCAGTCCGATCAGCCCGACTGCGCACAGACGCGCGCGCAGCGCGACGCCAATCGGGCGGTGCAGGGCGCCGGTCTTGAGTATTCGTTCAGCAACACCGCGGCGGTGCTGGGTGGACTGGCCGACGCGGCCGAATGGGCGCGCATCGGCATCGGCATGTTCGGCATTTCACCGATTTCAGGTCAAACCGGCGCACAACACGGCCTGCGCCCGGCGATGCAATTGCTGGCCAAAGTGATTGCAGTCAAAGAAGTGGCCGCCGGTGGCACCATCGGCTACGGCGCGGTGTACACCTGTCCGCACGATCTGCGCGTGGCCATCGTTGGCATTGGCTACGCCGACGGCTATCCGTGGAGCCGCGAGTTGCAGGGCCAGTGCCGCGTCGGTGAACGGCTGTGTCGCATCGTTGGTCGCGTGTCGATGGACATGCTGGCGGTGGACATCAGTGAACTGCCACAGGTTAAATGCGGCGACGATGTGCTGCTGTGGGGCGATGCGCTGCCAGCCGAGCAACTGGCCGATTCACTGGATTTGATTCCTTATGTGCTGACCTGTGGCATCACCCGGCGGGTGCAATTTAAACATGAAAAGCATTGAACAGTTCAAACACCTGGTGAAGCCCGGCGAGCGACTGCTGCTGGCCTTGTCGTTTGCCTACTTTTTCTTTTTGCTGGCCGGCTATTTTGTCTTGCGACCGATTCGCGAACAAATGGGCGTGGCCGTTGGCGTGGACAATTACAAGTGGCTGTACCTCGGCACGCTGGTGACCATGCTCAGTGTGCAACCAATTTACGGCGCCATCGTGTCGCGCTACACCCGACGGGTTTTTCTGCCGTACATCTACGCCTTTTTCACCTCCATGATTCTGCTGTTCTGGATTGGCTTGACCGTCCTCGGCGGTGAATCCTGGCTGGCGCGGGCTTTTTTTATTTTCATCAGTGTGTACAACCTGTTTGTGGTGTCGCTGTTCTGGAGTTTCATGGCCGACATATACACACCGGCGCAAGGCAAGCGGCTGTATGGTCTCATCGCCGCCGGCGGCAGCACCGGCGGCATCGTCGGCCCGCTGTTGACCAGTTTTCTGGTGAAACACACCGGCACAGTCAATCTGTTGTTGTTTGCCGTGTTAATGATGGTCTGTGTGTTGCTGATTCTGCTCAAATTGCGGCTTTTCGCGCGCGATTCGGAGGTCAACCGTGAAGTGCCCATGGGTGGCAGCGCCCTGGAAGGCATCCGCCTGGTGTTTTCATCGCGCTTCCTGCAACAGATCGCCCTGATGACGATCCTGGCTGTATTGATTGGCTCGGTGCTGTACTATTTTCAGGGGCATTTTATTCAGAACCACGTGATCGGCGCCGATCGGCAAACCCGCGCGTTCAGTCTGATCAACACCGCAACCAATGCCATCACGTTGTTTTTCCAGTTCGTGCTGACCCCTTACCTGATGCAGAACGTGCGCATCCCCCGCATCCTGGCGATCCTGCCAAGCCTGATGGTGCTGGCGCTGGCGCTGATCGGTCTGGTGCCACTGATTCAGGTCGCGCTCGGCGCCATCATTCTGCAACGTTCGGGCGCCTACGGATTGATGAAACCGCCATCGGACTGGCTGTTCATCGCGCTGGATCAGCAGACCAAATACAAATTCAAGAATTTCCTCGATACCGTCATCTACCGCATTGGAGACGTTTTTGCACAGACGCTGTTCATTCCGCTGGTGCTGTGGCTGGTGGTGGACATCCGTTTATTGGCCCTGGTGGCCATGTTGATGGCGGGCTTGTGGGTGTGGAACGCCTACACCGTCGGACGCATGGCGATGGCGTTGCAGCCGGACAACGGCCGGCAAAATTGAAGCGTGATTGTCACATCAATCACACAGGCGGTGTTTACACTGGAGATTAATAAAGCCATGAAGCGAATGTCAATTGAACCCATGGTGCACGCATGCTGAAAGATCTCAATGACCTGCAGCAACCGGGCACATTGCAGGCCGATGTGTGCGTGGTGGGCGCAGGCCCTGCCGGCCTCACCCTGGCCATGCAATTGTCCGATCTTGGACGTCGAGTGGTGTTGCTGGAAGCCGGTGGGCTGCAGTTTCCCGAAGCCCGCGAACAGGCCTTGTACAGTGGTGAGGTGGGCGCGGGTGAATACCCGCTGGCGGCCTCGCGACTGCGCTATTTCGGCGGCACCAGCAATCACTGGGGCGGCTGGTGCCGTCCACTGGACGCCATTGATTTCGAAGCGCGCCCGCACACGCCCCTGAGCGGATGGCCGATTGAGCGACGCGAACTGGATGTGCATTACCGCCGCGCGGCCGAGGTCTGCCAGATTCCCAATTACGAAGCCCTGCAAGCCGTGGCCAACGAACGACCCGAAGGCCTGCTGGATGACAGCGACGGGGTGTTGCGCAATCGATACTTTGTGTTCAGTCCACCGACCCGGTTCGGTCCGGTGTACACATCGCGCATGGAAACGGACGCGCGCATCCAGTGCCTGCTGCACGCCAACGCCACTGAATTGATCGTGCAGCAGCGCCGCGTGCTGGGTGTGCGGGCGCAATCTCTGCAGGGGCAGCGCGTGCGCGTTGAGGCCGAGCACACCGTGTTGGCCATGGGCGGCATTGAAAACGCCCGATTCCTGCTCAATCAACAGCCACCCGGTTTCAGTCGCGGCGTCGGCAACGAGAGCGATTGGGTGGGACGCTGTTTCATGGACCATCCGGGGCATGCCGCGGCGCAGTTTCTGTTGCCTGCCGGACTTAACTATCGCCGCATCGAACACCGCGGCGCTGCATTGATGCCGGTGCTTGGCTTGTCGGACGAGGTGTTGCGTCGTGAAGGTCTGAATAATTTTTGTGTTCTGCTGTCGGCGATTCGCAACGAAAGCATGCTGGGCAAAAACTATGCCCATAACCCGTGGTTGCAACAACAGGCCAATCTATACAACAGCACGTGGATCTTTGAACCCACGCCTTGTCGCGACAGCCGCGTGACGCTGAACGAAGAGGTCGATGCGTTGGGCCTGCGCAAACTGCGCCTGGACTGGCGATTCAATCCTTCTGACTTTACCACCCTGGACCGCGCGGTCAAGCTGTTTGCTGAAGCCCTGGGGGTGCGCGGTCTGGGTCGCGTGCGCAGTCAGAAATTGCCATTGAATCCGGACGCTTTGCCGGGGCTGTCGCCGGGGTTTCACCACGGCGGCACCACGCGCATGTCGGTCGGGCCCGAAGAGGGCGTGGTGGATGTCAACCTGAAAGTGCATGACTGCACGGGCTTGCATGTGCTGAGCAACGGCGTGTTTCCCAGCGTGGGTTTTTCCAACCCCACCTTGACCATTGTGGCCCTGGCCTTGCGGCTGGGCCACCACCTGCATGGAGGGTTGTCATGAGCCTGAATCGACGTGAAGTGATGAAAGCGGCGGCCTGGCTTGTGCTGGGTGGTGCCGGTGGCGCCTGGTGGATGCGTGGCCGAGAGTTGCAGTGCGCTGACGCGATGACAACCGACGCGGCCGAATCCGTATCCGTTCAAGGGATGGCCACGGTCGACCCGTTGCAGGGCATTCAACTGAGCGATGCAGTGGTGGAGATTCTGCCCGATGGGCAGGCGGCGTTGGACATCTTGCGGCAACGCTATGGTGCGCCGGATGCGGCGCAGTCCGGGCCATGGCTGGCCGCACTGAAAACCGACATTGAGGCGGATTTTGCAGCCGGGCGCGTGCAGCAGGTGGGTGACTGGTATCTGAGTGACACCGAGTTGCAGGTGCTGGCCGCCGCCTGGGCCATGCACGGTGAGGCCTTGTTGTCCGCTGCGGAGGACGAATTGCCATGGCACACCGCCGCCGAGGCGCGCATTGTGGATTTGATCGATTGGGGGCCCAGACGCACGCATCGGGGCATCAAGTTCAACGAGCAGTCCGATGGGCATTGCGGTTTGTGGTTTTTAGCCAACAACGTGCCGCAGGGCCTGAAAATTTATATCGACGGGCGGGAGCGTCGGCTGGTTGCCAGTGAACAGGGCTTCACCTCCGGCATCTATGACCACGTTGAGGCATTTCTCGAGCAGACGGGGGATCACCAAATACAGTTGTACGATGCCATCAATCACAAAAAACAGACCCTGGGCGTTTTTCAGGTGATGCCGCTGCCTGAATTTCACCGCTACGCCGATGGCCGGGTTTCCAGTGTGTTCAGCGACGTGCTTGATTGGGGGCCCAAAAGGGCCGAACTGGGTCAGTCTTTCAACACCCAACCGTCCGGGGAATCGGCCTTCTGGGTCAAAATCACCTGCATCTCAAAACGCGCGCATCTTGAATTCAATGGCCATCGTTTGCCGACCACGGTGCAGTTCGATCTGGTGACCGCGCGCATAGAACAGCACAAACTGCCGGAGAAGTCGGGCCGTTATCCACTGCGCCTGATTGACGCGGCCGCGGCCGAAGCCCTCATCGTCGGTCACATGGTCATCAGCGATTGAGCCATAGGAGTCTGTTTTCAGACCCTGGATCCCGTGCCCTGACACGCGCGACCTCACCGCATGGTTGGATCGCCGAGCAAATGCCAGCCCAACAACACATCGCGGTGATCCGGGTGCAGCGTGGCCAGATCGCGTTTGGCCTGCAGAATGGCTTCACCGATGCTCAGCTGAGTGTCTTTCATGCGCGGCAACAGTCGCTGCGCCAGTTGCTGCTCATGCCCGGCTTCGGTCAGCGTCGCTGCGCCCATGATCAGCGCCGCACCGGCGGGTTGGCCGAACAGGTGATCGCTCAGGCTGTGGTGTTCCGGCAGCACATGATAGGTGCTCCAGCAACCCCACTGGATGAATCCAACCGGTCGCTGTAGGTTCTGCAACTGCAGCGCGTCGTCGGCGCTGAAGACGTTTTCAAAGGACCAGCGATGCGGCGAAGAATGGCCAAAATAATTGACCCAGTCGAGGCCGGTGTTGATCTCGGTTGTGATCAGGCTGTTGACAGCAGTGGCGTCCAGTGGTCCCAGCTGCGCCTGCTGAATGGCCCATGCATCGCCGAGCAAGCCCGCCAACTGTGCACTCACCGCATTGAATGATGTGCCCCGATCGGACACAAACAGGGCCTCGTTGATTTCACCGCGGGCGGTGAACAATTGACGTTTGCTCAGCCAGTCTTGCACCTCGGCGCTGCTGCGCACCGGCAGGCGTCCAATGGCCAGATCGGGCACCGCGTCGTTGTCCAGATCGCCGTACATGGCGTCCACCGGGGCGTGGTGTATCAAATCGTCGGTGGCGGTGTAGGGTGTGGGCAGGAAAGCCACGCTGCCGAGACCGAGGTTGTCGTGGTAGTCGCGGCTGTCGGCGCCCACCAGCAGCACATGCGTCAGTGGCTGACTGCTGGCCACTTCGGCAATGAATCGTTGAAGTGCCGAAGCGTCCGGTCGGTGATGGCTGTATTTGGCGTAGAGGTCTTCGCTGCTGGCCACTGACGGGCGCCAGCCTTCGGCGCGTTGGGCTGCAAGCAATGGCCCCAAATCGTCGATGAAGTCTGGATGGCTGATGATCAACACATCGGTTGCCTGGGTTGGCAGCGGCTCGTTGGCCTGGTACAGGCTGAGTCTTGCCGGGGTGATGGAATCAGTGCGTGCAATCCAGTATTCTGCTGAGGCCGCCAGCCACGGCAGCAGCAGCCGCTGAGCCGCGCCGTCGTGTTGCATGGATTGCTCGCTCAGGCGCAGGGTGCCACTCTGGTTGCGGACGTAGACGCTCATCGCTCCGGCGCCGACGTTTTCGACGATGAAATGTACAGCGCCGTTGTCGGCTGCCTGTTCGAAGCCATGGGCAAATATCCGCTCTGCCTGCTGGCCTTGCGGGCGCGGCACAAAGTGCATCGAATCCCCCTGCATGCGCAACTCCGCGGGGTAACTCAGGCTCAGCGATTCCACATGCACCACGTCGTGATCGGCGCCGCTGTCGCCGGGCAGTCGCAGGCGCAGATGGCCGGCGTTGAGCAGGGCGGTGGAATCCAGGGACTGTTGCAGTTGCAGTGGTGTGATGCCATCAAAGCGGCGGTCGGCCAGCACGGTTTCGTCCAGCAGCCACTGCAAGTGATGATCGGGGTCCAGATGTTGCCAGTCGCTGCCGCCCCACAGATTGATGCGCGCCAGCGCAGGCACGTCCGCCAATGGCAACAGGTCATCGATTTCCAACGGCCATTCAGCCAGCGCCGGGGCGCCGCTGCTGATCAGTCGTTGCAGATACCACGGGTCGTCCAGGGGCGCCGCGAAGGAATACGCGAGGTTGTCCGACCACATCAGCTCGCGCTGGTGATACATCGCTTGCGCCGCGCTGGGCAAACCCGGGTTGTGCGTTGCGATCATCTCGTCGAGCGGCGCGTCTTCCAGACTCAACAGGTGCACCAGCGTGTTGTCATAGCGGGTGGGGCGGTGATCGGAGATGAACTCAAAGCGCGTATTCTCGTCGATCACGGCGCTGCTGCTGTGCAATGGCACCGTTGCGCCGGCCAGACTCAGGCGCACGCGCCGTGCATCGGCGCCGCGCCAGTCGACGCCCAGCGCCAGCAGATCGCTGTACTCTATGCGCTGCACGCCGGCGCGATCGGTGTGCACCCGCACCACGCTGTCCTGTGCTGACAGAAGGCTCTGCCTTTCCTGGTGCTTGCGCCGGTGCTCCGCGCCGAGCGCTGTCCAGTCGAATGACTGCACTGCGTCGCGCGCGCCGTACTCGCCGTTGAAGGCGAAGGGGCCATGCTGCACGCGACGACCATTGATGCCGACGTCTTCCAGCACCACAGCGTCCCAGGCATCGGCCTGTTCAATGCGCCAACGGTAAAGTCGCGCGCCATCGCTGTCCACTGCTTCGGGCTGCAGCCGTTCCCGGTTCAGGCGTTCGCGCTGCCCGCCTTTGAGACCATAGACATTGAAACCGGCGTGCGCCGATTCGTGCGCGGTGTGCCAATTGATCACGGCCACGCCGTTGCTGCGCTGGGTTTTCACCTGGGCCAGGCTGACCGGCGTCAGACTGACGTCCAGCAAATAGTCTTCCACTTCGCCACTGGTGGCCGGTCCGGTCGGCGTTTCCGTGGCAAACAGCGGCTCGGTGTCATAGAAACGGCAGCGCGACTCAAGAAAATCGTCGCCCGGCATGCCGAAGGTGCTGCCCGGATCGATGGTCACCGGCACCGCAAAACTGCCGGCCGTGGCAAACGTCTCGGCCACCGCTTGCTCAGCGCCGGCAAACACGCCGTCGTTGTTCCAGTCAAACCAGCAGGCCAGAAAGCCCGAGCTGTTGGTGGTGACCGACAATTGCGCGTTGCTGCTGCCGGGCAGCCACAGGCCGGAGGCCACCACGCCGTCGTCATCCAGGTCATCCGAGTTGGGCATGGCGTCACTGTCGGCCGACCAATTGCTGCCCAGACGGGACGCACCGGCGCCGGTGTGCCAGGCGGTGCCGTAGGTGCTCTCCAGGTCACTGAAATCGGCGCTCATGATCTGACCGCCCTGAGCGATCAGGCACCATTCGTTCAGGGTGCCGATGTCCGGCGTGACCAGATCCTGCACGGTCAACACCCAATTGCCGTCGAAGGTGTCGCCGTTGAATGTCGACAGGGGGTTGTTGGGGGCAAAGGTGCCGTTGATGGTTGGCGTGGCCGCTGCGCACTGATCTTCCACCGGCAGTGCGGCGGCGTCATCCAGTGTCGCGTCGATGTTGTTGCGATCGCAGCCGTACAGGGTGTTGGGCACGCCGATGCGGTCAACCACGGTCACATTGGTGGCCGATTCGACGTGTGACAGGGTGTAAATCAGATCGCCGACCCAGGTGTGGGTGGTGTCGAGAGACACATTCAGGTCGCTGATGATGAATCCGTCGACCGGGTTGAGGGTGTCGGACAGGCCCAGCAGGTTGCCGTCGGGTATGGCAGCGGCGGGGGTGCTGCACTCGGTCACCGAAACCGGCACCAAAGTGACAAAGGAGGCCACGCTGTAGGCGCCGGCGCCGCAGGCGTTGTTGACCCGCACACGCCAGTAATAATCGCTGCCGGGGTTGAGGGTTGGGGCCGGGGTGTATGTGGTGCCGGTGACCGTGGCGCTGTCCAGCACGGCGGTGAACGCCGGGTCGCTGGCAATCTCCACATCATAGCTCAGTGCGGTGGC